>CAZEKV010000078.1:0-10643 GCA_964512945.1 uncultured Spirochaetales bacterium | reverse complement strand
CAATAAATTACAGTAATGGAGCCAATCGTGTGCATACTAAAAATGAGTGGATAGATATGAAAGACGTAACACAAATCACATGGTTTTTGGTAAATCTTTTACAGGAACTAACGAATTAAATTACAAATCTGTTAAATATTAGATCTCCAATATTTTTAATATTTCTGCGTATGATTGCACATCTATTTTCGCGTTTTCACCCGCATCAATAGGTGTCCATTCTTGCCAAAGCAAACAACTATGCTTTTGTTTTCGATAAATCAAGCCAGAAATCCGGAGATTCCAGAAGGACCTCCATTCTAAGGTTCTTTCCGCAGCGGTTTATAACCTTGACACTTATCTTATTTTTACGCCCAATAGAAAAAACCCTGCTGAAATCCGTTTTAAATACTATTCTATCCCTTCCCGATACAAGTAATATTGCCGCATAGATATCACTTATGCAGTAAAGTAAAAATACTATATCGATAAAGACTCCGATTAACAGTAGGTTTCTAAAAATCAGACCGAAACAAAGGAGTATAAGGGGAAAAACTAGTATGTTAAGTATTTTCCTGGTGGGAACAGGTATCACCTTGGAACCTCTATGTCCGACAGAATTTTCTCAATATAATTATCTGCTGAGGCTCCGTCAATTTCCGCCTCGGGCTCTAGAATAAGCCGGTGCCTCAAAACGGGAACTGCAAGCTCTTTGATATCATCAGGAATAACAAAATCCCTGCCCTCCATTACCGCCCTCACCCTCGATGCACAGAAAAGAGAAACACAGCCCCGGGGAGAGGAGCCCACAGACACCCCCGGATACATCCGTGTTGCCGTAACTATATTGGTAATATAATTGATGATCTTGTCATCGACTGTAACTACTTTAACAGCATCTTTTATCTTTTGAACATCTGTTTAAACCCACCGACCCCGGATCTTCAGGTGAAAATCCATCTCTATATCTACAGAGTAATTCATTTTCATCTTTCTGCTCGGGATAGGTAATAAGGATTTTCATCATAAAACGATCTATCTGGGCTTCCGGCAGAGGATAAGTCCCCTCCATTTCAATTGGATTCTGGGTAGCAATACAGACAAAAAAATCATCCAGGGCATAATCTTTCCCGTCAATTGTAACATTCTTTTCCTGCATACCCTGGAGCAGGGCAGACTGTGTTTTTGCCGGAGCCCTATTAATTTCGTCTGCCAGCAGGAGGTTCGTAAAAATCGGCCCCTTTTTTATTTGAAAAGTATTTTTTTCCATATTAAAAACTGTTGTTCCGATTATATCAGTCGGCATAAGATCCGGGGTAAACTGAATTCGCTTGAATTTTCCACCCATAATAAAACTTAAGGAATTAACCAGCAAACTCTTCCCGAGTCCAGGAACCCCCTCTATTAATACGTGTCCGTTTGAAAAAAGGCAAATCAATAGAGATTCAATCACATTTTTCTGTCCTATAATAACTTTACCAAGTTCCTCTTTAATTTTTTCCGATATCTCATTAACTTTTGAAACTGAATATACTCCGCTCATACCCTCTCCTTCTGGTTGTTTATTTTGTTTAATATATCATCCCGCTTTTTTCTGCGTTTACAAAGTTCTGTCTCATCAAGATTTTTATCAATAGTCAAAAGACTTATAAGAGATTCCCTGCTGCAAGTTTTAAGGTGCAGGGATACTCTATCCGCAAGAGCTTCCGCAGATATGCTGCGGCTTATTCTGAGTCTGTTTGTAATCACTGTAATAAAATAATCGATCTCCAGTTTTTCAATTAAATTGCGTTTTTTTGCTTTTCTATAAAAATCACCCACTGCGGCGATATGTTCGGTAATCTTTCTTCTTCCATAAGGATTAAGAGACATGGCATTCCCAAACCTTTTAGCCTTCCAGAAACAAAACAACAGAACCATTAAAATTACATGCATGGTAATGAAAAAAATCCTGCCCCGGAACAAGATCATTACAGGATTTTTATCAACACGGTATTCCGGTGCTTTTTCCAGAAAAAGGATGTTGTATTTCTCATCGTAGTATTTGCCAAGAATATTATTAAATATTACGGCAGCATTCTCCTTTTTAATATGCCCATTATTAAAAAAACTAGCACCGGCTGCTGCGAAGATAACCCCTTTCCCTGTTTTTACCTTGATTATCAAAGCCCCCTGGTTCGAATTAACTAAAATATTTTCTTCGGAAACGCCGACAAAATATGAACCATAGTTGTAATTCAAGTTTTTAACATCTTTTCCCATTCCCTTTTTGAAACTAATATTTTGAATTGATCCTGTTTTTAGTTTGTATTCGGAGTTTATTCTTTCGCTTCCCATTTCACCTATGAGAAACAAAACACCTCCCCCTTTTACCCACGAGAGAACCTGTTTTCGTTCTACATCGTTTTTGAATTCATTATTTATCATAATGAAGCAGTTTTTTCCGGATTCGATACGATAGGAAGAAACCCTTTTAACTTTGTAGCCAAGTTCTTTCAGCAGTCTGTAGATATAGCTGAATCCATAATGCGAGGTATTGGAAGTTTGCTTGTTTTCTGTATTGACAGACCTGATTCCCAGAAGGAGGAGGAAAGCATAGATAACGACAAAGAATAGAGCCGTAATGGGTATTATAATATTAAATCTCATTAGAGCCTTCATACTGCTTCCAGAAAATACTTTTTATACACAGCAAACAGGGGAGAAAAAATTTCCTTCCCTATTTTTTTATGTTTGAAGATAACAATTTCCGACTGCCGGGCTATACTTACAAAGGGCTGTAAATATTTTTTGTCTTTTTCCAGTATTATTTTTATTGCATTGTTAGTGTACTTTTCATCAACGTTCAGATATTTTTTATCAATTAAGAAAAGAATGCTTGATTTATGAAGATAAACTATTGCCTCGGAGAAATTTCCGTTTTTTGCAGAAGCTTCGCCCGCTCTGAAAAGTTCAAGATATGACTCCCTATTCCGGACATCCTCGCTTTCTTTTTTTTGTCTGCCAGAAAAATTCCTGGAAGCTTTCTTTGCAATGAACCTGCTGATTAAAATAATAGCAATAAAAACTAGAATTATTATCAGGGCAATTCCGACAAAAAAACCCACAACACCAATTGTCCCCAGAATTTTCATGAAAAAACGGCTTATGGCGGTAAAGATCTTTTCCAGAAATCTGTTCTTTTCCCCTGGCTCAGGAACCTTCTTGATTATTCTCCCAAGAGCCTCCCTGACATCATCGCCTCCCGGTTTTGCATAAAGCCCGGTCAGAAAGGAGAAAAGAACAGGGGTGTAAAAAAATTTCTTAATCTTATCCATTTTTCTTCACTCTTTTTCTAAGGGGATAATAAAAGAAGTAGAATATTAAAAAGGCTGTTGACGCAGCGCCGACAAGGATTTTCCCGCCCAGAGGCATTAAAGAGGGAGATACAAAACCTTCGATAAAAGCCGCAGTCAAAATTAACATGGCACTTGCAACTATCAGGAGGATGAGATTCTTTTTCTGCAATTTTATCCAGTCCTTGCGTTTATAGCGGGTTGCCCTAATTATGGAATAACCAAGATAAAGGCCCGCAGCCCCGGAGATGACAAGCCCGCTTAACTCAAATGCCGAATGGGCACAAATAAATCTAAGCAGATCCCCCCCCTTGCCTGTAGAAAAAAGATAGCCGAATACGGTACCGAGGAATATCCCGTTATAGAGCAGAAGATAAACGGTTCCGGCTCCGAAAAGGACTCCGGCGGCAAAGGAAGCAAAAGCAATAGAAGTGTTATTATATATATAGTACGAAACCATAACTGCACTCAGGCTCCCGCTCCTCTTTTCGGAAGTCTGGCCGGAGTGCATTTCCTCCAGACTGTTAAGAAGTATTTGAGGCAGAATCCTTTTTGCGATGTCCGGATTGTTATTAACAACTACCATTGTAATAAAAAAAGAACCATAGAAAATAGCGGCTGATAGAATAACAAAATGACGAAAATCTATGACTATAGCCGGAATTTTTTCAAAAAAATACTCTTTTATCTCATTTTTTTTTAAGGATGAAAGGCCGTACAAATACTTATGAGCCTGCCCTGCAACATTGTTCAAATAATTTACTACATCAGGAGAAAGTTTCAGGCTTTTTGCTTCGGCAAGGTCAGAACACACTGTTCTGTACAAAGAGGGAAAATCCCTTACATCGGGATCCTCCAGTTTCCTGAAAGATTTTTTCCTGATGTGAACAAGAATATCCTTCAGTCTCCGCCAGCGTTCGATTCTTTCTTCTACAAATCTCTCACTTTTTGTTTTCATGTGTGTGTGCCCAATATATCCTTTCGATAAATTTTACAGGTTCACCTGCCGATTCTTTTAATCCTAACATTTTATTTATATTTTCAGCCAGTTTTGAAGCTACTGCAAGGCGTTTTTCTTCGGGGATTTTCTCGCATTCGTTAAGAAATTTTCTTAAGACATAGAGCTGTTCTTCACTCAATTTCTTATTAATCATAAGAACTTTTTCCGCTCTAACTCCCATGCTTAAGTTTGTTTTAAAATCAGGTTCTGTGAGATTAAATTCCATTTCATATGCAACAATTGTATCGGAAACAATATCCCCGATTCTTCTCGCCTTCCTATCAATAATGGAAACCAGACCCCCTGCGGCAAAAGTAAATCCAGGGAAGCCGTCAATGACGCGCAGGAAATTCCTCAAAACAATAGTTTCGAAATCAAGCTGCTTGCCATCAGCCTTTACCACCCTTATTTTCATAAGCTTTTTTCCGGGAGATTGTCCGTTTGTAATAAGTTCAAAAACGATAAAATAAAACCACTGGAAACAAAAAAGCAATATGAAGAAAAAAGCAGTCATAATAAAAGAAATATTTTCATTTTTATCAGCCCCAAAAAAAGAGGATCTGGTAAGTAAGCCGAAAAGAAATACTAAAATAATCACAATCTGTATAATCGAATCGATAATATAGGCAGCCATTCTGGCTCCGGGTTCTGCTATTCTATAATCGAAGATAATTTTCTCAGGGGATTCTATTCTTACTATGTTTTCTTTCAAGAGGTAGTTCCTTCATTTTCCGGAAGTACAAATTGATCTGCAAGATGCTCAATTTCAAATCCCTCTTTTTTAATTCTCATATTGTAGTAAATCAGCACTGTAAGACACATATCAAGAGAAGGCATTGCTACTCCTGCAAGCAGTATAAGAAAAAGGGGGGGAATCATAAGCTGCAATACCTTAAATTGGAAAATTGAGAACAATATCATAATCGGAGTTGCCGCAACAGCTATGCCCGTGTATTTAATAAAGTTCAGTACAAGAAACAGGAAAAAAATCCGGAGTTTATTCTTTCTGGTCAGGCTCCAGCTTCTTTTCAGGGCGGCCAGAGCACCCTGCTTTTCCAGAATCAGAATAGGCAGGGCTATAGAAAAACCACATAAAAGAGCAGCTATAAGGAGCAAAAACAGCAGGCTCAACATAAATGCAGCCAAAAGGGAACCAGGATCATTTTCCATTTGCATAATAGATCTACCCGCTAATGAGAGAGGTAGCAAAATTAAAGAAAAAAGAAAAAGGCAAAGAAAAATAGAAACTAAAAGAGAGATTCCAAGTTTCACCAGAGGAAAAATGTTTTTGAAAACAATCTGTCTGTATTCGGAAAATTTTAAGCCTCTGTTTGTATATTCCCCTGATATTATTTCAACAAACAATCCTGAAACCCCAAGATATAATAAGAAAAAAAAAGCATAAAAGAGTATAACAAAAAAAACACTTCCTTCATATAAAAAAGAGGCGGACAAATCGAATTTTTTGGGGTCCGAAAAAAAATAGGTTATTAAAAAAACGCAAATTGCAAGGAAAATAAAAGAAAAAATAAACACCAGACCGATAACTATAAATTTTATCAAGTTCGAGAAATACAGGTTTAACGATTGGCCTATGGTTTTGCCAAACGACAGCTCTTTTAGTTCATATTTCACCGGCTCCCTCCCCTGAATTCATAAATAAGTTCTCGCAGATATTCGCCGCACATAATGGGTTCCCTTTCTGAAAAGGTTTTCCTGACAAAAACACCAGCGTATATTTAATACTTTTTATTTTTAATAGTCAATTACAATTGAGTAAATATTTTATCTGCAATTGTATATACAAATAATAAAAAAGATCTTGCTTAAATAGTTCAAATGGATATAATTTTGATTAATAATATTCCAAGAGGACAAAGCTGTTGAATCCCATAATAATCATTGACGGAAGAAAACACTATCTTTTTAAAGAAAGGAGAAATGTGAAATTCAAAACGGGAATAAAAGAATGTACTTTTAAAAACGAGTGGCTTCAAATAAAAAATGACGGAACAATAATTGTCCGGGGGAAAAATCCCGGGGGTGACGGCTATTCGTGGAATGGATGCAGTCCTAAATATGGAATTTTTGACATTGTTGTTGGAACCCCTGATGGAATAATTGATCCAGAAACCGAAAAGCCAAAAACATATTATGCTTCAATGATTCATGATATCCTGTATCAGTTTTCTAAAAATTATAAAGGCAGGATAAAAAGAAAACAGGTTGACAGGCTGTTTTTAAAAGAAATGGGGAATTTCAGATTACGATATCTCTACTATCTTATGGTTCGCCTGGTTGGGGGCTTATTCTGGTGAATGCCCTAAAAAGTGAAGGATCTATAAACAAAGAAAAAAATCAGTAAATGGAAAAGTTCCCCTGTTTCAACGGCCAGACCCATGGCATCCCCGGTGTATCCCCCTATTTTCTTTCTGTACAGAATGTAAACAAGGAAAAAAGCAATTGCTGAACCTGCGAAGGGGGAAATTCCCGCCAGACCGTTTATCAGATGAGGAAAAGAAAAAGCGTAAACAGAAAAAATTGAAATAAACGCTCCTGAGAATGAGTAGCGCTTTTTTAAACCCCTCAATAATACCCCAAGACCTGTTTCTCTGGCGGGATCCAGAAAACAGGGAATCAGAGAAGCGGAAATACGCCCGGAAACGGGGTAGGCAAATAGACATACTGCCGGGAATAAATCAGAAAACGAGATTACTTTGATAAGAGAAAATAATAGATAAATCTTCAGAAGAAGATACACGACTCCTGAAAATAAAGCAAAAGAGCCTGTGGAAGTATCTTTTAATATTTCCAGTCTGCGTTTTTTATCTACGAAACAGAAAAGAGCATCCGCTGAATCTAGAAAACCGTCAAAATGAAATAGATTAAAGAGCCCGTACTGTAGAAGAAGAATAAGGATGGTCAGCAGGAATTTATCAACTACGGAAAAATAGGAAAGCATGAATACAAAAAAACAAAGTACACCGATCAACAGGCCTGTTAGGGGAAGAAAAAATCCAGCATAACGAAAATCCTGTTTTTCTTTTCCTGGAATGGGGATTCTTGAAATCAGGGAAAAAGTGGATAGAAAAGCGTCAATAATTTTCCTCATCCGTCTCACTCCTCGAAACATCAGCCGATTCAAAGGAGGCCATCTCGTTCATGATCCGGGAACCTAATTCAACAAGAAAGCCCCCAATCACCGCTCCGGAACCCTCTCCAAGGCGCATGTTTAGATCAATTATAGGCTTTAGCCCCATTTTGTTTAAAACTGTTATGTGTCCAATTACTTTTGATTTATGGCCGGCAAAAACATAATCGGTAATTGAATTATCAATCAGATATGCCATATAGGCAGCGGAAGATACCGGAAAACCGTCAATAACACAGGCAATACCCAGGGTTTTCAGTCCAAGAATAAAACCCGTCATTGTGCATAATTCAAATCCGCCAAGTGTTCTCATAATGTCGAGGGGGTTTTTATAGGGGGAGTGTTTTTCTACAGACTCAACTATTATTCTGCGTTTTTTTTCCAGAATGGTTTCGTTAATACCGGTTCCCCTGTCGACTATTTCTTCCTGTCTGAAGCCGGCTGCGATAAGCATGGCCGCAGCCGTAGAGGTATTTCCTATCCCCATATCACCGACAGAGACAAGACCATAGCCCTTTTCTTTAGCCGATAAAGCCAGAGCTTTTCCGTTGTCCATCGCAGTCTTAAGTTGAAGTTCTGTCATGGCCGGTTCTTTATGGAAGTTGGCCGTTCCGGGAGCAACTTTTTTGTTGATGATTCTTTTATCATTAAAGTCCCCGGAAACCCCCGTATCAACGACAGATACATCATATCCAAGATGCCTTGAAAGGACGTTGATCCCGGCACCCCCTGCGAGAAAATTTAAAACCATTTGATAGGTTACTTCTTTTGGATAAAGAGAAACCCCCTCCTCCGTTATCCCATGATCAGCGGCAAAAATAAAGGCGGCCTTTTTCTCTAAAACAGGAAGCGGATTCTTCTGAATCTCAGCAAGCTTCACGGCGAAGCTTTCGAGATCTCCTAAACTCCCCTTTGGTTTTGTAAGATTATCAAGACGGCGTAGAGCCTCTTCTTTTATTGTCATCTTTTTCATCCTTCCCGTATCCAAATTATATGCAACAAGCAGACAGAGCATAGCATTTTTATAGTCTGAAAGACAATGATTTTTTCTTGTTTGTTAGGGGCAATATAGAAAAATTTCCGCCCTTTTCTCTACCAGCATCATTCAACACAAACAAAAATCCGGTGCAGTGGTAGATTTTAAGATGGGTCGGAACACCGGTTAATGTATTGCACGTAATGCCTCGGCAACATTGAGAGAATAATCTCCGATTCTCTCAATGTGTCTCAGCATGTCGAGATACAGAAGTTCGCCTTTTACCTCGGCGGAACCGGATTGCAGTCTCAGCCTGGATTCCTTTATTAAGGAATTCCTGTAGTTATTAATACTTTCTTCGAGGATATAGGCTTTGTCCAGTTCCTCGCTGGAGAGATGCTCATTAAGGTGTTCTTTTATAAAGAAAATAAAATCCTTTACCACCCTGGCGTATGGCTCAATATCAGCAATGGCCTTCGGGTAAAGTTTTATCTTTTTGTCATATCTCCGTTGTAGAAGAACGATCAAATTAAAACAGCTGTCGCCTATACTTTCCAGTTCGTTTACGATTCTTATCATTGCATTTACATTCATCGCAGAAACCTCATTCAGGTTTTCTTTTGCACATTCTACAAGGTATCTGGAAATTTCTTCCTGCATCTGATCTGTATAGTCTTCTTTTTGCTTCAGTTCCTCGACTTCATTTGTCATCTTTTTTTCGTGGTTTCTAAATACTTCAAGGAAGGTTATAAACATTTCCTCGGTAACCCCGGCCATACGGGACAACTCCCTTTTAGCATTTATTATATTTAGCTCGGGGGTGTCCTGGACAATGGTTGATATGTATTTCAATCTATATCTTTCCCGGCTATCATCTTTTTTCTCTGGAATTATTTTTTTAATAAGCTTTGCAATTTGGGGTACAAATCCAATAAACAAGAGTGTATTACAGCAATTAAACAATGTATGGAACATAGCAAGATGTGTGGTGATAATTACCTGTTCAGCTTTGCTTCCGGTTATAATTACAGGAACCCCCGGAATAATCTTATCAACCAGGGAAAGAAAAGGATAGAGCAGTGGGATAACCCAGAGGGTCCCGGCTATGTTAAACAAAAGATGAACCCTCGCAGCCCTTCGGGCGTTTACAGTGGTTCCTATCGAGGCCAGGTAGGCATCAATCGTCGTTCCAATATTACTTCCCAGAGCCATAGCTGCCGCCAGTTCAAAACTAACAAGTTTGCCGGCGAGAAGTGTGGCAATTATTGCCACACTTGCACTCGAAGAGTGAACAATAACGGTAATTAGGGCACCGATAAAAACAAAGATAAAAATGGAACCATATCCAAATCCTGTCAGGGAATCAACAAACTCGAAGTTCATTTGAGGAACAAGGTTTTTCAGGTTGGCAAGACCCAGGAAGAGAATCCCAAAACCTATGAAAGCCTCGCCCCAGCTTTTTTTGTTCCATTTTTTTGCAAAGAAAAAAATTATACCAACGGCAATTACGGGAAGGGCTATCTCCGCTATTTTGAACTTAAATCCAAAATAGGCGACAATCCATGCAGTTACCGTTGTTCCAATATTTGCCCCCATGATTACCCCGATCGATTGAACAAGGGATAAAAGCCCGGCATTTACAAAACTGACTACCATTACCGTTGTGGCGGAGGAGGATTGTATTATTGCTGTTATCAAAAAACCTGTAAAAACAGAAGCAAATCTGTTGTTTGTGATAAAATTTAGTATTCCGTGAAGTTTTTCTCCTGCAGCTTTCTGGATTCCATCACTCATTATTTTCATTCCAAAAAGGAACATCCCGAGACTTCCAACGATGGAGAAGAGCTTCAGAATTATTTGCATAAGTTTACCTAAATTTTCTAAAAACATAACAATGTCTCCGAATTAGTTGAAGATTGTAAGCACAATTTTTAATGTTTGTTTCTCCTTTTTAACAGTTTAGCAAAAAAAAGTAAAGCCATATTTTTAACCAAATGGTCAAGATGGACTGATAAGGAAGGAGGGGAACATAAAAAGACAAGTTCTGGACTTTAGTATTTTCAATAACGATTTTTTGGAAGATTATTAGATAGTATGTATATAATCCCTCGAAGTTTGTAAAGCAAAAAGTGTTAAAATATAGAAAAGGTAGAAAATTAAAAGTATTATCAATCTTCTCTGGTGGGGAATAGGCCAAGTTCA
>CAZEKV010000077.1:0-10837 GCA_964512945.1 uncultured Spirochaetales bacterium | reverse complement strand
GAGGGTCTGCCCCTGGTATCCCCCACCAATCGCAACGTAAAACTAAAACTTTTATCTTTATATAACATCAAGCCGCTGCCCACTCATAAGTCACAACTATTTGCTCCTGCAGAGGCGAAAACCGGCACCAGCACTGCCGTTGGTCGAGTTTCCGATGCCAGAGTAGCCAACCTCGAGAACATCCACAGGGCTGTACCAACCACCGCTGCGGCCAATCCTATCTGTGCCAACATGTTCTGTTTTTGAAAAACACCATTCCCACACATTCCCGCTCATATCATAAAGCCCCAGATGGTTGACACGTTTACCCTTAACCTCGTGCAGGTGACGGGGGTTCCCGCAGTTGTCCCAATACCAGGCCACCGCTCCGGTTGCGGACACATTGCCAGAATTGGCAACAGCACCACTGGGCGAATCCCCTCTGGTCCATTTGGTAGCCATCGTATCAAAATTTATTCCATTAATAATTCCCGTTACCACATTAGTTGTATCGCTTCCCCTATAGCGTGCCGCATACTCCCATTCATAGCTGCCCGGCAAACGGTAGCCGTTTTTGGTTACATCCTCAGTTGTCTCTTCGTCCTGCCAAAAGCCATCATTAGCAATACCGTTGCCGACACCATCATCTATCCATTTATACACCACATTATCAGCACCATCATCACGCATCTCGGTCAGCCAGTTGCAGAACATTATCGCGCCGAACCAGCTAACCAAGACTACCGGATACTGCTCATAACCACTGTCCACCGTAAACTTATGGGTAAGGGCATTGTAATTTATTTTGCAATTATTATTACCGCCGCCAACATTACTATCACCAAGATCCAGCAGTTCCTGACCGCCGTGTTTGGCGGTTGTGGCATCCAGACCGTTCGGCTCACTTACAGTACTGCTGAATTTGCCGTTACCATAGGCTCACTGCAGCACTTCGGCCATAACAGCGTTTGTCACTGCGGTCTCAGACATAAAGAATTTTGTAGTCAGGGTTTTAGTATCACTGTCATCTCTTTTTATGGGAAAGGTAACACTGTCCTGATTCTGGACATAGATCATGATGAGGGTTTCGGAACCAACTGTTACGGTCTCTCTACCTATAGAACTTCCGCTGCTTCCGGGATCTTTACATCCGGTAAACATCAGGACAAAAATCAGTCCCGGCAATAAAAATAGTATTCTTTTCATTTTTTTACTCCTTACTTACATTAACATATTTGAATCCAATTTTTCTCAGGATAATATACCACTTCCGGGCGGAATGCAGCAACATAGTCGAAGCATAAACTTGAACAGTCAAAAAAGGAGGTTCCCCCTCTATGATAGCCAAAATCAACGGAATTGGGTAGCATTGTAATAATGTCTGCAGCATGGAACTACGAGACCGACCCCAGAACAGTACGGAGATGGGAAAAACGCTTCAATGAAGAGAAAAAGCCAGGACTTTGGGATAGATCACGATGTCTAAAGAAATCTCCTGATGAGATAAAACTATACCGGCATTAAAATCAGTTCTCATTGAGACATCTTATAGAAAGTATAAACTACTTTCTGAAAGTTGAGTAATAAGGAATTAGCTTCATGATTTCAATTCAAGGGGATATTCTCTCTTCACATCCAAATTTTCGTCTTTTTCTACAGCCCGAACGATAAATTAATCCGCCAACATGATAGTCCTGGATACTCCCCTACCCTTTATCTGAGAAATACTCTTTGAGTCCGAATACATACGCAGTATGGAAAATAACACAAATATAGCAAGAATAGCAATTACAAGTTTTTTCAATTTCTAGTTTCCTATTTAAGATATCTTTGAGGATCAAGAGCTTTCCGCCCTTTATTTTTGTATAGAGAAAAATGCAGATGTGTTCCGGTACTCCTGCCGGTATTTCCCATCTCCCCTATTTTTTGCCCCTGATACACCCAATCACCCTTCCTGACTATTACCTTATTTAGATGGGCATACAGGGTTTGATAATCTCCTTTATGGGATATTACGATGTATTTTCCGTAAAGATAGCTGTAATCAACCTTGATTATTTTACCTGCCATGGCTGCTTTTATGGTAGTTCCGGTATAATTGGCTATATCCAGACCATAATGGAAGGATTTTTTACCTGTAAAGGGATCCTTTCTGGGACCGAATCTATCTGTAATCCTGCCGTAAGCAGGGAATATAAACAACTCTCCCAGAGCCTTTTTAATATCGAAGGACGACATTTTAGCCCCTGGAATAAATAATTTTGAACCGGGTATAATAACCGAACTTTCAAGATTATTTGCATCAATTATATCATTTTTTGAGACATCGAAAGATCCGGCTATCCCCGAGAGGGTATCTTTATTCCTGATTTCGTAAATCAAGCCATCCATATCGGGTATTTGTATCGTACTACCAATTCTTATCCTTCTAACATCGCTAATTTTATTAAAGCTGATTATCGTACTCAAAGATAGATTATACTTCCGGGCAATACGGGAAAGGATATCTCCCTTCTTTATTCTGTATTCAGCTGCATTCACCGAAGAGAGTATTCTCGGTTCGGGAACCTCCATTATTCGTTCAGTCCCGCCGCTTTCATATTCATCAGGAGATGAAAGCATCATTTCAATATCAATATCTTCCGGCAAAACTATTTTTCCGGGTATTCCTGCCCCAAGATCTACTGCCAGAACAGATATCAATACTATAAGAAGTGCACATATGAGGGTAAAACTAACAGCAAATATCGATCGGCTGCTTAAAAAACCCCTTATAGCCATGCCCCTATTTTTACCTTTCTTAAAATTTCCCTTCTTCCCGGCTATTTTCTTTTTCACATATCGCTTTGATACATTTTCCGGCTTTATCCCACTTTCAAAGTCGTGAGGGAAAGAGACGACCTTTCCCCTTTTTTTAATTTTTTGATTTTTCAATACCGCCATAATACCTTACCGCTTTTTAACAATTCGTATACATAGTATCCACTCAAAAAAACAGAAACTATCCAGTGTTAATTTTTTATTGCTATAATCCTCCCGATTAATATCGACAATAAAGCTATGACATATTACAATTACTTTGATCATTAAAATGAAAAAGCGGGAAAAGTCACCTTTATTATTTATATTTCTTGCAACTATGGTAATGATAGTCTTCAAGCTGTTCGCAGTCGATATCCTGGGAGTCAGCGGCGACTCAATGGAACCCGCATTATTAGAGGGGCAGGTCATATGCGTGAACAGACTGGAATACGGCCTCCAGCTCCCCTTCGTTAACTATTATCTTTTTTTGTGGAAAGCCCCTGAGAACGGCGATATTGTTGTTTTTAGAAACCCTGAAAACAAACGAATAGTTGTAAAGAGGTGTGTTGGTACTGGAAATGACAGGATGAAAATAATAAAAACCGGTGTATATTTTGGAACAAAGAAAATCGAGCTTTCCCCGTTTCAGCATCAAAATCTCTCAAAGATAGACAATATCCCTGAGAATTCGCTGTTTGCCGTTGGTGATAATTATCAAAGATCAAAAGATTCTCGTGACTATGGTTTTATTCCTTTTAATAAAATATTTGGGAAGGTTCTTTTCCCTGTTCATAAGGGAGCAAGATGACATTTATAAAAAAAAATATACGAATCATTTTCTTTATGCTTCTGACCTTTGCTATATCAGGGCTGATAATATGGCGCTACTCCCTTATCATGATTTTCAACTCGGATAGAGTAAGCCCTTCTTCTCCTTTACCACCTCTTATCCAGCGGGGTTTTATTCTTGACAGAAATGGCGAACCCCTTGCGACCCAGACGCTGCAAAATTCAGTTGAAGCCTGGATCCCGTATATCGCGGATAAAGAGGAAACAGCAAGGGTTCTCTCGGGCATTCTGAATATGAATTATGAGAGGTTATTAAGCGATTTCGAAAAACATGATGCAAATTTGTGGATAAAAAGAAAGATTACACAATCAGAAAGTAAAAAAATCGAGTTCTATATCGACAATGGTAAATTACCGGGAATAAGACTTATTCCGGAATATGGACGAATTTATCCTCAGAAAGAACTTGGAGCACATATTGTTGGTTTCGCGGGGATTGATAACAGGGGACTCGCAGGTATTGAATACACATTTGACTCTGAATTATACCCGGAAGGCAGAAAAGATAAAGTCGTAAAGGGAAACCAGATATTTTTGACAATCGATTCTAATGTACAGTATTTCGCCCAAAATATTGCTGAAACAGCCTATTTAGCCCATAAAGCCGATTCAGTTATGATTCTTGTCATGAAAGCAAAAACAGGAGAAATCCTGGGTTATACTTCTATTCCTGGATTCGATTCCAATAAGTACAGCAAAAGCTCAAAAAGTGAAAAAAAGAATCGGCCAATATCCATGGGTTATGAGCCTGGCTCGGTTTTTAAGATATTTTCAATTGCCTCGGCTCTTCAAACGGGAGCTGTTACAAAGGATGATAAATTCTTTTGTAATGGCCTGTATGAAAAAATCCTATCTCCCGACTATACAATACGTATACATTGTCTGGGGCATCATGGCGAAGTAACTCCTCAAAAAATTATTCAGACTTCATGCAATGCGGGCATGGCCTATATTTCAGATAATATGAGCAAAAAATCATTTTATAATATGCTGAAATACTTTGAGTTTGGAACCCCGACAGGTTTACCCCTCCCGGGAGAAACAAATGGGATTTTGAGGGAACCCAAAAAATGGTCTGTCAGATCGAAACCCATGATTGCCATGGGTCAGGAAATATTAGTTTCGACAATTCAGATGATAAAAGCTGCTACCGTTTTTGCCAATAAGGGAATTCTTTTGAGACCGCGGATCATCAACAAAATTGTCAGTCCCGGCGGAAAAGTATTAAAACAATACTACAGGGAACCAATAAGACGGGTTCTTTCGGAATATAATGCCAGATTGGTTCTGGAAATGATGGAAACTGCCACTTATGAACATGGGACCGCAAAGAGGGCAAAACTCGATGGGATAAGGATATCGGCAAAAACCGGAACAGCTGAGATATGGGATCCAAAAACAGGAAGATATTCCAGTTCGGCAGTTACCGCTTCATGTCTGGCCATATTTCCCACTGATGATCCTCAGATTATTATCTATGTTGTAATAAGAAATCCGAAAACCAGAGAAATCTACGGGGGAAGAATAGCGACTCCTATTGTCAAGGATCTTTCCGAATTGATTATTGATTATCTTGGTATTCCGAGAAAAACCGATACGATAATAAACCATAGTGGAAAAATCAAACTGGGAAAATCTGAAAAAATATCCTTGAAATACAGAATTCCGGATTTTACAGGATTGTCCAAGAGGGAGCTCTTATCCCTTCTCAGATATTCCGACATAAAAGTGATATTAAAGGGAAGCGGATGGGTTGTAAGCCAGGCTCCAAAACCAGGAACACGAATCAAAAAGGGAATGACAATAACTCTGGAGCTGAGATGAGTTGCTACAAAAAAAACATCGATATCCTGCACAAACAATTTCCCGAAATAAAAAATGAGATACTCGATAAGTATTCTGCTAATGAAGAACTGGTTGTTGAAACCTCAAGAACCGGTTTGCCAACAGCAAAATATTCCGGTATTTATCTCCACAGCAAACATGATCCTGTCAGGGAAGCAGCCAGATTAGTTCGTAATAATTTTCCGGACAATATCAGTTGCTGTATCTTTTACGGCTTTGGATTTGGTTATCAAATTGAGGCGTTTATCGATTCATATCCAGATACCCCTCTAATTATACTCGAACCTGATATACCCCTTTTTTTAAAAGCCCTGGAGACACGAGACTTATCCAGAATTTTTTCTTCGAAATCAATTTCAATTGCCCTGGATACACCGGTTGACTCCATTATCCCCCTTATTGACAAATACAAAAATGGGAAACTACATATCTTCAAGCTTAGATCCCTGATTGACATTAATGAAAAGTATTTTAAGACCGCAGATGAAGTTTTTTCATCGTTTATATCAAGAAAGGAGATTAATTCAAACACATTAAAACGGTTTGGACATTTATGGATCAGGAATTTGATTCATAATCTCCCGTTACTATACAAATCGAGGGGTGTTTCTGAGATAGAAAATCTTTTTCAGAATATCCCATCCCTTCTTATAGCAGCGGGGCCTTCCCTTGACAGAATCATGCCCAAAATGGAGGAACTTCAGAAGCGATTTTTAATAATTGCTGTTGATACCGCTTTATCCGCATGTAAATATTTTAACGTTGAACCGGATTTTATTGTAATTGTAGATCCTCAATACTGGAATACACGCCATCTTGACAGATGTTTCTTTAAAAAATCCATAATTATTTCAGAATCTTCCACCCATCCCGGAGTATTCAGACACTTCAAAAATCCTGCATATTTTTGCAGTTCACTTTTCCCCCTTGGACAATACCTTGAGAAAGAGATCTGGTCGGGGGGTAAACTTGGAGCCGGGGGTTCTGTCGCAACGACAGGATGGGATTTTGCGAGATTCTCAGGTTCATCTCGCATCTTCTGTGGGGGTTTGGATCTCGGTTTTCCAGAAAAATCTACGCATTACAAGGACAGCTTCTTTGAGAAATTGTCAAATATAAAATCTTACCGCTTTAAACCCTCAGAGACATTTTCTTTTTCCGCAGTTAACAGCGCCGATCCCTTTTTAATGGATAATAACGATGGGACAAAAACCACTACTGATAGACGCCTGGTTATGTACAGATGGTGGTTTGAAAATCAGATCAAAATTCAAAAGAATATCAAAACTTTTAACCTCTCCAGATATGGAATAAAAATCGAAGGGATGGAATACCAACCCTTGAAGAAATTACTAAAACGTCCTGTTATCAGAGAAAAAATCGATAAACTCTTTTCCGGGCTTTACAAAAAGCCCATTCCTGAAAGCAATAAAAAAATACTAAAGAAAAATATAGATTTCCTCCTCAGTGAGCTTAAAAATATAACAGACCTGACCAATACCGGTATTCTTGAAGTTGATAGAATATCAGGGAATATGGGCAATAAAATGATTGTAGAAAAATCGCTAAAAAAACTTGACGAAATTGATAAAGCCATCTCAACACTTAAATCCTGTAATATAGCCGGTTTTTTGCTGCATAATACGGTTCAAACTATCCTGGAAAATAATGAAAAAGGGCTAAATTTCAGCAATATTCTGGAAACATCAAAAAAACTTTATCTGGAATTACACAAATCATCCGGATATCATAAAAAATTACTGGAATCGGCAATAAAAAAAAATATATTGTAAAGTTTTTTTCAGAAAACCCGAAAATAATAATGTGAGTAGGCACCCTCCTGCTAGTTTTTAAAAAAAGGCGGTATACCAAACGACGTCCAGGTATACCGTTTTTTTTTATATAAATTATTTATTCTGGAGGCTCCTCCAGAGAGATAGTTCCAATTTTTCCACTTCTTAATTCAAATAAAAAGATAAGACATGCCCTCTCAAAATTAACCCCTCCTCCAGGCAGTAAGCATCCCCGTTTTTTTGCAATGCTATTCAGCATATCAACAGGATCGTTGCTATCTTCTTTAATCTTAAATCGCTCTTCTATAATACCAGGGTATTTGTCTGTAATCAAATTTACTGCCTGAATACAGGTCTCTTCTATATTTAAAATACTGTCCTTGATACACCCGAGAATTGCCAGCCTTATCCCAACCATTTCATCATCGAACCTATGCCACAATATTCCGGGGGTATCAATAATCTTCAACCATGGCAGAATATTTATTTTTCTGAAATCTCTGGTAATTGCCGGTCTATCTCCAACATCTACTTTTTTCTCTCCCGTAAGCAGGTTGATAATAGTAGACTTGCCAACATTGGGGATACCCATAATCAATGCAGTCGTTTTCTTTTTACCGGTCAACAAGCTACAGGCCGCTTCTACTTTTTTTTTAGTCTTTTTTTCTTTCGATGATATTATTATCGTTTTATTTTTTTTGCTAATACTATTAAAATAATTAAGCCATTTAAAGGATGTCTTTTTATCAGCAAGATCCGCCTTACTCAAAATAATTAATTTGGATTTATCCTTTGTAATTTTATCTATAATTGGGTTCTTACTGGACATGGGAATTCTGGCATCTAAGACCTCAATAACAAGATTGATTTCCGGCATTAACTTAGCCAGAAGAGCTTTTGTCTTGCTCATATGCCCCGGGAACCACTGTACTTTCATAATTTCTCAAATGGGAATGGAGGTGATTGTATGAGTAGCTCTATACATCAAGCAATTCCCTGGTTCTCGCTCTGACTTCCGCATCATTATTACACAACCCGGAACTTATTATATGGTTAAAAGCACTATGCCTTGCCATCTTCCCGACAGCGTTTAAAATCTCAATCTTTAGATCCCTGTCACTCCTTAAAAAAAGAGAACCCAGTTCACCGGCTGATTGATATATCTTCAACTTACCTATAGCACCTACTGCCGCTTTTTGAACCTCTTTATCTTTATCATATAATCCACTCTTAAGATACCCATAAGCAATCTTCATATTTGAGCGGCTTAATTCGGCAATTGCATATTTCTTTATGGAGCTTGACCTTCCGTCTTTTAACAACTTACCCATTTTAGATAACTCTACCGCTTTTTTCTGCCTGACAGCTCCATATGTTTTTGTTTTTTTAATTCTCGTTTCAATTAAAGTGTTTCTTCTCAGCCTCATTAATTCATCATAGGCACCTGTTATCCTTGAAAAAAGACAACCAATCCTTTTGTCACTCGAAATATCAGGATGATACTTCTTTACAAAAAGCCTGTAGGCAGTTTTGATATCGCATTCAGGGGCATTTTTTCCTACTCCAAGTACAGCATATAACTCATTTTTCAGCATCAAGAATTCCGATTATCTATTATCACGTTCAATTCACATAAAATCGTCTCCAATTCGACTTTAATGTGATCCAGAGGCTCTTTATTCGCCGCCATCAATTTTTCCCTCGCATTGGACATATTGTAGATAATTTCATTGTAGAATTTATTTTCGATCTTGTCTTTATGTTTATCGATAATATTCTCAATCTTTTCTATCATCAACAATATTTTTCCGGATGAATCATTTGAATCCACGGATATGGAATTATAGATAACTATTTGGTGGAATATCCCGGAACATTTATCCATGGCTTTCACAGACAATTTAGCATCATGATCAAGTTTAAATGTTATCTCGATTTTTATCTCCCCATTCTTAAAAGGTTTTAAACCCGACAGAATAAATCGACCCAATGATATATTCCCCGAAATATTTCTTTTTTCACCCCTGAGAACATGAACCTCGATAGAGTTTTGATTGGTGGAAACTGTCGTAAAAAATTTTTTTCGGATTACCGGAATTTTAGTATTTTTTCTTAGAATACCATAATATTTCCCATTCTCAATCTCGATACCCAGGGTGCATGGAGTACGGGAAATGCTATTATTTTCCGCAACATGATGAGCCATTACTTCAATCCGTTATACTTTTTTTTTGCTGTTTAATGAAATCACTAACTCAACTTCACCCGAAGGCTTTCCTGTTTTCTCTGAAATAATCCTCGTATCAATGCCTTGTTCATGAAGATATAGAATCTCCTGATTTATAGTCCGCTTTTTTAGAATTCTTTTATTTTTGCCTATATCAGAATAGGAATTGCTGACAATCTTTCTTTTACTATCTTCTTTTTTAATAATTGAAATAATTTTATCGGATTTTTTCAATAAATCGTTCAAATTATTGATCTTCTCTTCAATCAAAACGATATTTCTTTCAGTCGTCTGATTTAATTCAATGATAATCTGATTCACTTCTTCTGCAATTACTTCCAGAACATCCGATGACCTGGATACATTCTCAATCTTCGTTTTAAAATAAACAAAAAAAATTACGAGGATTATTATATTGATTCCTATGCTAATAAACATACTTTACATTCTTACCCGGATATATCTACATGATGGCCTAAATCGGGATCTTTAAAAAAATCTTTTCCCTCTTTCTTTTTGTTTTTTTTGTTTTTTTTCCCTTCTTTATACTTTTTCTTTTTTTTTCCTTCTTCTTTTACGTTTAAGGCCTCTTCCTCGGTTTGCTTTTTTTCGCTAACTGAATGATCCTCATGCTCGGCCTTTTTGAGAATTTCACTTCCCTGAGTGTTCTGGCTTTGAACAATTCCGTCCTTAAGCTCAGCCTGTTCCTTTCCAACCTGATTCATATGAGAAAATAATGTTTGTAAATCAATAGGTTGTATAGACATTATCTTTTATACGCAGAATCATTTTCATCTTTTATATATTTGGTTACCTTAACCAATCCTGCCTCATTGATAAAGGTCACTGCTTTGAATTCATTTCGAACATCAAGTACCGCTTCCTTTATAACTATTTTCACCCCGGAATATACACGACCCGCAGCTCCTATTTTTCCTTTTACGGAGATTGATGCCAGATAACTTTGGAGTTCGGTCATTTCCCCGGCAACCAGATCAATAGAATCTGTAAGTTCATTCTTTTTTACAATCAACTCCCTTAAATAATTCTCTTTCTCTTCGGGTAATTCTTTCTTTACCTTTTTGAATTTCTCAAGGGTTCCAATATTTAATTCAACCTCATCCATTTCTTTTCTGAGATTCTCATTTTTCTCTTCGAGTTCAGCAAGTCGTTCTTTCTTTTTTGGATCGTATCCAACCTCAAGAATTGTCTCGGATCCCGCAATCGAACCGAGGGTTTTTGCATTGATTTCCTGAGAGGCTCTTAAATGCCCTCCAACAATTGTAGCCCTTTTCCCCTTGCAAATTATTTTTTGATTCGCATTTACTTTAGAATTAATTAT
>CAZEKV010000076.1:0-10979 GCA_964512945.1 uncultured Spirochaetales bacterium | reverse complement strand
AACTGACAGGCTCGGGGCTCTCCGATTCAAGATTCAATGTTACCCCTGCAAGGAGATCATCGATACTGTTGGTTTCACGGACAACCTCGATTCCGTTAAAGACTATGTGTGCATCCTGTGAAGTGGATACGGGATTGACGGGGGTATAATCACCGGATGAAGATGGATCAAAAATTTTTATATTGCTGATTTCAATCTCTCTATGGGTATTTTTATTATCAATATTCAGGGAGGTTAGTCTGTTAAGGTAATTCTTAAGGGGAACCCTCACTGTTTGATATAAATTAGTATCTTTTATGGGCGGGATCTGAAACAATTCGTTACCATCCGAAAGAGTGAAAATATTCAGATCATCAATTTTCTCCGGAACCGGAGGGGGTGTCCAGTCGGGAATGGTAACCTGCGAGGGGTTATTTTTTATTGTAATACCCTCAAATGTAATTTCTCCGGGATCAGGGATCCCGGGTCCCGGGGGAGGGGAGTTACCGCTGACTGAGGGGTCTATATTATTAATTTTTACATCAAATTCAATAAACAAGTCTGAGTTAATATCTACTGGAGGGGAAATAGGTATTTGTATTTTAGTTCGAGGAGAGATTTTTAGTTTACCGTCTATTACCTTAAAACTGGTTCCTGTTACTGACCTAATCGGTTTGATAGTTTTTGGAGTCAGAGCAACCTTTTTCAAGGTTAGATCTGATTTTTTAATCATCTGAGTTTGCAGTGCAAAATCGAGGGCTTTATCCAGAAAAGACAGGCGGTTTTTTTCACCGGTTTTAGCTGCCTTAATAAGAATTACGCTTGATTCGGAGGTATTTCGAACAGTACTGGCTTTTACCAAATTGTTTGACTTATTGTTTATCGCTTTTACAAAATCTTTTAGCTTGCCGCCTTTAAAGTTGAATTTTACCTCTTTATTCCCAACCCTGAAACCATATTTTCCCGCAGGAACCCTGAAATCTTTCTTCAGGGAACCGGAAAGAAAACTATCTGCTTTTGCCGTTTGTTTTACAATTATCTTATTCTTGCTCTCTTCAGCATCACGGGTTGCGGTAGAGGTTAAAACCATTTCATTGGAAGATAAAGCGATTCTTTCTTCAAAGGGATTATTAAATCCGTAAAGTTCCCTGGAACTATCGCTGAGGTTCAGGATGTTTTTGTTTATATCTTGCCAGATCGTTTTTTTACTTTTATTTTCGGTTACGCTTTTCTCCATCCTGTTAAGGGGGATACGCTCAACCTTCATTAAGTCTTCAATCAGCTTCTTAGTATTGTATTTTCCGCTGACCCCGGGGATGGATATATCTGACATTTAACAACACCCCCTCTCTGTTTTGGAATGTCTCAGATTCTTTCGTCGAAAATAAGACCGATCGTCTCCCTCAAACGAGTGTGGAGCCGCTGAATTTCTTCAGAAGGGATAACCCTTATTACCTTATCGGTATTACTGTCAATTACCTTTACTATAACCTGATTCAAGTCCTTGTTAATAGAGAATTTAAGATGTTTGTTAAAGGTCTTCGAAACCTCGATTATATCCTGAATATGGGCGTTAATTTCCTTTTCCCTCTCAATATCTGTTTTTTCCTGGGGGTTGGTTTCAGGATTTTCCTTCACAGGTTTGTTTTTAGGAGCCGCTTTGTTGGGATGACTCTGGTGTTGTTCGTGGAGAGTCGTAGTTGTTTCGTTGCTTATAGCTTCCATAATTTTTTCCTTGCTAAATAAATAGCTAAAAAGATGGAGGAGGGCGCGTTCCCCCTCCACTCTAAGTGTTTGTAAAAAGATGACGTCCAGAGATCTCTTTACATCATAAAACGAAGTAGTCTTTCACAATTAGAGTAATCCAAGCACTGCTTGTGTGCTCTGATTAGCCTGTGCAAGCATTGCCGTACTGGATTGGGTCAGAATGGCATTTTTCGTATACTTAACCATTTCACTGGCCATATCAACGTCCCTTATCCTTGACTCAGCAGCCTGCAGGTTCTCAGAAGCAATCGCAACACCCTTTGCGGCGTGTTCGAATCTGTTCTGATAAGCACCTAAATCAGCCCTTTGCTTGGAAACCACCGTCAATGCCTGGTCAACAAGACCAATTGAGCGGTTCGCAGAATCAGGTGTTGAAATCGATACAAATTCTTCACCACCCTGCATGCCCTGAATTCCAAGAGCCCTGGCAGTCATTGTCCCTATATAGATCCTTTCATTCTGATCCATATTGGCACCGACATGAAGCTGCATTATCTTACCCGTTGCCGAGTCCTGAGAAAACTGACCGGTCAGCATGTTCATTCCGTTAAACTGTGCATGGGAAGCAATTCTGTTTACTTCATCAACCAGCTGGGATACCTCAACCTGGATCTGCATTCTGTCTTCGTCAGAATAAATACCATTTGCAGCCTGTACGGCAAGTTCCCTTAGCCTGTGAAGTATATCCTGTGATTCCTGAAGATAGCCTTCAGCCGTCTGAATAAAAGAAATACCATTATTGATATTCTTTTCAGCCTGGTTTAGACCACGGATCTGGCTTCTGAGCTTTTCAGAAACAGCAAGTCCTGAAGCATCATCACCGGCTCTGTTGATTCTCATGCCTGAACTCAACTTTTCGATGTTTTTCTTTAGATCGGCATTCTTTATACCGAGCTGCCTGTTGGCAAACATGGAACTCATGTTGTGATTAATTATCATATAACCCTCCTTGAAAATTAATGAAAGCATCCATTGCTTTCAATCCTGCATGCGTACGGGGAGGTTCGGAAGAATAACGCGCTTCTTCCGCTCCGTTTTAACCCCACCGCAACAAGGAGATAACCCCTTTTACAAAGAGCTACCTCTTTCCAATGCATACACAAGGAAGAGTAGATTTCAAAGAACGTACGGAACTACCCAGAGATAATTGTAGTATTCTATCCGAATAATTGCAATACCGTCTGGGTTTTTTGATTGGCCTGAGCCAGCATAGCAGTCCCTGACTGAACAAGTATGACATTTTTGGTATACTCAACCATTTCTCTTGCCATATCAAGATCCCTTATCCTTGATTCAGCAGCCTGCATGTTTTCAGCAGCAACGTCTATTCCGACTACTGCATGTTCAAGCCTATTCTGATAAGCCCCAAGATCCGCCCTCTGCTTACTTACCTTCGTAAGGGCTCCTCCGAGAGACCCAATTGCCCTGTTGGCCTTATCAGGTGTAGAAATAGATAAAAATTCACCGGTACCGAATTTCTGCAGTCCGAGAGAGAGTGAGGTCATTGTTCCTATGTACACCCTTTCCCGCTGATCCATATTTGCACCAATGTGAAAATACATAGAGGCAGTGATTACATTTTCTCCCCCATCTTTCGCAAAACGCCCTGTCAGCATATTCATCCCGTTAAACTGGGCATGAGAGGCTATACGGTCGATTTCGTCGATTAATTGAGAGACCTCAACCTGGATCTGCATTCTGTCTTCATCGCTGTAAATTCCGTTGGCTGCCTGTACGGCAAGCTCTCTGAGGCGGTGCAGAATGTCCTGTGCTTCTTGAAGATAACCTTCTGTTAGCTGGATAAAAGATATGCCGTTGCTCGCATTATCCGAGGCTTGATTCAGCCCCCTGATTTGAGCCCTAAGTTTTTCGGAAACGGCGAGTCCCGATGCATCATCGCCGGCTCTGTTAATTCGAAGCCCCGATGAAAGTTTTTCACTGCTTTTTTGAGCCATCATGTCATTCACCCCAAGCTGTCGCTGGGCAAATAAAGCACTCATGTTGTGATTAATTATCATTTATTTTCCTCCATGAAAATGTTAGATGAGCATCCTTGCTCATATTTTTTTTTCCTCCTTAATTTTTTTTTCTAAACTCCCTATCAATTCTACCGAAAATAATAGAGACGTGGGGAGACTGTTCCCTGTTTTCTGAAAAACGCCAGCTCCTCCATACAACTTATCGGATAAAAGACCGGAAACCTTTAATTTTTTTTTATAATAATGCCTTATATTTTGATGCGATGGGATCGTCGGGGCTGAATTCCAGCACGGTTTTAAAATAACCCGCAGCGGCATCCTTATTCCCCTGTTTAAGTTCAAGAACTCCCAGATTTGATATGATCTTCGAATTTTCAGGTTCTATTCTGAGGGCTTTTACGAGGAATTTTTTGCTTTCATTGTACTTTTCCAATTCCATCAGGCAGATAGCCATTTCATTATAAACGTCTACTTCCGAACACCCCTTAGCAATTGCATTTTTAAATGCCTCTTCGGCCTCCCCGTATTTACCGATTCTTCTTAATCCCCAGCCAAGGATAAACCATCCATTCCAGACTTCAGGATGACGGTCAATAAATATTCTTATTTTTTCTATGCCGGTTTCTTCATCTCCCAGGCGAATAAAGTCATATGCTTCCTTGAATAGATTATCAAGTAAATCCTGAGATTCAATATTCCTGATTATCTTATCAACTTCCTTTATCTTATTTTTGTCCTGGCTGAGCTTTTTGAATAGTTCAAAGTGCTTAACTGCTTTTTTAAAATTTTTCTGTTTCAGAAAAAAATACCCCGAAAAATACTGTGATTTTGACGAATCAGGTTTTCTGGATAGCATGGATTTATAGATGTTGAAGGCTTTTGCAGTGTAGAACTCGGAGAGTTCGTTGTTGCCGTTATCCATATGATAACTTGCCTGTTCTTCATATACGGATGCAAGGTTGATAAGGCAGTTTTCATCATCAGGGGAGAGGTTTGCCAGGGCAAGAAAGATTTCCTCTGCTGTAGGAAAATCCTTATTTTTCGCTTTCATAATTCCGCAGGAAGTGAATTCTTTAACGATATCGGGCTGAACAGCCATAATAAATTTTCTGTAGTAATCTGCATTTTTATGCTCAGGATTATACGAGAGTATTTTCAGCATTGAGGATATAATCATCTCCCATGATAAATTTTCCAGGATATACAGTTCATTATCCTCGGGTATTTCAACCGGAAAGGGTATCGAGGGATCGAAATAAACATCACTCAGGGTGTTTCTGAGAGTATCGGGTATGGAAATGTATTTTATATTTTTTAACGGATTATTCATTGAATTTTTTGTTGCTTTCTATAAACTCATTTATCATCATTTTATATTCCACAGGAATTTTATCCTGGGCATAGTTTATTGCTATGGCTGCAAGATCCTTCCTGCCCTCTACCTGCTCAAATCTAAGGATATTCCCGGGAACCTCCATTGTAGCCCTGTCAAAAGATTCAATCTTCAGGATTACCTCTTTTTTCACCAAAAACTTTGGCACGCCCACAACAATTATCTTTGCCCCGGAAAAAGACAGATCCCTTATTATGCAATTTCTTGGAACATTCTGGACATAGAAAATCCCGTTTTTGCTTTTTAACCCAAGTTTTTTAATATTATCCGCAGTTAAGAGTATCCTGTTTTCATTCCTTTTTTTTGCATTTATGGTTGCTTCAAGCAGCTGTCCGAGGATCGAAATTAAATCATCGGGGGGGCGCTGTGTGTATGATAGATTTACAAAATTCAGATCAGGATTGCCCTTGTTGTAAGAATTGAACCCGGTTATTTTTGACGAAACAAAGAAGGAAAGTTCATTGCTTTTGTCTACCTGTTTGAAGCTGAAACGCAGGGATACCAGATTGTTGGCTTTTCTTACCTTTTCAAACATCTCCGATTTCATACTTACAACTACCTTTGCTCCCAGCAAAGAGGTTGAAAAAATTACACATGGCCATTGCTCACCGAGACATTTTAAAAAGATTTGAGTAGGGTTTAATTTTATTGCTTTTACAACTTCCTTGTTAAAAGAAACCTCAACATTGCTAAAAAGTTCAAAATATCTGGAAATTTTCTGGCTTGTAATTAATGGCATCTAAGGTACTTTATTATAAATCAAAATGAATTGTCAATATTATTTAATAAATGTCCTGGTATTTCCTGGATATGCAGACCCTGTTATATATTCCATGAGATTTCCCGGAGCAGTTTTTGAGCGTTTCAACGGGCATAGAATTGACAGGAGGAATCCCTCTCCCCGGCTGCTTTCATATCTGAGTATGGCGTTCCACTTTTGTAAATGGTCTTCCATCATTCTTAAGCCCTCGCCAGGGGTGCAGTTTTCTGTTCCGCAGCCGTTATCGGCAATAAGAAGAAGGAGTTTCCCATCTTTAAACTGAAGCATTATGTCTATTTTGCTCGCATGCCCGTGTTTTATACCATTTGTAATGGCTTCCTGGCAGCAGCGGTATAGCTCAGAAATCAACCTCGGGGGGAGGGGTTGTTCAAGCCCCTGGAGTGTCAGTTCAATTCTGAAATCCATGAAGGAAAAAGATTCTGCGAGGGTCTGAAGGGATTCCGACAGGAGTTCTTTTGGAGTAAAAGAAAGCTTTTCGGTATTATTCATGTGATTCAGGCTGTTTTGACATACCTGTTCCGCCTGTCCTATCGCCGTGTGTGCTGCCGAAATATCTCCGGAAAAAAGGAGTTTTGCAGATTCCAGCAGAAGGATAATCTGGGTCATTGAATGTCCAAGAAAATCATGGAGTTCCCGCCGTGCGTGGTTCAGGCTTTCTGAGACTGCCAGCTCCAGGCGCCTTTTGTTATCCATATGGATTTGTTTTGTCAGTTTTTTCAATTCCCTATTTTTTGAGGTATGTTCCTCCTGCAGAATTCTCTGTCGGGTTATATCGGATATCTGGTACATAATCCCGCTTTTTCTGCGAAATGTGCCGGTTATCCTGAATTTTCTATTTTTAAAGGAAAAGACATGCCCCGCAGACTTCCCCACGACATGCGGCTTCATATTTTGCTTTCCATACAAGATGCGGTTATGTCTATCCAGAATAACTATAGAGTTTTCCAGTTCTTTGACAATCCTGTCATATGCTACAGGCAGAACCCCCAGAAAGTGGTGCCGAAAAGCTGCAAATGCCAGGAAAAATAGTGAAAGACTTATTGCAATAGGTGTGTAATCGAAGAGGGGTTCAATGATCTTTGCAAGATAAAGAAAATTGACGAATAGGGGTAACAATGCTGTAATGCTAAGGAGCTGTTCATGTTTGGATTTTGTTCCCTTTCTCATAATCCCCATTATCAGTATTACTATACTGGTAAAGATCAGTATGTATGTAAAAAGTGCATGCCAGTAAAAAAGAGGGCCAAAGGTGTCACTGTAGAAATCGAAAGTAGTGTAAAAAAGGTAGTGAAAGGGATTTGTAGCCAGAAAAATAAGGTTAAAAAAAGATAATGCGTACAGAACTACAAGAATTGTTTTTCGCGGATCCCTCCTGAATATCATGTAGTATACAAAATGGAAAAAACAAGCCCCAAAAAAAGCGACACCCGTATACTGAATAATTATAGCGATCCATCGAAGTGTAATATTGGGGGCTATTGTCTTCAGCATTTTGCAGGTTATCCAGATTATAAGACAGATTTGAAGTGTTATATAGCGTTTGAGAAGAATAGTTTTTTGCGTGCGGAAGATAAGGTAACTGTTTATCCAGAGCATCAGTGCAAGGGCCAGAAAGTGAATAAGCTGTAGTATAAATATCTCTCTTGCCAGAGCGAAAGTCATTTCCACGGCGGTTTAAACCAGGCCTTCTTTCAGGGCTGTTACAGCTATCTGCGTACGTGCCTGAAGGGACATTTTATTTAAAATTGAGGATACCCTGTTTTTTACAGTTCCTTCCGAACTGTTTTCGATAAAAGAAATTTCCTTGTTGCTCATTCCCTGGGTGATATAGCCTATTATTTTAAGATCCTTTTCCGTCAGCCCATAGCTATTTTTAGCAGGTTCGGGCGGGGGGGCGGTGTGGTATGGAAGTATACTTTTATGATAGACTGTAAGTCCTCCCGCAACGGCCTTCAGTGCTGCAATAAAAACTTCCGGTTCAATGTCTTTCAGCAAAAATCCCGATACGCCTATGTCTATTGCTCTATGTATTGAATCGGGATTTTCAAAGGTTGTGAGTAGTATTACAGGTATGTCAGGAAAACTCTGTATTGATTTTTCTGCCGTTTCTATACCGTCCATTTCAGGCATATATATATCGAGAACGACAAGATCAGGCTTGTTTTCTGCAATTTTATCCATGGCTTCTTTTCCGTTCGAAGCAGTGGCGATAACCTCAATTCCTGTCTCTTTTGAAAGAAGCAGCTTTAGAGAGGAAAGAATCAAGGGTTGATCTTCTGCAAGGAGTATTTTTATTAGTTTCATTTTTTTCTCACATAAGGAAGGCTGTGAACGGCATTTCTTATCTGCATCATAACTTTTCTGGATTTTTCCAGTGCATTATTAATATTAGCCCTGGTATAATTGTTATTTTCTGTTAAGGAATGCAGCCTGGCCTTCAGAATCTCAAGATAGGATATTATTATCCCGGTTATTTCCCGGGAGAGTTTTTCCGTCAGTTTTGAGCGTTTGAGGGATATCGTAATCCGTCCTTGTTTTCTAAGCCTATCATTTTTAAGCTGAAGAAGCCTTCCGGTTTCCGCTATTTTATCTATGAGATGCTGCTCTTCTGTTAGATCGGTAAAAAACAGTATGTATCCCCGGGAGTCATGCTCTCCGAATTTTCGGTATATCCAGTGGTAGTGCCTATTTGAAAGATCAATGCTGCCGTCAAGATTCACATTCCCCTCAAGCTTTTTGCGAAGCTCTTCCAGAGTTTGTTTATCGTTTGGTGCAGCGGCAAAAGAGGCCCGCCGCAAAAAGAAGGGGAGGGCCTCCCCATGGAAGGGCTCGATGGAGGTTATTACCGGTTTTCCACATGAGATTACCTCTCCGGATGAGGTTGTAAGAATATAATACTTTTTCAGTGATTCCATTATCCATCTGTGAGCTTCTTCTTCGGTAAATGGAATAAGTTTTTTTTTCTTTGCTTTCATGCGGACGAGAGCTGTACCCGAAAAAATCACACCTCCGACGAATGCAATTGCAAGTGAACTAAAAATTTTTTTTGGTATTTTGTAGGGACAGACCCTTTCGAGGGGCCAGAAAATAAAAACACCTGCGATAAAGAAGAGGAACAGGATGAGAAGTCCCGGTCTTCTATATTCCAGTAAGTAAACCATTGAAGGAATAATTACCGAAAGCAGGATAATTGACAGAAGATATATAAAAAAGTTAGTCATGGAATAGTAAGACACCACATCTGATGATATCAACTATCCCGAAGGATTGCCATAGCTGATATCCAAAAATGGAAAGAGGATCAAAAAATTGAGTTTATTTCCCAAAATTTAGATATGACTTTAGTTAGTCTGCCTATGTCTAAAGTTAGGTTAATATAACCAAAGTTACCATTAAAGTTGAAAGATGTTGGGATATAGTAAATCATTATGGAGGATATAAAAATGAAGAAAACTATTTTATTTATTGTAATGCTTGTGATTATTTTAATCGCAGGATGCCCCAGCCCGGGATCCGATGGATCTTCGCAGGGAGGGGCTGTAAACAAGGGGATACTTGATACAAGTTTTTCCGGTGACGGCATTGTAACACATGACAGTGCCGGAGGCGGAAGCAGTTATGACGCGGGGCGCGGGATTACCGGTGATTCTGCCGGAAATGTCTATGTTACCGGATTTAGTAAACATGCCGGCGTGCCTGTTTACAGCATGATAATCTGGAAGTACAAGAGTAATGGCGAGCTCGATACAACCTTCGGAACCGGCGGTATTGTTTCGTTTGCTCCAACCGGAAATTCTGCAGCCGGGTTTGCCATAGCCCTTGATTCTGCCGGGAATGTTTATGTCACGGGCTACACATGGACCAGCTCCAACAGCACTCGTGATATCGCCGTGTGGAAATACAGTCCTGCCGGGACAGCGGTCAGTTCTTTCGGTAACAGTGGGCTGTTTGTGCATGCAGGAAGTGTGGGGGCTGACTATGGGCACGCTCTTGTTCTTGATTCCAGCGGGAATATTTTTGTTACAGGCGAGTTCATGGTTAATAATGGTGCAACTACTACTCAGGATATGATTATTCTGAAAATAACTCCAGGTGGGCAGTATTCTACTGATTTTGGAGATGTAGTGGGCGGAACTCCCTCAGGCTGGACAACATATCATAACGCAGCCGGCGGATCCGGTGAGGATATAGGTAAGGGTGTGGATCTTGATAGTGGCGGCAATATTATTATTGCAGGATACAGCCGAAATTCAAGCGGTACCAATGACATGGTAGTCTGGAAATGCTGGCCGAACGGCGGTCTCTACACAAGCTTTGGTACCAACGGTATTATTGTTGAGAGCAATACAGCCGGTGGAAACGGTACTGATGAGGGCTATTCTGTTAAACTGGATAATTCAGATCACATATATGTTGCGGGACACAGCCGGAATGCAAGCGGCAACTACGATATGGTAGTCTGGAAGTACAACAGCAACGGAACTCCTGATACGGGTTTTTCCGGGAATGGATCCTTTGTCCATAATAATGCAGCCGGCGGAAACTCTAATGATTTGGGGCGTTCTCTTGTTATGGATTCCAACAACAGCCTCTATGTCGCCGGTAACAGTTATGGCAGCAGCGGTCATCTGGATCTTGCAGTATGGAAGCTGCACAGCAATGGAACCCTTGACAGCAGTTTTGGAAACGGTGGTATTGTAATCCATTCCGATACAGTTGAGAATGATAGTGAAAATGGATATTCGATTTACCGGAATTCAAACCATAGAATTTATATAACCGGTCAATCAAAGTTTGGGGGTAGCGGAAGCAGGGATATGATCATCTGGAAGTATCGCTAGTGTAGATCTATAAAAAAAATCTTTACCCGCTCTGAAAGCCAGGGCGGGTAAAGATAATATAGTGTGTTATGTAAATCCCTGATTTAGTGCAGGAACGGTATATGTCAATATAGATGAAGCATGTTCTTTGAAATGTTTATGAAGCTTTTGCCTCTTCTTTTCCAGATTCTTTTCAAAGTAATTATAGTATCTGCTGAAGGATTTAAATAGACAACATGAGTTTCAGGTAATTGTTTTGC
>CAZEKV010000075.1:0-11276 GCA_964512945.1 uncultured Spirochaetales bacterium | reverse complement strand
GCAAAGAACTTAAAAAATCTAAATTATTTGTTAAAGAAAAAAAGTATAAATCCAAATATTTTTTATTCAGAATTATTATCCCATAGCGGAAACAGCAGCGCCAGGCCGGTACTCCCGATATCTTTTAATTTGCCCCTTATCATGTTCAGAAAAGACAGCAAAACTATAAACACCAAAACAGTAATGGATATTGAGAGTATCATGGAAAGCGGAAAAGCTATTAACGGCAGCAATGAGTATTCATCTCCGATTGGATTTTCGCCGGCATGGAAACCTGAATTTCTCTATATTATTGCACTCCTTTTTAACAGCAACTTCCATGGAACAGAAAATGGGAAATTGGCCTGGAATGATTCCAATCTGAATTCCTCTCTGTCGTTTATCAAAAACTGGATTAATAACGTTAATGGGGGATACAAAAATAACGAGTATTTCCCGGAACAGTATCTGTTAAATCCAGGATATAAATTAATAGAAAACAAGGAAATTCTGTTTGCCTACTCAAATATAAGAAAATTTGCAGCAACGATTCCCGAAAAGAACAAGGAGAGGCTTGATTTTCGCTGGATAACCAGGAATAACCGTATTCCTGTCCTCGACGATGTCCTCCTCGCAGGAATCCCAAAACGGGGAAAAAATCCGGAGGCTGCGGCTGCTTTTTTAAAATGGTTTTTCAAACTGGAAACCCAGGAACTTATCCTCAAAACAATTCGGACAAAAAGAATTAGAACCTTCGGGATCGGACAGGGTTTATCCTCGCTAAAAAAGGTTAACAAAACCATATTTCCGAAATTCTATCAATTTTTTCTTGGCCACATACCTCAGGGGAAACTGCTTTTGACACAAAAGCCCCTGCCCCTTAACTGGAAAGAGATTAAAGAAAATGTATTAATTCCATGGCTTATAGAAGAATCTTCCGATAAAAGAACAGGCAAAAATTTCTCCCGATACATTGAAAACTGGTCTCTCCTCGAGCCGGACATACAATAACGGGTTAATATCTTCTGCATATCGTTATATTAAGAACACCATCATTGACAGACAACTCATTACTATATTAAACTTCCCCTATAAAATAATTTTTTGGAGGTCGTTTAATGGCAACAGTAGAATTTAAGGGTATTGGGAAAACCTATCCCGGGAATGTAAGGGCTGTAGATAATTGCAACATCACTGTAAATGATCGAGAATTTCTTGTACTGGTAGGCCCTTCGGGCTGTGGAAAAACCACAACCCTGCGGATGGTCGCGGGACTCGAAGATATTACAGAGGGTGAGCTGGCAATTGACGGTGAAGTGGTAAATGATATTCCGCCTAAAGATAGGGATATTGCAATGGTTTTTCAGAACTATGCCCTCTATCCCCATATGGATGTGTATAACAATATGGCCTTCGGCCTTAAAATCAGAAAATATCCCAAAACAGAAATAAGGGCACGCGTTGAAGAAGCTGCTCAAATACTTGATATTGAAGAACTCCTCGACAGGAAGCCAAAGGCTCTTTCGGGCGGACAGCGCCAGAGAGTTGCCGTAGGACGTGCAATCGTGCGTAAGCCAAAGGTATTCCTTTTTGATGAACCCCTCTCCAACCTCGATGCCAAGCTTCGTGTGCAGATGCGTACGGAGATTTCAAGTCTGCATACAAGACTACAGGCAACGATGATCTATGTTACCCATGATCAGGTAGAGGCCATGACCATGGCAGATAAAATTGTAATAATGAACGCCGGAACGGTTCAGCAAATTGGAAATCCTCTTGTACTCTACAACAAGCCTGTAAATAAATTTGTAGCCGGGTTTATTGGTTCTCCCCCCATGAATATGATGACAGTCGATGTTGTAGAAGACGGGGGCAAAATCTATCTTGTTGAAGAGAATATGAAACTCGATGCTTCAAGCAAAGCTGATATCTTGAAACCCTATGTAGGGAAAAAAATAACTTTTGGGATAAGACCTGAAGATCTTATCTATGTTAACAAGGGGAAACCTTCTGAGGTTATTTCTACCACTGTGGAGGTCATTGAACCCCTCGGAGCCGAAACCCATCTGTATATCAGCACCAAAAGACATCAGTTAATAGCAAGGGTTCCGCCGTTGTCCGATTACACTATTGGGGATAAAGCAGATTTTAAGCCCGATTTTAGTAAGATGATATTTTTTGATATTGAAACAGAAAAAGCACTCTACTCTAATTCAGGAAAGTAGTGATTTAAAATCGATTTATCTTGATATTCATAAACCGGCTGTAAACAGGCCGGTTTTTTTATTCCTGCTTGTGAAAAATTATGGAGATTTCTTCTGCAATCCGTTGTTAGACAGGTAAAAAATGAGATATAGAAAAGCCCTGAAAGAATAAGACCTATTCTCCTACCCGGAAGACCGGGGCTTTTCGGTATATTTTAGGTCTTTTTGATACAAATTGAAGTGTTTATGTGTTATATTCTTAATGGCATGAAGAAGTTTTGTATAGTTTTTGTTTTTATTTTCTCAATGTTTCTTTACCCCGACGAGGCTGCCGCAGAAAATCCAGAAGAATCAGAGAATCTGGAAAACAGCAGGGATAATCCAGACCCCGCAGGGAATGATGCCGTAGAAACGGAAGAAGAAACAAACGAAAGTAGCGATAATAAAAACAGAAGAATTGAAACAATAGATGTTCACGGCGGTATTTTGTGGATCGGGAATTCGGACTCCGAGGGAGCCCCAAGCCCTGTTTTGTTTACCGCAGGTGTAGGTTTTCCTGTTTCTATCAATAAAATAGTCTATTTTGTGCCCGAGATTGACTTCTATGGAACGAATTACCAGGTTACATCAGGGGGGAGGACCGTCCCGACAGAAATGGAAACTGCAAATGCCCTGTGGGTTCTGGGAATTTTGATTGATTTACCATTTGTTTTTAAATTTTCCTTTAACGACAATTTCTCGGGGGGATTAAGTGCCTCCACAATGCTCAGTTTTCATATCCCCTTTGGGGGAGAGGGAAACAGCAGCAGGGGGGATATGAATTCCTATTTTTACGGCAAAGGAAGGTTTTTTTATCTTGGAAGCGGTTTTTTTCTTGAGTATAAAATACTTAATATTCTGGGATTGCACTTTCGTTCGAGGTTGTTTTTCCCCTTTTTCCATATATGGGATGGTGAAAAGCTGCCCTTTTACGATCAGATGATGTTTTCTACAACTGTTGGCCTGCGTTTCATGCTGAAATAGGGTTTTTCGAATTGTAAAAACATGTTTTATCTGGTAAGAATAACTAAATTTGTATTTAAAAGAGTAGGGGTTTTACATGAAAAAAGCGTTATTATTCATCAGTATTATTATTTTAACCGGTTCCGTATCCGTGTTTGGAGAATATGATCCTCCTGCAGGTACGGAGGATGTCCTTGAGTTTGTCTCTCCTTATTCCCTGGCCTCCGGGGCGATGATTACATCGGAAAAATCTCCTTATGCGGATATCTTCAATCCCGCTGCTTCCGGAGCAAGGCAGAGAATTGTACTGGATCTCAATTATATTGCTCTTGTAGGGTTTGGAAATGACAGGGGCTGGGGACATCTCATCAATCTGGGGAATTCCATCCCGACGAAAGCTGGTGTCTTTACATGGTCCGGGCATTTTTTGAAGTCATCCCTGAGGGATGCAAATCTCGGCACCCTCGGCGGGTTGAATTTTTCCTTTTCAAAGGATGTTTTTAAAGAACTGCTTATAGGTATAGGTCTCAGGTCTAATTTCGGAAGAAACGGGTCTTTTGACTGGGGGCTGGGAGCCGATCTGGGTTTTCTCCATAAACCGGGCGATCTTGGTTTTATGAAGGATTTCAAGTGGGGTGTTGTTATACAGAACATGGGGAAGGGGTTTTCTCCTGTTGATGGTAAAACCAGTTATCCCGCACCCTTTACCCTTGTGGGAGGGATGACTTTTTCAGCCGTCAGAACAGATAATGTTATTTTAACTTTTTCAACTGATGTTGGAACCCCTTCTTTCCAGAATCTATATGTTAAGCTTGGAAGTGAACTCTCGATAAGAGATTTCATTATGATGCAGATAGGATCAAAAATAGATATCCACAAATTGAGTGATCCCGATTTTGGAGCAAAAAGTCTCCTCCCCTCCTTCGGCCTGACCTTCAAAATAAAACCCGGCAGAAAAAAAGAAAACAAAAACCGCTTCTGGAAAAAAACCGAAATTGAAATACAATCCTCTGCGGCACCTGTACGGAACGGAGCCTGGGCAATTGGTACAGGGGTTACCATGACAATCGGGAATAAAGACAAAGACCCCCCCGAAGTAAAAATTGAATATCCTGAAAAACAGTATATTTCGCCCAATAATGATGGAGATAATGACGAACTCTCATTTCCTGTTGACATAAAAGATTCCAGATTTGTAATGGGATATACATTCAGGATTGTTGATAAAAATAATAAAATTATTAGAGAATACGTCAACAAGGATGATCGACCCATCAGAAAGAATCTGAAAAATCTTTTCAAGAATTTCTTTTCAAAGAAAAAAGAAGTCCCCCTGCCTGACAGGCTCACGTGGGATGGTAAATCACAGGAAGGAACCCTTGTTAAAGATGGAGAATACAGGTTTGTTATTGAGGCATGGGATGATAATGACAACAAGGGTATTACAGAAGAACGGGTTGTTATCGTTGATAAAACAGCCCCTGAAATTAGCGTTACCCCTCCTCCTTACTTAATCTTTTCTCCCAATGATGACGGAAATAAAGATGTACTATCCCTCCACCAGGAAGGATCGGAAGAAGAGGTATGGGAAGCCGTTATTACCGACAGCAGCGGAGATGTTGTAAAGAAATATGTATGGAAAAATAGCAAACCCCGGAATATTAACTGGGACGGCAGAGATAATGAGGGTAAAACTCTTCCCGACGGTGTTTATGAATATCAAATTACTTCAACGGACAGGGCAAAGAATAAAAATGAAAAAAGGATAAGCAATATAATCCTGAGTACCATAAAAACCCCGGTTTCTCTTTCAATCAGCAGCTCCCATTTTTCTCCAAATGGAGACGGAGTTAAGGATAAAATTACCTTTAAGCCAAAAATTCCTATCAAAAAAGGAATCGAAAAATGGGAACTATCTGTTAAAGACAGCTCGGGAAAAGATGTCAGAAAGTTTACAGGAAAAGGGAATGTCCCTCAGAAAATAGACTTTAACGGCAAAGACGGCAGCCTTAAGAAACTCCAGGAAGGAGTCTACTTCGGAAAACTTAACGTCTTATATATAAACGGGAATAATCCTTCTTCAGAATCTCCGAAATTCGAACTGGATGTTACCCCCCCATCTGCTACGGTAAAAACCGATTATCAGATATTTTCTCCAAATAATGACGGGAAAAAGGATTTCATAAAAATATCTCAGACAACTTCCCCCGAGATAAAGTGGACAGGCATAATTTCCAGAACAAACGGCAAAAGCGTAAGAGTCTATACATGGATAAACAAGGCTGATCCCTCATTTAGCTGGGATGGGCGTGATACAGGCGGACTTCTGCCCGATGGCAAATACAACTACCACCTTGAGGCAGTTGATGCAGCAGGAAATAAGGGTAAATCCAGGACCGTTACATTCGAAATAAATACGGAAAAAACCCCCGTCTTTATCTCAACACAATATGAAGCCTTTTCACCAAATGGAGACGGTGTTAAAGATAGAATGAAAATAATCACACAGGCTGCTAATCCCGGGAATATAGAATCATTCTTATTAAAAATCAATTCCTCCAGCGGAAAAACCCTGAAAAGTATCAGGGGTAAGAGCAATTTACCAAAAACCATCTTCTGGAAGGGATTGTCGGATGACTCCCGGAAAGCCCCGGACGGGGTCTACTATGCGGAATTAAAAGTTTTATACAAAAACGGAAACGAACCCGTTGCAAAGACAAAAGCTTTTATCCTCGACACCGTCTTCCCGGTAATAGAACTTGATGCCAACACAAAATTATTTTCTCCCGACAGTGACGGCAAAAAAGACTCGGTTTCGATAAAACCCCTGAAATGCAGCAAGGAAAAAGTATGGGAAGGTAAACTCCTGACAACCTCCGGAAAACTTGTGAAATCTTTCTTCTGGAAAGACAGGGTTAAGGCATTTTCATGGAATGGAACAGATGATGCAGGTAACAAGGTCCCCGATGGAGATTATAAATTCATGGTCTCTTCGAGGGATCTTGCCGGTAACTATGCTGAGAAAATCATTGATCCCTTAACCGTTGATAATAGACCGACAAGGGCATTCGTCACCGTTTCGGGCAAGGGTTTCTCGCCTAACTCAGACGGCTATATGGATACACTGGTTATTAAAAATTACATAACCCTGAAAGAGGGAATCAAGTCATGGAGAATCAACCTTGTTGATGGAAATAAGAAAATAAGAAAAACTTTTTCGGGAAAAGGAAATACTATTCCCGGAAAAATTGTATGGGATGGGAAGGACAGCACTGGAAAGATTTATGAGGGTTCTTACTATGCCGACATCAAGGTAGTATACAAAAAGGGTAACGAGCCCGGAGCAAGGAGCACCTCATTTATACTCGATGTAACCCCTCCGGAAGTAAGGGTTTTACTCTCGCCAAAACCATTTTCTCCTGATAACGACGGCGTTGATGATGAACTCAGCATTGAACTCAAGGTGAAGGATCGCAGCAGCATAAAATCATGGAATATGGATATTGATGATCCTAAGGGCAATATCTTTTACAAGATTAAGGGAAGAAACAAGCCCTCGGATAGAATAAGATGGAACGGATATTCCTCAACCGGAGAACTCGTTCTTTCTGCTGAGGATTACCCCTATGAATTTAAGATAAGAGACATATTTGGTAATAAATCCGTAACCAGGGGAAAGATTCCGGTTGATATCCTCGTAATAAGAGACGGCAACCGCCTTAAAATAAGAATCTCCAATATAAATTTTGCTCCCAACAGCCCTGAATTAATCCAGGATGATCCTGAAATAAGAAAAAAGAATGAAAGGATACTGAAACGGTTGGCTGAAATATTAAAGAAATATAAAACCTACAAGATCGGTATTGAAGGGCATGCAGTAAGGGTATACTGGGCTGATCCCGCAAGGGCAAAAATAGAAGAGGAGAAGGAACTCCTGCCCCTCTCAAAAAAACGGGCTAATACCGTTAAAAACGCCCTGATAAAACTAAGGATTAACAGAGATAGAATTACAATAAGCGGACTTGGGGGCACAGAACCTGTTGTTCCCCATTCTGATCTGGTAAACCGCTGGAAAAACCGGAGAGTGGAATTTATTCTCATTAAATAGATATCCACCCCTTTGAAGAGGGTTATTCCAACGTCTTAGATCCGGCATCCCTCATGCAGGGATACCGGATCGCCTTTTATTCAATCTCCTTAGAGCGGGGAAATAAAAGACAACAAATCCGGAAACAAACAAGCAGGAAAACAAAATGAAACGGAAAATAGATGATTTCTATAAGAGAGTCAATTTTCGTTTTGAAACTATAGATGCCGGGGATCTTGCAGATAAAATAATAACAGCGATGGATGAAGGGCTCGGAGGAAGACCCTCATCCCTGAAAATGCTTCCCTCATATCTGTCTCCTGTTAAAACAAAAAAAGAAAAACCGGTTATTGTGATTGACGCGGGCGGAACCAGCCTGAGAACAGGACTTGTAATTAATAAAACAAATGCTCCCCCCGAACTCACCTGCCTCAAAACAGCCCCTGTCCCCGGTTCCGAAAAAGAAATCTCTTCGGATGAGTTTTACGGCAGGATTTCCGAACAAATAAGAGATCTCCTTGATAAATCAGATTCAATTGGATTCTGTTTTTCCTATCCGGTCAAAATAACTCCCGATAAAGACGCGGTTGTTTTAGATGCTGTAAAAGAAAATAAGGCCAATATCAAAGGGACAAAAATAGGCACTTCATTAAGTAAGGCAATTGGGAAAAACAACACTCATAGAATAACAGTTCTCAACGATAGTATAGCAAACCTTCTGGGTGGATATTCATTTTATTCCTCCAGCAAACTGGATGTAAAAACAGGATTAATAATCGGTACGGGAACCAACATCGCCTATATTGAAAGGGGAAAAACCATAAAAAAAGTAAAAAAATGGAAAAAAGACAGGATGCTGATAAACTGCGAAAGTGGAAATATAGATTTTTTTCCGGCATCCGACATAGATGTTCAAATAGACAGGTCTTCCGGGAATCCCGGTGTCCATCGTGCCGAGAAAATGATTTCCGGGAAATATCTGGGGAAAATAGTATTCTATTTAGCAAAAACTGCATCAACACAGGGGCTGTTTTCCCCTGCAGTTAAAAATCTTTTTGACAACTATAAAACACTGTCCACTACCGAGATGTCTAAGTTTCTGATTAACAAAACCGGAAAGGAAAGCCCGCTTCTAAGTAAATTCTTACAGCTGGCTACCGATAAAGAGATTTCGCTGATCGGGGAATTTATGAACAGGGTAATAGACAGGGGGGCATTCTTTACCGCCATTGAACTATATGCCCTGCTCAAAAAAACAGGATCGTATTCTTTACCCGGAAAAACGGCAGGAATTGTTGTAGATGGTTCGACCTTCTGGAAAGTTCCGGCCTATAAAGACAGAGTAGAAACCTATCTAACAAAATTCACATCCCCCCTCTCCCGCCCTTTCAAAATACTGTCTCTTAAGAATTCATGTCTGATAGGAGCAGGACTTGCGGGGGCATCAGATCAGGAAATGGGCACGGTTGAATAGGTTTCTCTATGATTTGCCGTAAAGGATTTCCGGATACCAATCCGGAAAAAAGGGGAAAGGATCGAGCATGAGCCTCGATAATAAAAGATATATAAAAAACACTACTATTGACATCGAAAAAATCTGTAAATACACTATAGACTGTGGACTATATATTAAACAACGGCGAATTTACGCAATTTCGGGATCTTATATATGAGTCAAGCGGCATCCATTTTTACAATTCAAACAGATCGATACTTGAAAGCAGAATAAAATTAAAGTTAAAAAAAAACGAATCTCTGACTATTTCAGATTTTTATTCACTGTTAAAAAGGGATGAACAGGAATTAAAGATATTTCTCGATTCAATTACAACAAATCTTACCCGGTTTTTCAGAAATACCGCCCATTTCCAATCTTTTGAGTATCATGTTATCCCTGAACTGATAAAATTTAAAACAAAAAAAAACGATAACCGCATAAAAATATGGAGTGCGGGATGTTCAACAGGTGAAGAACCATACAGTATAGCCATAGTACTGAAAGAACTTCTTCCCCGGAACTTTAAATCTGAGATAGTGGCCTCCGATCTAAGCCTGAAGTCATTAATGACGGCAAAAGAGGGATACTACCCCGAAAAGCGTGTAAACGGAATAAGGGAAAAATACCTCCAGCGCTATTTTTCTAAAAAGGACAATGGTTATCTAATAAAAAAAGAGATCAAAGATATGATAAAATTTGATTATCATAATCTAAAATTTGACAGCGGTCTCAGGAATCTTGATGTGATTTTTTGCAGAAATGTTATAATCTACTTCGATGAGGCCGCTCAGAAAAATGTCATCTCAAGATTCTGGGACGCATTATCAAATCACTCGTACCTCTTTATAGGCCATTCCGAATCTCTATTTGGAATGGACACAAAATTTGAATTTCTGAAGACAGAATGGGCATGTCTTTATAGAAAATTTACTGGCAGCTAAGGGTAAAATGAATAGAAATCCGCTTTCGGTTCTTATCGTTGATGATTCGGCATTGATGAGAAACCTGATAAGTAGAATAATTGAAGACGCCGGGGATTTAGTCGTTGGGGCTACAGCCATAAATGGGGATTTTGCTCTTAAAAAAATCCCGGGGATCAAACCTGACGTTATTATCCTTGATCTGGAAATGCCGGGGATGAACGGAATCGAATTCCTGAAAGAAAGGAAAAAACTTGGCATTAATATACCTGTTATCATACTTTCTTCAATCGCAGAAAAAGGAGCCGATATAACAATAGAAGCCCTGAGCCTTGGAGCCTCCGATTTCATTCTTAAACCATCCGGCTCAATATCCAGGGATATTCATGTTGTATCCGAGAAACTTCTCAGTCTAATAAGAGGTTTTGGAAATCAATATAGAAGATATTTCAGAAAGGAGAATGAGCCCCGAGAAGCAGAGGAAACCCCGCCCGCAGTTAGAGAAACGGAAAAATTGGAAGAACAGTCTACAACACCCGACCCCTGCCGGCAGCCAGAGCCTGTTGAAATAATAGTAATTGGGATTTCAACCGGGGGCCCGGCTGCTCTTAGGGAAGTTTTCTCCAGAATGAACTCCAGCCTGTCTGTTCCCATTGTTGTTGTTCAGCATATGCCGGCGGAATTTACCAAAAAATTTGCAGAAAGCCTGAACCGCATTTCTCCCCTTGAGATAAGGGAAGCAAAAAATGGTGATATCATAAGACCCGGAAGGGTCCTGATTGCTCCGGGGAATCAGCATATTGAACTGGAGAAGAGGAGCCTTGCATCGATAGTTTGTCTTAACTCCAATTCCCGTGTAAATGGACACCGCCCTTCGGCAGATGTATTATTTTCTTCGGCAGCAAAATATTACGGGAAAAACGCAATGGGGGTTATCATGACGGGCATGGGGAAAGACGGAGCGAAAGAGATTGGATCAATATACAAAAAAGGGGGAATAACCATCGGTCAGGATGAAGAATCCTCCATCGTTTTCGGAATGCCCAATGTGGCAATACAATATGGCTTTATCACCCATATTGTCTCCCTTGGTGAAATGGCAGATAAAATTCAGGAACTTGTACAAAAATACTCATAGATAAAACAAAATCTTCTGTAATGACTCCATAAAAAACCTTGAGACACGCCTGTACCTTCATATACTCAAAGCATTTCTCATACCCGTTTCATTTTACAGAAATAACCTCCGGGAAATCTTTATTCTTTCTTAAAAGATTATAAACAAAACTGAAGAACAGCCCTGCAAATATCCCGACACTGCCGATTAATGCCCGGATATTTTCAGAAACATCTTCAAGAACGATATTCGAAACAAGATAGAAAACAATAAATAAAATAAGAGGGAGAATCAGCAGAAGAAAACCGGCCATAATTGTTTTTCCCGGAGGAAGATAAATATCGACGACATCCCCCGTATTTAGATCAAAATGCTTTGAATTGATGGCTCTAAATTCATGATCCTCACGAGAGCAAAAAGCATTTCCGCAGGATTCACAGGCTCCCCTGTCGGAGCAAACAATGGTAAC
>CAZEKV010000074.1:0-11499 GCA_964512945.1 uncultured Spirochaetales bacterium | reverse complement strand
CCATCATAACCTCGCCAAGTGAGATGAAATCATATTTACAGCAATCAGCAGATTTGATTTTTAGTGTTCCCATATATCCCTCCTTCTGATTTTTCAGTAAGAGCAACTGCTTCAGAAATCAACTTTGTGATAGTCTTAAATTCATTTTTTTCAATTAACTCCGATTTTACCAGCCAGCTGCCTCCGCAGGCTATTACCTTCGGTGAATTCAGATAATCCAGAATGTTTGAGGGCTTAATTCCCCCGGTGGGAATGAATTTTAGATTGCTAAAGGGTGCTCCCATAGCCTCGATTGTTGCTATTCCCCCGGAAGCCTCTGCTGGAAAGAATTTCAGTACTTTAAGCCCGAAATTCAGGGCAATTGTTATATCGGTGGGGGTACATACACCGGGGGCGATGGCTATTCCTTTATCAATACAAAATTCTACAATTTCGGGATCCAGCCCGGGAGAAACAATAAACTTCGCCCCTGCATCAACGGCTGCTTTAGCATCTCCTTTAGTCAGAACAGTTCCGGCCCCCACGAGGATATCCCCGGTTTCAGCCATTTTTTTTATGGCACCTATAGCGTTTTTTGTTCTAAAGGTTATTTCTATGCAGGGAAGTCCTCCTTCGAGCAGAGAGTTTTTCAAGGGGTCAACTTTATTCAGATCTTTGATGGAGAGTACGGGTATAATTTTAAGAGATTCAATTTTCTTGAAGACGTTGTTCATTCATTTAATCTTAACATTTTTAGGGGATGTGTCAATTCTAATTTATTTATTAAAAAGCCCCCTGGTTTGGGGGTGAAATGCCAGGATTCTCTATCCTGAATGCAAAGGAACCACGCCGGATCAAAGGGATTATTCGTTTTTATAAGAAAATTTTCGTTAATCGATCCCGGCGGGACAGACAAAAAAAGACCGAATCGAAAATTTCAACTCGGTCTTCTGTAAATTCGCATAAATAGCAGGAAGAGGACTCGAACCTCTGACCTCCGGGTTATGAGCCCGACGAGCTGCCAACTGCTCTATCCTGCGTCGATGAGCTGAATATACAGCCATTCATTCCATATGTCAACCCGATTGGTTTGTTAACAGGGGAATCTTCAATGCAGATTATAATATATTATTTTGATTGACCGTTTCTCAAATTATGGGTATTTTATTGGTAGGAAATTATCGGAATATGATAGCTTGAAAGTAAACAGAAAAATCTTTACAAACGAGTTCAGGAGAAAAAGTGAGGTACGATAAACTAACGCAGAAAGCCCAGGAAGCAATCGGCGAGGCTGAATCGATTGCACATAAGAATAGTCATTCAGGGATTGATGTTGAACATCTAATACTGGCAATGATTGAGCAGCAGGAGGGAGTTCTTCCTCCATTACTGGATAATCTGGGAGTATCCAGACATAAGCTTTTAAAAGATATTGAAGATCTGGTTAAAACGAAATCGAGGGTCTATGGTGAGGGCGCACAGATTGCAATGGGGCCGGAGCTTCTCAAGATTCTCCATAAGGCTGAAACCATAGCGGATAATCTAAAAGATGAATACATAAGTACAGAACACATCTTTTTATCGGCTGTTGAAAGTAAAACAAAGCTGTCAGAACTCTTAAAAAGGCATGGTATCAATAAAGACAATGTTCTCAGAGCCCTGATATCAATAAGGGGAAATCAAAGAGTCACTGATCAAAATCCTGAGGACAAATATCAGGTTCTTGAGAAATTTTGCAGGGATTTGACGATTCTTGCAAGAAAAGAAAAGCTTGATCCTGTTATCGGGCGGGATGAGGAAATAAGAAGAGTAATGCAGGTTCTCTCCAGGAGAACCAAGAATAATCCTGTTTTAATCGGTGAGCCGGGGGTCGGAAAGACTGCTATTGTGGAGGGCCTGGCCAGAAGAATAGTTTCGGGTGATGTTCCCGACTCACTGAAAAATAAAAAGATTCTGGCTCTCGATATGGGAACCTTGATTGCAGGAACAAAATTCAGGGGGGAATTTGAAGATCGTCTTAAAAATGTAATCAAGGAAATAACTAAATCTGACGGTGAGATCATTCTTTTTATTGATGAGCTGCATACACTGGTCGGTGCCGGTGCTGCTGAGGGGGCAATGGATGCCTCAAATCTATTAAAACCTGCTCTTGCAAGGGGTGAATTACATACAATAGGGGCGACGACCCTTGATGAGTATAGAATACATATTGAAAAAGATGCCGCACTCGAAAGGCGTTTTCAAACGGTATTTACCAGCGAACCCTCGGTTGAGGATTCCATAACGATTTTAAGGGGTTTGAAAGAGAGATATGAAATCCATCATGGTGTAAGGATAAAGGATGAAGCCCTGATAGCTGCGTCTGTGCTTTCGAACAGGTATATAACCTCAAGATTTTTGCCTGACAAGGCAATAGATCTGATGGATGAGGCTGCGAGTCGTTTAAAAATGGAGATTGAGAGCCAGCCTATCGAACTTGATAAAATCGAGCGGAAAATTCTTCAATTAAATATTGAAAAGCAGGCATTGATGAGGGAAAAAGATGAAGCCTCTGTGGAAAGGCGCAAGAAAATTGAAAAAGAACTTTCCAGACTAAAGGAAAAACGGAACCCCCTCCAGCTGCAGTGGAAAAATGAGAAAAAAACAATAAGTGAAATACAAACTTTTAAGCAAAGGCTGGAAGAACTCCATATTGAGGAAACCCGCTATGAGAGGGAAGGAAATTTATCAAAGGCCGCAGAAATAAAACATGGAGCCATACCCGATACGGAAAAGGAATTGAAAATCAGAACTTCTCAGTTGAAGAAAATTCAGGGCGATTCCCGTTTATTAAGAGAGGAGGTCTCTGAGGAAGATATAGCGAGAGTGGTTTCTTCCTGGACGGGTATTCCCGTTTCAAAAATGATGGCATCGGAGATGGAAAAATTATTGAAGCTTGAGAAGACCCTTGCAAAACGTGTAATTGGACAGGAGCATGCCATAAAAGTTATATCTGATGCTATTAGAAGAAACAAAGCCGGCTTATCAGATGAAAACCGTCCTCTTGGGACTTTTATTTTTCTCGGGCCTACAGGTGTGGGCAAGACCGAACTGGCAAAAACCCTGGCAGATTTTCTTTTTAACAGTGAGCAGGCTTTAACCAGGATTGATATGAGTGAATATATGGAGAAACACTCTGTTTCCCGATTGTTAGGGGCGCCCCCCGGATATGTGGGATATGATCAGGGAGGTCAGTTGACCGAAGCCGTAAGAAGACGCCCCTATTCAATTATTTTATTCGATGAGATAGAAAAGGCTCATCCCGATGTTTTTAATGCATTGCTTCAACTTCTGGATGAGGGTGTTTTAACGGATGGTCAGGGACGGAAAGTCGATTTTAAGAATACGATAATAATAATGACAAGTAATATCGGGAGCGACATTATTCTTGAGGCAGAAAAAATTGAAGATTGTGAAAAGCAGATCAACCTGCTAATGAAATCTACCTTTAAGCCTGAATTCTTAAACAGGATCGATGAGGTTTTAACCTTTAACAGATTGAGCAAAGAGCAGATTCTTGGAGTTCTTGAAATTCAGCTGGAGTATTTGAAAAAACGTCTTGAAAAAAAGAGGCTTGAAGTAAAAATAGACAAAAAAGCAAAGGACTATCTTGTGGAAAAGGGCTTTGATCCCTCTTTTGGGGCAAGACCGATAAGAAGGACAATACAAAATTTTCTGCAAAACCAATTAGCGAGGTTTGTGCTTTCTGGGAAATTCAAAGAAGGGGATACGGTTATTGTTACCAGGGGAGCAAAAGGATTGCAGTTTTCAAAAAAATGATTCCGAATAATTGTTTAATTTGAAAAACTTTTATTGATAACCTATATTTAAATGAAGAATAGAATAGTGAAAAAAAAAATAAGTATATTGATTGTTGATGATGCCTCTGAGAATTTGCACTTACTCAGGGATGTTCTGGAGAAAAGGAAGTATCAGGTTTCCACGGCAGCAGGGGGGAAAGAGCTCTTTCGTGTTGTTAAAAAAGTACTGCCGGATTTAATTTTGCTTGATATAATGATGCCGGATATAGATGGATATACGGTTTGTAGACGCTTAAAAAAAAATCCAGGAACAGCAAATATTCCCGTCATTTTTATAACGGCCAGAACAAAGATTGATGATATTGTAAAGGGTTTCGAATCCGGCGGAGTTGATTATGTTAAAAAGCCTTTTAATACAACAGAGTTACTGGCGAGGGTTCAAACACATATTGAATTAAAAAAGCAGAGAGAAAAACTCCATGAACTGAGTATTAGTAAAGACCGTTTCTTTTCAATAATCGCCCACGATTTAAGGAGTCCCTTTACCTCTATAATTTCATGTTCCCGTCTTTTAAATGAGGCTGTAACTACATGGAACAAAGGCGAAATCAAATTAATTGCAAGAGAACTGGACAAGACCTCCAGGAATACTTTTGCATTGCTAAGTAATCTCCTTGAATGGACCAAAATCCAGAAAAACGATGCCAGGACGGAGCCGGAAGAGATTGACTTGAAAAATATTGTGATCCTCGCTTTTTCGTTGTTAGAGGAGAGTGCAAGGATAAAGAATATTTCTATTCAAAATAATATAACTGAAACAGTTATGCTTTATGCTGATAACAACATGACAGATACAATTTTCCGGAATATCCTGGCGAATGCCATAAAATTCACGAAGAATAACGGGAAAGTAATAATCAGCGTTGAAAAAAAGAATGGATTTGCAAAAATTTCCATTTCCGACAATGGTGTTGGAATTAAGAAAGAAATTATTCAGGATATTTTTAATATAAAAATAAAAACCTCTACTCCGGGAACAGAAGGAGAAAAAGGGACAGGTTTTGGGCTTCTTCTGTGTAAGGAATTCGTTGCTAAAAACAGGGGAGAAATAGGTGTTAAAAGTTCTCCAGGGAAGGGTTCAACTTTCTGGTTTACTCTTCCGCTGGTAAAAACTTAGGATTTCCGTTTACAAAAAACTCCCCGGTGTTTTTGATTTCTATTTTGGTGAGTTTTTCTTTTTTACAATCCTTCCCTTTACAATCTTTATAAATAAATGTACAAATATATCCATTATTTACCTTGCGAGGAATGTTTATGATCCAAAAGCTGGACGACCTCATAAATCAGTTTGACAATTCACTGGAACAGGCCGGGGGTGTGGCAGAGGTTTTAAATATAAAAGCGGCTTTTCTTGGTAAAAAGGGAAAATTGAGCACAATTTTAAAAGGCCTAAAGAATACCGATCCAAAGGAACGAAGGGTAATTGGAACAAAATCCAATCAACTAAAGGAAGAAATCATTGGAAAAATTGATGTCAAACTATCATCAATAGAAATAGAAGAAATTAATAAAAAATTAAATGAGTCATGGCAGGATATAACATTAAGGGAATCAAAAATCGATTCAGGGCTTAATAATGCCGGCTTTCATCCAATTTCTATTATCCAGAGGGAGCTGGAAGATGTTTTTCTTTCGATGGGATATGAAATACTGGATGGTCCTCATATTGAGGATGAGTACCATAATTTTGAAGCATTGAATCTTCCCAGAAATCATCCGGCCAGAGATCTGCAAGATACCTTCTGGTTTAACGATATGGAACACCTTCTGCGAACGCAAACCTCTCCTATTCAGATACGGGGAATGGAAACACATACACCTCCCTTTAAGTTTGTAGGAGCCGGAAAAACTTTCAGGTGTGAAAAAATCGATGCTTCCCATGAATTTGTTTTTCACCAGTTAGAAGGGATGATGGTGGCCGAAAATATTTCAGTTGCAAATCTGGTGTATTTTCTGCGGACTTTGCTCGCTGAAATTTTTGGGAGACAGGTTGATGTCCGCCTGCGCCACGGATTTTTTCCGTTTGTCGAACCAGGATTCGAACTCGATTTCAAGTGTCTCATTTGTAACGGAAAAGGCTGCTCTGTTTGCAAGAATACAGGGTGGATGGAATTTCTGGGTTGTGGAATGGTTCACCCCAATGTCCTTAGAACCGGAAATATTGATCCTGATAAATACAACGGCTTTGCTTTTGGACTTGGCATTGATCGTCTGGTAATGATGAGATACGGGATTGACGATGTGAGACATTTCCATAGCGGAAATCTGAAATTCATCTCCCAGTTCAAGGCTTTTTAAGGGGTAGTAATGTGATTATTTCTATAAACTGGATAAAAGACTATGTAGATATCCCTGATATTTCCGATGCTGAGCTTGCCGAAAAATTTACAATGGCTACAGCCGAGGTTGAAAAAATAGTTGTTTCAAATCAGCATTTGAAAAACATATCAATAGTTGAGATTAAAGCGATAAAACAGCATCCCGGGGCAGACAATCTGAATATTGTTAGCTTTGATACTGGTAACGATATCGAAAAAGAGGTTGTCTGCGGAGCCCCGAATGTCAAAACAGGGCTTAAAGTTCCTTATGCTCCTGCGGGAACCAGTTTACCGGATGGAACTGTTCTGGAATCAAGAAAAATAAGGGGCGTACTTTCAAATGGGATGTTGTGTTCGGATGCAGAACTCGGTTTGGGGGAAGATGCCTCGGGATTAAAAGAGCTTTCATCCGATGCTCCGGTTGGCACATCTATGGCGGATTATCTTACTATTAAAGAGGACATCCTTCTGGATATCGACAATAAGGCTATTACTCACCGTCCCGATTTATGGGGACATTACGGTATGGCGAGGGAGTTTTCTGCTATTTTTGGTCTTCCTTTGAAAAATCCGTTTACAGAGGAATGGACAAAAAGCCTTGAAAAAAGTGTTACAAAAGAAAAATCTGCGATATTGCCCGTTCTTAAAGGAGAAAGTGCCTGTCTCGGGTACTTTTGTATATCTGTTGACAACATTTCTATAAAAGACAGCCCAAAGTGGATGAAAGAACGTCTTTCGTCTTGTGGTCTCAGACCTATTAATAATATCGTTGACATTTCAAATTATGTGATGCTGGAGCTTGGTATGCCCATGCACATTTTTGATAGGGATTTAATTTCCGGGAATCAAATAGTATTGAGAAGGATGGGCAAAGATGATGTTTTTGTGACCCTTGATGATGTTGAAAGGGCGTTGATATCAACAGATACCGTTGTTTGCGATTCTGAAAAACCCCTGGTAATTGCCGGAATAATGGGAGGGAAAAACAGCGGAGTTAATGAGACTACCTCCAGGATACTTATAGAAACAGCCAACTGGAAGGATGTTGAAATTCGAAAAACCTCGGCCCGTCTCGGTCTTAGAACCGATTCTTCGCAGAGGTATGAAAAGTCTCTTGATTCTCGTATGCTGAAGCGATCGGCTTTAAGAGCCCTGGAATTGGTTCTAGAATTATGCCCCGATGCCAGAGTGGTTGGAAAGCTTGAATATGATGGAGAGAATCTGAAAAAGCACGAACCCCTCAAAATTGATCTTGAGCATTCGTATGTTGAGTCGCTGCTGGGAATAAAAATATCACCCGAGGCGATAGTATCAAATCTTACTGCTCTGGATTTCAGGGTAATTCAAAAAGGAAACAGCTATACAGTTGAAGTTCCATCCTATAGGGCAACGAAAGATATAGAAAATAAAGCCGATATTGTCGAAGAAATCGGAAGGATAAACGGTTACTATAAAATTTCTCCTATCCCTCCCCTATCCGAGGTAAGAGCTGTTCAGTTAAGTAATGCAAAAAAAGTACACAGAAAAATTCAGAATTTTATGGTTTTCAGGGGAAAAGCTTTCGAGATAATGACGTACCCCATGGTCGGGGAAAAACTATTAAAAAAAGCACGATGGCATGAAAGGAATGAGGGGTTGAAACTTCTGAATCCGACATCTGCAGAATATGACAGGATGCGTCCTTCCATTATTCCCGGAATACTCAACGTAGTTAATCTGAATCAGAAGAATTTCAGCAGTTTCAGGATGTTTGAGATCGGAAGAAGCTATTTCAATCAAGACTCCTGTTTTTCGGTAGAGCATAATCAGTTGATTGCGGTTTTTTTTGACAGGAAAACATCTCCCTACATGGATCTTGCCAATCTTATGGAGGGATTGCTGGATTATTTAAATCTATCTGCAAAACTTCTGGCTCCTGATCCTCGCCATAAGAATCCAGTAATAAATCGCGAGTGGCCGGGAATCCATCCCAACGAAAATCTTGACATTCATGTGATGGGGAAAATTCAAGGGGGAATAATAACGGTTCACCCTGTAATTTGCAGGGAATTTAAGATAAAAGGTAATCTTGCTGTTTCTGTTCTGGATTTGAATGGATTTGAGAATACCATGGTAAAAGATAAAACCAGGTATAAACCACTTCCAAAATTTCCGTCTTCAATTTTTGATTGTACCGTTGTTACAAAACCAGAAACCAGGGTGGAAGAGATTCTGGATACTTTTAAGAAAATCAAGATAAGAGAACTGGAATCTTGCAAAGTTGTTGGTGTATTTAATCCTTCAGAAACACAAAAAACTGTTACTCTCCGTATAAGGTTCAGTGATTCTAACAGAACCCTTCCGGGCGATTTTCTGACGGAAGCAACTGATAAAATTGTAAAGAAGCTTGAAAACGCAGGATATCCTCTGAAAAAGTGAGGCTGGTCTCGGAGGAGGTGTAAAAATGAATACTGGTTTACACTTTTCTGAAAGGGAAAAAAGGAAAAGAAGGAGGTTGTAATTTAAATATTAACTTTTATATGGATAATCAGTTAGTAAGATAAGAGGGTGTCATTATAGGGAGGGTGTTATGAATAAGGAATCATTGTGGTCATCAGCAATTTTGGGACTTACTATTAGTCTGGGGTTGGCAATAATAGGTTTTAGCGTTGGTGGGGCATTGTATCAATTAAAGGCCGGGCAACGTGTAGTTACGGTTAAGGGATTGGCAGAGAGAACGGTACGAGCGGATTTGGCGATTTGGCCAATTACTTTTCTATCAGTAGGAAATGAGCTCCAGGCGGTTCAGGAAAATATGGAAGAGCAGCGAAAGAAAACGGTTTTTTTCTTGAAGAGTTTAGGATTTGAAGATTGTGAGCTTTCATTCTCAGCTCCGAGTTTACGAGATCTCAGTACGGAACCAACTTTTGGGGAGCAGCAAAAACCTGAATATCGCTATATTGGTAAAGCCACGATTGTCGTTCGTTCAGGGAAAATTGATCAGATAAAAGCCAGTGCTCAAAAAATGGGTGATTTAATTTCGCAAGGTGTGGTTCCTTTACCTGGAAGCTGGAAAAATAAAACCAGTTATACTTTTACCAAACTTAATGAAATTAAACCTGAAATGATTAAACAGGCAACTGTGAATGCTCGTAAAGCAGCTGATCAATTTGCTAAAGATTCTGGCAGTAAAGTGGGTAAAATCAAGAATGCCACCCAGGGTTATTTTAGAATTGATGATCGTGATTCTAATTCTCCTGATTGGAAAAAGGTACGCATTGTCACAACAATTCAATATTATTTGGGAAATTAGGAAAAAAACACAAGAAAAACGAAGGAGAAATTGATGAATAAAATTTTACTTATTATTATTGCAACACTCTTGTTTGGGGGAGCCTGCCAGGACAAGAAGGCCTCTATTATTAAAGAAAAAAGAAATTCAAGTGGGGTGATTATTTTAACAATTAACTCCCCTGCAATTGAGGATAATTTAATTCAAGAATCAGGCAAGCGTTCTGTATACGTTTATCTTCCTCCTGATTATCAGAAGAATGTTGATAAAAAATATCCTGTTGTATATTTCCTTCATGGATATGAGGAAACAGCTAATTATTTAAATGACTTCATTTCAATACTGAATGAATGTTTTGTTAATGATTCTGATAAAGGCTTTATTGTTGTAAGCCTCGATGGAAAAAACATGTATAATGGGAGTTTCTATGTAAATTCTCCAGTAACCGGCAACTGGGAAGATTTTCTTGTAAAAGAAGTTGTGCCCCTGATTGATAAACGTTTTCGTACTCTAAATGACCCAGCCAGTAGAGGAATTGCCGGATTTTCTATGGGTGGATTTGGTGCAATCCATAATGGTTTAAAGCATAGTAACCTTTTTGATTGCCTTTATTCTGCCTCTCCTGGTGTATTCGATGACACTGGATTAAAAGATGCCTGGGGAAGCTGGGGCTTTATGTTTCGTAAAGCTTATGGGACAGCTTTTGCCTGGGATATTGAAGGAAAAAAACCAACGTATAAAACACCCAAATTTGATGGGACAGATACTGATTTGAAGATACAGAATATGTGGAACAGCGGTTTTGGACAGATGGATCGTAGAATCGAAGATTATCTGAATTCCGGCAGCAATAAAATTAAAATTCTATTAACCTATGGGAAACAGGATTTTTTCCCCTGGATTGTCAGTGGGTCGGCAGCATTGTATAAATTGCTGAAAGAAAAAAATATTTCTGTTCAAGAAGTAATTCATGATGGCGGACATTCTTTTGGAGAAAAGGAATTACAAACATCTTTTTTACCCTTTTTTACTTCGAATTTAGAATATTGACATATAGATCGGCGAGGAGAGGCTCCTGCAAAAAGAAGTCATAAGCTGATAAGCTTTGTATTGAATTGTAGCTTGACGTTATAGTTTTTTATGAATAGCATGGATGTAGTTCCGGTGGTGGAATGCAATTAATCCGTTGCTGCATCCGGGCGCTATTCTTCCACATTCCAGAATGCAGGTGAGTTTTAATTTTGCAGGGAGGAAAGTATGAAAAAGATTGTAGTATTTTATTCATTCGAAGGGAATACAAGGCTAATAGCGGAAAATATTTCAAAGGCGGTAGCTGCGGATCTTCTGGAATTAAAACCAAAAAAAGAGATGAAGTCGAAAGGATTTATGAAATATGTCTGGGGTGGAAAGGCAGCAATGATGAAAACCAGGCCGGCATTGTTCCCTTTTGATAAAGATATTCAAAAATATGATGTTTTATTTATTGGCACACCTGTATGGGCCTGGACATACGCCCCACCCCTAAATACTTTTTTCTCAACACATTCATTAGCAAATAAAAAAATAGCATTATTCTGCTGTCATGGCGGAGGAAAAGGTAAAATATTCGACAGTATGGAGGAAATCTTAAAAGGCAATAAAATTGTAGGAAAAATTGATTTTCAAGAACCGTTAAAAAAGAATACCGATGCAAATATTAAGAAAGCAAAAAAGTGGGCAGAGAACATAATAAAAACCTTATGACTATTCGTGGCTCTGACACCTATCGACAATATTTATTTGGGTAAAGACCGGTGGTCTTTACTGTTTCTGTAGGAATCGTAATAATTGAATATTATGTCTATTGAAGGAGGAAATAATGAGTTTTAAGTTTTGGCAAAAATGGTTATTAGTTTCCGGGATAATAATCTCCATTTTTGGAATATCAATGGTTTTAAAGATTAATTCTGAAGGATTTAATTCTCAGATTGATCCTGTTTTCTGGGGTAACGAAACACCAGATATACAGGTTAAAAATTTTCAGCAATGGGTATACGGTGTCCTGGGGGCTACAATGGTAGGATGGGGAATA
>CAZEKV010000073.1:0-11685 GCA_964512945.1 uncultured Spirochaetales bacterium | reverse complement strand
ATCGAGATCAATAAAAAGTAGTTTATAGCTCATTTTCCAACACCCATAGTTTCCACATCTCAACAAAACCTATATTATTTTAGAAGCGGTATCAACAGCAAAATAAAATAAATTCCAGCAGGCTGCGGGACTGAGTTAAAAAACGATGATTGACCCTGTTAGAAGATACTTCTAAAATGAAACCATGAAAATATCGGTTTTCCTTGTTCATAAAGATGTTAGCTGCTGGAATTTTGAAGCCCCTCATCTAAAAAAATTACACTCTGCTTTTCCAGGCTGCGAAATTGAAAATTGTAAGAATGAAAAGGAATTTACAAGATCGCTGCACGATACGGAAATAGCCTTGATCTGGAATTTCAAACAGGACTGGTTTGATTTCTCTCCATGTCTGAAAAAAATCGTTACACCCGCCGCCGGCAGGGATTATTTTCATGTAACACCCCCCGAAGGCGTAAAAATTGAATACTCATCCTTTCACGGTAGGATTATTGGAGAAACGATCCTTGCCATGATTCTATCCCATTCAAGGGGAATCCTGCGGGCTTATAATCTTCAAACCAAAACCCCCTGGCCAGGAAAGGAATTAAGCAAATCAATGAGATTATTAAATAGCTCAACAGTAACAATACTGGGATTCGGAAATATCGGGGTTTGGGCGGGGAGATTTTTAAAGCCGCTTGGATCAAGAATTATCGGCATAAAAAGGAAACCAACTACACAGCCTGAATATTTTACAAAGACAGATAGGATTCTGGATCTCAAAGACCTGGATTCGGTTCTGCCTGAAACCGACCACCTTGTACTCTGTCTCCCCGGGGGAGAAGAAACGAAGATGATCATCAACGAAAAACGCCTTAGTCTGCTCAGAGAAAATTCTGCAATCTACAATCTTGGAAGAGGGAATTCGATAGACGAAAAAGCCCTGAGTAAAGCCCTTAAAACAAAAAAATAAGTGGAGCCTATCTCGATGTTTTTCAAGAGGAACCCCTGTCCCCTGAAAATCCCTTAAGAAAATGCCCCAGCTGCTGCATTACACCCCATATATCGGCAGCCGCCCCGAATTACATGGATCTATTTCTGGATGAATTCATCGAAAAAAACAAAACCTTAACCTGAGTCTTTCCGCCTTTTTTCATGTTCTCCTGTCTGCACAAAGGCACTCCTGGCATTTGCCCTTACGAGTTTTCTGGCAATTAATCTGGAGAGAAAAAGTCCGTAATGGGGGTACTCCTTCATAGTCGAGAGAAATGTCTTTTTTGTTATCTTAACGAGTTTCCCCTCCGTCTCCGCACGAACTGTAGCACTTCTTCTGTTCCCCAGGAGAAAGGACATTTCGCCCATAAAAATATCATCGGGTCCGAGCATCCCTACATGGCGCGACTTATGAAAAACACTGAACTTACCGCTCGAAATATAATAAAGGAAATTACTGGGCTCTCCCTCATAAAAGACGATATCATCTTTTTTTGTAAAAATACTCTCTTCGTCCAAAAATCCCTCGGGAGTTCTTTTGTAAACCGACACATCATGTTTTATAATCAGGGTGGCTTCGTTTCCTTTATTGTTGTAGCCCAGACTTTCTGCAAAATGTGCCGCCATGGTAATCCCGCGGCCATGGAGGGCACTCACCGCATTATTGCTAATCTGCGTTGTAATCTTTTTGTTGTCAAAACCGTCTCCCTCATCACGGATAACAAATTTTGTTTTATCAGAAAAGATCTCCCAATCGAGAGTAACACGCTTTGCAGCGATTTTTGGATCCTGACATTTCTCAGCGACCAGTTCAACAGCACTTAACCCTCTTTTCAGAAATTCCGTTTTCTCCTCATAGGAAATTCCACAGTTCCCATGTTCAACGCCATTTATAATCAGTTCAGAAAGAGAAAGCTGTAAGCGCATCTTATTTTCGGGCGTAATGCATCCCTGCTGAGACAAAACGGTCGAAGCCAGACTGGCATAAACCGAAACCGAAAGGGGATCATTTTCTATGCGAAAAGATCCCGTTGCTTTATCAACAAGTTTTCCTGAAAGATCCTTGCTGAAAATAATTTGTCTGTTATGCTCGATAATTCGGACACATTTGACAATATGCGATTGTATCCTGCTGAAGGCCAGAAGTGCAAGAACATTGATATTTTTCACTTTGGATAGAAGCTCTTCCTCTTCAATTTCAGAATTATCGTAAAGACCAATTATTCCAAAATTATGCAGCCATGACTCCTTTTTTATTTTCTTCTCAATCTCGGAAATATCAATACTGGGATCGGAGAAATTCAAAATAATAACCTCGGGAAGATCGAAGCTGAGGAACTCAAGAATTTTATCAATATTCGAAAAAAACCGCAGTTTATACCGCTTGCTGATTTTTTCCGTGAATTTCCTGTTTATTCTTTCATTTATTGCCTTACTTGAATTGATTACACCGATTAAACTCATACTCACCTCATAAAACATAATATCCTTTAAGGGGATTTTTGTCAAAAACATTTATCCACGCCTGCATCTTAATGATTAGCGGTATTGACCATAAACATGAGGAGCCTTATTATGCAACAGGAAGAAGATAAACCAAGGAGCAGTTTGTGAAAGCTTTTTTTCATGCAGTCGGAGCTTTTGTACCGAAAAAGCACGTGTCCAATGAGGAATTATCCCGTGAAGTTGATACATCCGACGATTGGATCTATTCCCATACAGGAATAAAATACAGATACATCGCCGATGAAAATACTACAGCCTCCGACCTCGCGATAAATGCTTCGCTGAATGCCCTTGCCAGAACGGATCTGAGCCCTGAAAAACTCGACTTAATAATAGTTGCGACATCCACTCCCGACTATATTGGATACCCCTCCACAGCGTGTATTGTACAGGACAAAATAGGTGCGGTCAATGCGGGGGCTTTTGATATTTCCGCCGCCTGTACAGGCTTCATTTACGGTGTGGAAATTGCAAGAAATTTTATTGAATCAAAAACAATGAAAAATATCCTCGTTATTGGAAGCGAAATAAACTCAAAGATCCTTGACTGGAAGGACAGAAATACATGTGTGCTATTTGGAGACGGAGCGGGAGCTGCAATCATTTCAGCCCGCCGGGAGAATTCTGATAGTGAAATTATTCTGTCATCCCTGAAATCCGAAGGGAGCGGGGCTGATTCTCTATTGATACCTGCCGGAGGTTCAAAGGAACCCTTTCGCCTCGATAAAACAGAGTACAAGGATCTCTTTATCCAGATGGACGGGAGGAGGGTTTACAATTTTGCCGTAAGAGCCCTCTGTGATACCATTCTTTACCTACTCAATGCAAAAAATTTATCAATTGAAGATATTTCCCACATAGTTCCCCATCAGGCAAATGACAGAATAATAAACGCAGCTGCAAAAAGATTAAAAATTCAAAAAGATAAATTCTTTTTGAATATAGAAAACTATGCCAATACCTCTGCGGCATCCATCCCGATAGCCTTATGCGAGATGGATCAGAAGAATTTACTTAAAAGGGGCGATTATATCCTCACTATTGGGTTTGGTGGGGGATTAACATACGGAGGAAACCTCATCCGCTGGTAAAACAGACATTTCTTTTTTGCCCGAAGCCTATAATAAAACAACTGTTTTCACTTTGGGCTTCTTTGACTCTCAATCAGCTTGAAAAAAGATACCTTACCTGGTATATTCACCCCATTATGAATGCAGCTGCCGGGAAAATCAACATGAGTATTGTATGTCTTGATCTGGAGGGGGTTCTTATCCCTGAGATATGGATATCGTTTGCAGAAAAAACAGGAATTGATGAATTAAGACTCACAACCAGGGATATCTCCGATTACGATGTTTTAATGAAAAAGAGAATATCCATTTTAAAAGACAACAATCTTAGACTGAATGACATACAGAATGTAATTGATGAAATGGATCCATTGGAGGGGGCAAAGGATTTTCTCGCAAAGCTTCGCAAAAGAACCCAGGTAATTATTCTTTCAGATACCTTCACACAATTTGCAAAACCCATGATGGAAAAACTCGACTGGCCCACACTTTTCTGTAATACATTAATTATTGACGATAATGGGAGTATCGTTGACTATAAGCTGCGCCAGACAAACGGAAAAAAACAGGCCGTTCTCGCTCTTCAATCAATAGGATACAGGATAATAGCCGGGGGGGATTCCTACAATGATATAGACATGCTGAAAACTGCTGAAACAGGTATTCTATTTAAAGCTCCCGACAATATTCTGAAAGAATATCCCCAATTCGCAGGAGTGAAAGAATATAATGACTTCTTTTCAATAATAGAAAAAAACTTATAATCTGGTAAATTTTTTTTTAAAATTCCTCATCCCCTTCCACACCTTTAAAAACGGTTCCCCGAAAGATTTTCTCAATTTTTTGAGAGGGATTGACAGGTCGTTCTAACTTTCCTATCATTTACCATCCATTGTTGATCTGGTTTTTTAGGTATAAACGGATAGATGATAACCCTCGAATCAATTTCTAAAAAGTATTCAGGAAGTAGCGTGCTTTGCGGAATTAATTTGACCATTGCAAAAAATTCCATAACGGGTATTATCGGGCCGAATGGGGCAGGAAAATCCACTCTTATCAAAATTATAACCGGATTTGAATTCCCGGATACCGGCTCCATCCATGTAAATGGAATCAAGATAAGGAATTTTGTTCAAATAAAGAATCAAATATCCTACATGCCTGAAGAAATGTCCCTCTATCCCGATTACTTTGTAGGGGAATTCCTGGAATTCTATCATTCAATTACAAATTTCAGAGATACAAAATTATTTAACCGCCTTTCTCTTAATGAGGTGTTAAAGAAAAAAATAAAACATCTCTCCAAAGGATGGCATCAGAGAATTAAACTCTATACCGCATTGTCAAACAAAAAGGAAATAGTTGTTCTGGACGAACCCTTTGATGGATTCGACCCTTTACAAATGCGGGAAATCTCGGATATTTTTAACGAGCAAAATAAAAGCGGACGTTCTTTTATCTTATCAATTCACCAGCTGTCTTATGCTCAAAATATTTGTAATAATTTTATATTCTTAAATCGGGGAGTAGTCATCGCAGAGGGCTCTTTAAAGACTCTTGCCGAAGAGAATTCTGTTGAGGATAAAAATCTTGAAACATTGTTTTTAAGGATTCTTAAAAAATGAGATATGCGTTATTCCAGAAGGAAATTAAAGATTTCTTCAAAAGCAAAACAACACTGCTCTTTTTTATCCTGCTCTTGCTGCTTATATCCTACAGCTTCTACACCGCAGTAGATTTATACTCAAAAGCAAGCCTTGCGGCAATTGATGATCCCCTGTACGCAGCAGGATTTGAACCGGTTCAAGGTGTTTTCGTGCCGTCATTCGGGGGGTTTTTCATAATTATATCTCTGCTTGCTCCATTTCTGTTTATACAATCAATCGGGAGTGAGAAAAAACATAAGACACTTCCCCTTTTAGCTCAATTACCATGCCCCCTGTACTCAATATTTTTAATAAAATTTGCTGCGGGGGTTATCCTCCTGTTAATATCAATTATTGTTTCAGCACTGGTAGTTTTTCTCTGGTATATCCCCGGAGGGCATTTACCCTTACAGGAGTTATTTCTTCTCCTGTTTGGTTATTTCTTATACGGTTTATTTATAATTTCGATCTCTTTTTTTTCAGCAGCACTCTTTAACAGCAATGCTCAAGCCTCGATATTTGCCCTATCATTAATTATGCTTTCCTGGTTTGTTGATTTTGGAAAAGATATGAACATAATATCTGTTTTTAGCGGACTTTCCAGCTGGACCGTCACGAGGCAGTTGAAGAAATTTGAAGATGGGATTTTCTCCTTTTCTTCAACAGGTTTCTTCTTGTTACTCTCATCCTATTTTTTAAGTATAGCTTACCTCTTTTTTGATTTTACACAAAGAAAAAAGCTAAAACTAACAGCAACAATAACAGTAATATTTTTAGCCCTGTTTGCAATTAATACCAATATACATTTCAACTTTGACTTAACAGAGAGCAAAAGGAACTCCTTTTCAAGCGAGGCAAATCAATTTCTTAAAAAAATACCTCCAGTTAAAATTGATATATTTCTCGAGGCTGGCGACAGCAGGGCAATTGATTACAAAAAAGATTTTCTAAAAAAACTAACTTTGGTAAAACCAGATGTCAAAATCAATTATATGTCGGATAAATTACTGTCTGAAAATTACGGTTCTTTCAGGTATACGATAAATAAAAAGAGCGAGGAGACATTTTCAAACAGTGAAGAGGAAATCTTTATGATACTCGAAGGATTAAGCGGCTTGAAGATTAAAAGATCAACTATCAACGAATCCTTTTGCGGCTATCCCCTTGTTGTAAATCGTCACTGGAGTATCTATCTGTTTCTCTTATATATTGTAATATTGCCGATTATTATTTTATTTGTTTATCTAAAATCTAATTTTAACAAGGAGTTTTCATGGAAAGAATAATTGGATTTATCGGGTTGAGTTTACTTGCAATTAGCGTTGTATTTGCGGAAGACGAGAAACTCTTTTTTTGTTCGTTTAGTTCATCAACATTAAATGCCCCGGCTGGAGACTTCTCCTCTTTTGTCGGCAAATGGCATATTGATAAAGATCGCGAAAACCTGGTTTACGCTGTTGACGGACGAACATGGAAAAAAGGTGTCTTATCCGATGGGATTGTGAGCAAGGCAAAGGGATTATACGGCGATAGGTACGCTGAATTCCTTGACAACCTTGAAGCCTATAAATACTTTCCGCTGACAATTTACAAACGAATAGAGAATTTTTCAAATGGGGAAATCAGGGTAGACTTCAAAGGCATCAGTGGAAGAATTGATCAAGCTGCCGGCATCGCTTTTAATATAAAACAGAACGGAGACTATCTTGTTGTCCGGGCGAATCCTCTGGAGAATAATTTGGTACTTTTTAGAATGAAAAGGGGAAGAAGAAGTTCCGAACAGTGGATCCGTAATGTCAGAACCCCGACCAAAACATGGCATAATCTTAAAATTGTAATTAGGGGCAAAAACATCAAAGGATTTGTTGATAATAAACTCTATATTAATTATGACAATGATGAAATTATAAGCGGGAAAATAGGATTATGGTCAAAGGCCGACAGTTATGTGTTTTTCGACCAATTTGAGGCAATTCCTTAACGGACATATCCTTTTTTTGGCACCGGACAGGCCAAAGTGATGAACCACTACTTTTTTTGATTAGATTTACAAAGAGTCAGGGAGAGGGCTTGAAATTATAAGTGTATACAAGTAACATGCATGATTCATATTTTGTTTCGAGCGATAACCGGGGTTCTTATAAAAAGAACTTTCTTTGCAATTCCCCGGTCTGTTTGCTGTTTTTCTGTGTAAAGAGAATGGAAACAGAAGGCCTGGAATAGGCAAATATGGAATTTACAGGGGAGATTTAATTTATCCCCTTAAGTAATAATTTAATGAGAGGTATTGAAGCTTTATGGGTATAGATATTTCTAAAATGCGGAATATCGGTATCAGTGCACACATCGATTCCGGAAAAACAACCCTGACGGAGCGTATCCTTTTCTATTGTAACAAAATCCACTCTATCCACGAAGTGCATGGAAAAGATGGTGTTGGTGCAACTATGGATTCGATGGAACTGGAGAGGGAAAGAGGGATAACAATTGCTTCCGCTGCTACAAATGTAGAGTGGGAGGGGTATACGGTAAATATAATTGACACACCGGGACATGTTGACTTTACAATCGAGGTTGAAAGGGCGTTGAGGGTTCTTGACGGGGCAATACTTGTTTTATGTTCGGTAGGCGGTGTACAGTCACAGTCTATCACGGTTGACCGTCAGTTAAAACGCTACAATGTACCAAGAGTCGCGTTTATTAATAAATGCGACAGAACCGGGGCTGATCCCGAAAAAGTCAAAACTCAACTTGTTGAGAAACTTGGTCATAATGCTGTATTGATGCAGATCCCAATCGGCCTGGAAGACAAACATGAGGGTCTTGTTGATCTTGTAACAATGAAGGCTGTATATTTTGACGGTTCAGACGGGAGTGGACTTCGAGTCGAAGAAATCCCTGAAGAGTTAAAAGAAAAGGCAAAAGAAAAACGGGAAGAGATGTTAGACGCTGTCTCGTTCTTCTCAGATGATCTCGCTGAAGCCTGTCTTGAGGAAAACGAAACAGAAGAACAAATTTTTGATGCAGTAAGAAAGGGGACACTCTCCAGGGAATTAACGCCGGTGTTTTTGGGCTCGGCTTATAAAAACAAGGGGGTTCAACCCCTCCTTGATGCCGTGGTAAAATATCTGCCCTGTCCCGATGATGTGGAAAACATTGCTCTTGACCTCGACGATAATGAAAAAGAGATCCTTCTTAAGTCGGAACCTGAGGGAAAACCCGTCGCACTGGCCTTTAAACTTGAAGACGGTCAGTATGGGCAGCTTACGTATATCAGGATATACCAGGGAATGGTTAAAAAGGGGAATGAATTATTCAATTCGAGAACAAGAAAAAAATTCAAGATTGGACGCCTTATAAGGATGCACGCCAACAGCATGGAAGATATTAACCATGGAGAATGCGGGGATATCGTAGCACTTTTCGGTATAGACTGTGCCTCAGGAGATACTTTTACAGATGTATCCGTCAATTATTCCATGACCTCCATGTTTGTTCCCGATCCTGTAATATCTCTTTCTGTAAATCCTGTAGATAAAAAATCATCGGATAATATGGGCAAAGCCCTGAACAGATTTACAAAAGAGGATCCGACATTCAGAACATATGTCGATCCTGAATCAAATCAGACAATTATACAGGGGATGGGAGAGCTTCACCTTGAGGTTTACATAGAACGGATGAAGCGTGAGTACAACGCCGAGGTCGAAACGGGTAAGCCTCAGGTGGCTTACAGAGAAACCATTACTATTCCTGTCAATTACGATTATACCCATAAAAAGCAGACTGGAGGCTCGGGACAATACGGCAAGGTCGTTGGTTCCATAGAACCCCTGGCTGAGGGTGAATATGAATTTGTTAACAGCGTCAAGGGGGGGAAAATCCCCACAGAATACATTCCAGCCTGTGATAAAGGATTCAAATCCTGTCTTAAGAAGGGCAAACTGATTGGATTCCCAATTGTCGGGGTAAAAGTCATTCTTAACGATGGGCAGTCTCATAGTGTTGACTCTTCGGATATGGCCTTTCAGGCAGCTGCGAGAGGCGCGTTTAATCAGGTTTATAATCAGGCAAAACCAGAAATCCTGGAACCGATAATGAAGGTCGCCGTAGAGGGTCCAACAGAATTTCAGGGTAATATTTTTGCCAGTATAAATCAAAGACGGGGTTTGATTGTGAGCTCTGTAGAAGACGGAGCGAATTCTCAGGTTGAGGCCGAGGTTCCGTTAAGCGAAATGTTTGGTTATTCGACAGCACTGAGATCCATGACTCAGGGGAAAGCTGAATTTACAATGGAATTTAGTAAGTATGGCAAGGTTCCAAAAAGTATATCTGAGGAACTTATCTCTGCTTACGAAGAGAAGAGAAAAAAAGAAACTGCAAGATAGTAAAGGAGATTTTAGATGGTAAAATCAGAGCTTGTTAAGCGCAGTCCATTAAGAATACTGGAAAAATCAATACATGGGGGCGTCGGAAAGGGAAATATCGGTGTATTGTCTTCAAGAAAGGGAGTTGGTAAAACAGCCTGTCTTGTACATATTGCTACGGATAAATTATTTCAGGGAAAACATGTTATTCACGTTTCGTTTTCCAGCAAAGTGGATCATATAATTAGCTGGTATGAGGATATTTTTAAGGAAATTGCCAAAAAACGTCAGCTCGAATCGGCTCTGAAAGTACATGACGAGATTATAAAAAATCGTGTGATAATGAATTTTGCCCAGGAATCCGTAAAACCCCGTTATATCTTTAAAAGCATCGAAGCCATGATCAAAGATGGGGGTTTTGCTACAGATGCAGTTATTATTGACGGATATGACTTTTCAAAAGCGACCATGGAAGACGTTAAGACTTTTAAGGAAATTGCCGGAGAAATAGGAGTTGAAGTCTGGTTCAGCTCCTCTCTGAAGGGTGATGAGTCTGTCTTTGACGGAGACGGAATACCCGCAGAATTAAAAGATTTTATTGATTATATAGACGTACTTATATCTCTAAAATTTGAAGGCAAATACGTTCATCTGGAACTCGAAAAGGATCATGAAAAGACAGGGATACAGAATATCCATCTGAGATTGGATCCCAAAACATTACTAATTGCTGAGGAATAGAAGGCCCTTCATAACACCTCCATATGATTCTCGGACATTACTGTTTCTCTGTTCAGAAAATTCCTGTCCGGGATGTAAAATTTGACAAACCCGTAATTTTTCATTCTAATTTAGTATGGCGGTAGCGGACGGGAGAATGAAAACAGCATATAATCGGGACTCTGTCGTGGAGATTGATCCTGGCTTTTTAAAAAAAATTAACGAGAACGATGCCGGGATAAAACTATCCGGCCATATTGAAGAAGGAACCAGAATTGTTATTTTTGCTGATGGATTCCTCGACAACAGGAATTCCAGCAGCTTTACAGATACAATAACCTCCATAACCAACAAGAGCGAAAATATTAATGAACTATTGCTCGATCTTTCCAGAGTCACCTATATTTCTTCCGCAGGAATAGGCTCATTGACTCAGATATTAATGCAAACTAAATTGAGAAAAATTGATTTCTATCTGGGAAACTTAAATAAAAAAATAAAAGAAGTTATAGATATGCTTGGTTTTACGAATTACTTTAGATATTGCTGAATCTGAATTCTAAAAAAATGATTGATGATATTAGTTTAAAGAGTAACTGCTTCATGTCCTGTCCGGGGGGGTTGTTCGTTCTTTCCATAAACTCAGATGGAGATATTTTATTTAAAAACAGCAAAATATCCGAAGCTTTCCGAACAAATAAAAAATTAGCTTCTTCACTTATAGAAAATATAATTAAAAACAAAGAAAAAAAATTCGAAATTAATATATCCCGGGCTGTCCCCATATGGCTCGAATTCACATGCAGTGTTAAAAAAAGCGAATTGGCAGGGGAAGAATGTATATGGGCTATAGGAAGTGAAATTACAAGATATAAGGAAATGGAAACGGTTCTTAGAAAATCACAAAAAAAGCTGTCAATCTTCTTTGACAATTCATCGGATATTGTTTTCTCTTCCGATATTAATGGGATAATATATGAAATCAACAATGCTGCAGTAAAAAAACTGGGTTTCAGTGAAAAACCCGATTTGATGGGAAGGAATATTCTTGATTTTTATATTCGCCCGGACGATCGAATCTATTTTCTTAAAAAGATTAAAGAAGACGGACAGATAAAAGATTTTGAAATAAACCTTCAGTGTCAAAACGGCAAGATTTTAATCGGCCTTGAAACCTCCATGCTTATGGAGAAAAATATATATTTTAGTACGATCAAGGATATAACAAATAGAGTAAACAACAACAAAGAATTATGGAAAATGAATCTTGACCTCATCGAAACAAACAGAAAACTTGAAAAAATTCAACTGAATATGCTCAACCAGGAAAAACTGGCATCAATAGGTCAATTAGCAGCGGGGGTCGCCCACGAAATAAATAATCCTCTGGGATTTGTAAACAGC
>CAZEKV010000072.1:0-11855 GCA_964512945.1 uncultured Spirochaetales bacterium | reverse complement strand
ACACACTGACTATTTTGTCAGCGGCTTTGTTTAATAAACCCGTTTCGATGAATGTAGTTGTAAATGGACTGGTTCTGGCTGAAGATGGAAGGAAAATGTCAAAGTCGGAAAAGAACTACAGCGATCCCGCCGAGGTGATTAATAAATTTGGAGCAGATGCTTTGAGATTATTCTTGATGCATTCCTCTGTAGTAAAGGGTGAGAATTTAAAATATTCCGATGAGGGAGTTAAGGATGTATTAAAGAAGATAATCATTCCCCTGTGGAATGCCTATAGTTTTTATGTTACATACGCTAATATCGATAAAATTACTCCACAAAAAGCCCCGCTTAACCCTCAAAATCCCATGGATAGATGGATATTATCCGAGGCGGAGCATCTTGTGGAAAATGTTATTGAACACATGGAATTATGTGATTTACAAAAATCTATTGACCATATTGTTAATTTTATTGATTTGTTAAACAACTGGTATATCAGACGCTCCAGGAGGAGATTCTGGAAATCAGAGAATGATTTTGATAAGAACCAGGCCTATGAAACATTATTTTCGGTCTTTATGAAACTTATACACGTAGCCGCTCCTATTATTCCATTTATTACTGAGGAAATATATCAAAATCTAAAATCGGAAGATATGCCGGAATCTTTACATCTATGCGATTATCCGAATCCTGATAAAACTCTAAGGGATCATGAGCTTGAATTAAAAATGGATGTTGCAAGGCGTTCGGTTTCCATGGGGCGTTCATTGAGGAGCATCCTTTCAATAAAAATTCGCCAGCCCCTGAAAGCCATCCATCTTGTTACGATCGATAAAAAGGAGAAGACGGTCCTGAGGGAGATGGAGGATATAATCAGGGAAGAATTAAATCTCAAAGAGGTTGTGTTCCGGGAAAATGAAGAAGATCTGGTAGAGTATAGGGCAAAAGCAAATTTCAAGGTGCTGGGAAAGAAGCTGGGAAAGGATATGAAAGAGGCCGCAGCCGTAATTAAAAAGTTGAACATGGATGAAATTAAATCCCTGATAGACGGATCTACCCTCTCCATTGATCTCAAAAACCGCACCTTCGAATTAACCGGCGAAAGCATTATTGTTCAGAGATTGGAAAAGGAAAATCTGAAGGTTTTGAACGAGGGATCGTTAACAATAGCCCTTGATACTGAAATCTCAAAAGAATTAAAAGACGAGGGTCTTGTCAGGGATATTGTCAGGTCTGTTCAAAGTATGAGGAAAGAGAGGGGACTTAAGGTGACAGACAGAATTATACTCTCACTTGAATGTTCCAGCGGAGTAAAAGAGGCTGTTGAGTTATTCAGGGATTATCTTTTTTCTGAAACATTATCAAAAGAGATAAAATGGGAAAGGAAGGCAGATTCTCTTGCAATTGAGGGGATTGATGAAGAATGCAGTATTTCCCTGGAAAAAGCCAGTGAATAGATTTTTTTTTATAGTAGTTGCTTCTGTCTTTTTTTTGATTAATTGCTCCAGTTTCCCCGAAAAAGATCCCGGAGGCCGGCTTGGTGTCTTACCCTCGGATAGTTCAATTTATGTGTCCGGTAAAATAAAAAAGAACAAAACTTTTTTTAATAGTATTTTTGTCAATCAAGAGGGGGAGGATTTTTCATCTATTGTAAAAAGAATCGATAAAATATACGCCGCTTTTTCTTCCGGCAGCAATGACAGGATGCCGGGTTTTTCGGCTGTAGTCGTTGGTAGTTTCCCTCTCCGGATTCTGGAGAGGTTCTTTAGAAAAAATGAGGATTGGATCAGGGTCGAAAAAGGCAATTCCGGATGGTGGCTGAGCAAGTCCAGGGGTATATCCATTGCTCTGCTGGAAAAGTCGCTTATTTTTATCTCGCTAAACGGGATTGAAGAGATGATTTCAAGATATAATGGGAAAATTCATAAAAAAATCCCCGCAGTAGTTGCAGATGAACTGGATTTATCGGATTTATTGCTGTACATCCCCGAAGTAGAAGACGAAATGCTGAAGAGGTTTTCGGTGGATGTAGACAGGTATTCCGTTGAAGAATTATGTATTACAGCCAACATAACCGGTAAGAAGATGGTTTGTCATGGAAGGCTTATTATGGAAACCGATGACCAGGCAAGAAAATTTAAATTTGTTGTGAAGTTACTGATTTACGGATGGCTTAAAAAAGAGAAAATAGGGGATATTCACTCCCTGAAAAAGAAACTCGGAGTAAAGAATAATCAAAAAATTTTAACAATATCGGGATTGGAATTAACATCTGATGATATAATTGTTTTAATTAAACAGCTTTCGGAAAAAAAAGATGAAAATTTGCGTGATTGATTATAATGCAGGGAATTTGAAAAGTGTTGAAAATATTCTTACCTATCTTGGTGCTGAATATTTTATTTCTTCCGATCCCGAAGTGCTGGCCGGGGCTGATAGGGTTATATTCCCCGGAGTGGGGGAAGCAGGTTCTGCGCTTAAGGAGTTGCAAAAAAAATCCCTGGATGAAGCTATTAAAGTCTTTATAAAAACCGGGAAGCTCTTTCTGGGGATATGTATTGGGTGTCAGATACTTTTTGAGCTTTCCGAAGAAAGCAACACAAAATGTCTTGGGATAATAAAAGGCTCGGTAAAGAAATTTGCCAAATCCGCAGGGTATAAAATTCCCCACATGGGATGGAACCGGATTAAGAAAGAGAAAGAACACCCCGTTTTGAAAGGACTTCCCGAAGATGCTTCATTTTACTTTGTACATTCCTATTATCCTGATCCCCTGGAAGGCAGCAGGGTTCTGACTTCAACAGAGTATGGAATGAGTTTTGCTTCGGGTGTTTCTCTGGACAATGTTACCGCCGTGCAGTTTCATCCTGAAAAATCCGGAGTAAACGGGATAAAATTTTTAAAGAATTTTTTAAAAATGAAGGATCAATAAAAATGCTTTTAAAAAGGATTGTTGTCTGTCTCGATGTCCGTAATGGAAAGACGACGAAGGGAATAAAGTTTAAAGAAAACATTGATATCGGTGATCCCGTTGAGATGGCGGCCGAATATTATAGAGACGGTGTCGATGAGCTGGTTTTCTATGACATAACCGCCTCCCATGAAAAGAGGGAGATAATGATTGATATTGTCAGGAAGGTAGCCGAAAAAATATTTATTCCTTTTTCGGTGGGGGGGGGGATAAACTCGCTTGATGATATGAAAAATGTAATTTTGTCGGGAGCCGAAAAGGTTAGCCTTAATTCAGGTGCTGTAAAAAATCCTTCAATCATTTATGATGGAGCTTCGTATTTCGGCAGTCAGTGTATTGTCCTCGGGATTGATGCCCTGTTTGATAAAAAGATGCCCTCTAAATACCGGGTCGTAATTAATGGAGGAAGGACAAAAACCGATATGGATGTTTTTGAGTGGGCCAGAAGAGCGGAAAAGCTGGGGGCGGGAGAGATAGTTTTAAACTCAATTGATGCTGATGGCACCCGCGATGGATACGATTTAAAATTGACAAAAATGATTTCCGATGGAGTGGGGATACCTGTAGTTGCCTCGGGAGGAGCCGGGATTCCTGAGCATCTCAGGGATGTTTTTACCAGGGGTAAAGCCGATGCCGCCCTGATTGCCTCCATGGTTCATTATAATAATTACAGAATCGGGGGAATAAAAGACTATCTCGACAGGAGTGGGATACCGGTAAGAGTGAGATAAAATCTATCCGGGGTTTGTTTTTAGAAGGATATCTTGTTGTTTTTTTGGAATAAATTTATTATATTGATGATGCAAAAATAAGGAGATTTTAAAATGCCTCATTATGATTATATATGTGAGACATGCGGACACGAGTTTGAAATGTTTCAGAGTATGATGGATCAGCCCATTGAGGAATGCCCTGAGTGTGGTAAAAGGGTAAAAAGAATTATTACAGGCGGAACAGGGGTAATCTTCCGGGGAAGCGGTTTTTACCATACCGATAATAAAAAAGCCTCTGCCGCGGAAAAGAAACCAGGCAAGTCTAATGACACTCCGCCCCCTGGGTCTGCTAAAAATAAAACAGAAAGCAAAACTCCGGAACCGAAGAAAAAGGAGGTCAAAAAAGAGACCTGACGGAGTTTACTTTTTGTAACATCTCCTGTCATTTTTGTTGAAAAGTACCGCTTTTATCCTTCCAAAGAGGGTTTTTCCGTAGCGGGTTGAATAGTCAATGGCGGCTTTTTCCGCGGAGAAATCACTCCCGTATCTTTTTTTCAATTCGTTCCAGTGTTTTACAATCCAGACGTAAAGGTCTGCCTTTGTTCTTCCCTTGAAACGGGCTAATTGCTTTTTTTCACGGTATATATCTGTTATCGGTATGAAGATTGTGTTATACCACGAGCGTGCGGCGTTTTTAAAATCAATTTTCCGTTTCAAATCATTTTCGAGTTCCTTCTTATGTCCCTCTATATGCCTTATTATCTCTACAAAGCGTCCGGTAGCTGTAAAATCGAGATTTTCCCGGGGTATTATATCTTCGATATTTGTTTTTTCGAAAAAGCGTTCTTTTTCATAGGCAATTATGATCTTTTTTAGATCATCTTTTGTCATCCCCGGTCGTAGATTGATTTCCGATTCAAGGGATATGATCTCGGCATCAATAAAATCAACACCCTGAGCCCTGGCAACGGACACACGGTGATTGCCGTCCCTGACAAAATAAACTGTTCCAATCTCGTATAATTTTATGGGGGGAAGAACAACATCTTTTATATGTGCCCTGTCAACATTTTCCCAGCGGTTCCTTATATGTTCATGCTTGGGCAGGAAGGTGCTGTTAAAATCACGATATCTTCCCTCGCTCCCTACAATCAGTGAAATGGGAACGGCTTTCATCCCGCGGTATGTTTCCTTTTTCGGCTTTAATAAATATTTTACATACTCCAGGGAAAGAAGTTCCTGTTTGTCCGGGGTCAGAATATTTCGTAATTTATGGAAATTTTCCTTAAAACGGACTCTGTTAAAATCACCATGTGCTTTATTCTTTATGTACGTCTCATTCATAAAATCCTACTTTTCAATTAAATTTTAGAGCTATTTTTTGAAATCCTCATTTATTATTGTGTGATTATAGGCATTTACTATTGTGGTTTCATAATACTTTTCTCTTCTTTTTTTGTTGATATCATAAAGGTGAACATGTCCATGTACAAGGTATTTAGGCTTAAAAACCCGCATGAACCATAGGAAGATTTTGAAACCGGAGTGGCAGGGATCTTTTTTATCATTTATCCCCTCAGGGGGGGCATGGGTTACCAGGATATCAAGGAAACGTCCGAATAATATTTTATTAATAAATAATCCGGGCAGGAGCTTTAGTATATAGAGAAACATTCCAGCTTCTGTAAATTGATTTTTACCCTTATTGTACCTTTTGCTGCCCCCAAGTCCGGCAATTAGCAATTTTTTTATCCTTTTCACTTTTCCGCCAATATAAGTGGATCCAAAGGATGGATATGAAGAGTTTAAGCGGTCATAAAGCATTTTGCTGTATTCTTTTCTATAGTATCCTATGCGTTTCAGATTATGATTTCCAAAAATGAATAGAAGGGGTTTGTTTAAAGAGCTGGCTATATACCCATAATAATCCATTTCCAGATCCCCCGCACTTATGACAAGATCTATATCACCGAAGCGGGACTTTATCAATGAGGAATATATTAAGGGATCTTTATGATCTGCTATACATAGAATTTTTATCATTTTTTGATTTCTTTGTTAGTTTAATATTTTGAAGCAGGTTCTGCAGCTTGTCGCTGTTGATTAGATCAATAGGCCTGCTTTCAGTGTACTCTATGGCTTTTCGTGAAAAATTGGTACTTGAAACGATAATCCCCCTGGTAACCCCTATTTTTTTCATCTCTTCATGCATCGCCCGTACGGTCGACTCGGGAATAAGCTCCGGGATACGCAAAAAGCGGATAAGCCGGGGCATTTTCCGTGTGTTTCGCCACTTATCGGAATCCTTTTCCACAGCAAGGATCTGGCATCCATTTGCGATCTCACCGGCATCCCTTACACTCAAATTTAATTTTTTTGTCAGTTCTTTACAAATACCTATGAATGCATCCTTTGACGATGTCAGGTAATCCTTAATTTTATCATCTGTTTTGAGATCCTGATACTGGCTCAGTTTTTCGGCAACATCCCTGAAATTCGGCTTTTTTGAATATATTTTCTCCCATTGTTCTATGGCCTCATCGATATTACGCATTTTTTCATGGCATATCGCGAGAAAATATCTTGCGTATATTGTTTCAATGGCAGAGGGGTCGGTTCCAAGTTTGACAGCTCTGGTTAATTCCGAAATAGCCTTATCATAATTATTCATGCTCATATAACATCCACCCCTTTCGATAAGAGCTTTAACTTTTAGTTCAGATGAACGTTGAGCTTTTTCAAAAGACAGTAAAGCCCCTACATAGTCATGACTGTCTTTTCGTAATCTCCCAAGGTAGAATTGGGCCTGAAGATTTTCGGGTTCGATTTTTAGGGCTAATTCCAGTTCCATCTTTGCCTCAACAGGCTTTTTTGTTTTATAGAGTAACAGACCGAGATGGTAATGCCCCTCTGAACTGCGGGGGTCAAGTTCAACCGCCTTTCTGTAGAAATTGGCGGCCTTCTCGGATTTATTCCATTCTTCAAATAGTTTTCCAATATTTAAATAATGACCCGATATTTCAGGTTCCAGCTTAACAAGGAGTAAATATTCTTTTAATGCCTCTTCGATATGTTCAAAACGTACATAAAGCTCTGCGATTCTCTTTCTAAACTCAATTTCCGGACAATAAGTACCAAAATGTCCAATTTGGTTTACAGTCTGAAATTCCATCAATGCAATTTCAGGCTTATGATCCTTCAGGTAACATAGAGCAAGTTGATAGTGGGCTTCACAGTTTCTCGGCTCTTTTGAGATAATATGTTTTGCTAATTTTGTCCCCTGGGCTATCTTTCCCTGCTTTACCAAAGCGGCGAGGGATGATACAATTTTTGGGGTACTGATGGATTTTATAATAAAAATGACAACAGCTGTTAGAATAACGCCGAGAATTATTAGTAGAATGACTAGAAAATGCATTACCTCTCCAGTATACCGTTAATATGAAGATTAATCGGTTTTGTAAAATCTGTCAAACCTAAGGGGGAAAATTGATATGTATTTTAAGAGTGTTATGCCGCTTTTTTTTGCTTTTGGCTCATTTTTCCTTTTTTCAGAAAAATCTCCGGTTTTTGAAGAGGCTGAAAGACTTTTTTTAAATAATAAACCCGGGGAAGCAATAGTTTTACTTGAAGCTGCCAGAGCGGAAAATCCCGGTAACGAAAGGATCTATGAATATCTGGGATATGCGTATGAACAAACAAATGAGCTTGAAAAATCAATTTCCATTAGAAAAGAGGGCTTGAGATTTTCTAAAACGAATAAGGATAAATTATATATGGGGATTGGGGTTGTTTTTCACAGGCAGAAGAAATACAATCTGGCAAATGAGATCTTTACCCAGGCAATTAAGACGAATCCTGCCAATTACTTTATCTATCTAAACAGGGCAAATACCAGAATAAAAATGAAGTCATATAATGATGCCCTCTCTGATTATATCCTCTATCTGAAATTATACCCTGCTGATCCTCAACGAAGAGATATTGAAAGGCTTATAGCCTTGCTTAAGAAAAGGATCAGGGACGAAAGGTCTGTTATTGAGGATGAAGCAAGAAGATTGGCGGAAGAACAGGCCAGACAGAAGGCGCTTGAAGAAGCTGCTATAAAGGCACTGGAAAATGCGGCCAGCGATACTACAAATTTGAGTGCTGAGTTAGAAAATGCTGCCGAGCATTATGATGTCCTTGAGATTGAGGATTAAATTCGGCTTTTTTTATGAATAATTTTCTGGAATCGGTATTAATTTATTTTCATACGCCTGAACGAGGGTTATACTTAATTATAGATGAAGTGTTTGCCGGGTTATCCCTGAAAACATAATGGTTATGTGAATGAATATGGATGAAAGGTAAAATAAAATGGAAAAAAAACATGTTTTAATGCTATCGGGGGGAGTGATTCTTCTTTTGTTGCTCTTCTTTCTTCTCTTTCCCATGGGGGGTTTTAATGCTTTATTGGGGAGTGGGGATGATATACGTAAAAATACCCTGAAAAGAGCCGAAGATCTTCTCGCTAATGAGGAATTTCAACGGGCACTGGATCTGGTTGATACCCTGCTTATCAAAAATGCCGATGATGAAGAAGCCAAAGAACTAAGTGACAGAATTATTGCAGCGAAGAAAGACGCTGAAGAAAGAGACAGGATGGCAGCAGAGGAGGAAAGAAACAGGGATAGAGAGACTGCGGACAGGTTAAATGAGCGTATAGACTCCTTAAGCGATTCAATAGATGATTCCTATTCGCGCCTGCCTGTTAGAGTACCTGCCTCTTCCACCACCCCGCTTGATACATCGGGGATGAGTAGTAAAGAGATTGAAGATGCTAAAAAGATCCAGGATCTAATTAATAAGGGCATAAGGGAAATGAAAAGCAATAGATTTCCTGAAGCGAGGAAGTATTTTGATGATGCTCTCAAAATCGACAGGACAAAGGCTGAAGCATATGCCTGGAAGGCGGAATCTTTTTTCAGAGAAGACAAAGATAATGCAAACAATATCAAAGAGGCAATAAAGAACGCAAATCTTGCAGTGGCTAATGATCCCAATCTATGGATACCCCACAGCACCCTTGGGGATATATATAAATCTACAAAAAACTATGAACATGCAATAAAGGAATACAAAGAGGCTTCCCGCCTTAATCCTGAAGACTATTTGATACTATATCATCTTGGGGTTTCTCAGCTGCGTATCGGTAAGTTTTCCGATGCCAGGCAATCTTTCAAGAGCTGTATTTATCTGAATCCCAAATTTGAGAAGGCTTTTTACAATCTTGGACTCTCCAATAAATATTTAAACAAACCTGTTGCAGCCATTAAATCTTTTTCTGCGGCTGCTAAATTAAAACCAAATTACGCTGCTGCCTATTTTGCCATAGGAGAAATACAGAGGAAGCGTGGTAATTATAATTCTTCGATAGCCAACTACAAAAAGGCGGTCGCCTTTAACAGCGGTAAATATGAATTTATCAGACAACTGGCCTTTGCCTATTATAAACAAGGGAATCATATTGAGGCCGAGAAATACTATAAAAAGGCTCTTCTCATGAATCCTGATGAGGGTTTTTCAAATCTTAATATGTCCATGGTTAAATTGAATTTGAATAAACTGTCAGAAGCCCTGTCATATTGCAGGCGCGCCATAGAGATCGAACCGAATTCAAAAATATATCGTTTTAATCTTGGGGTAATATATGAGAAAATGAACGATGAAGACAATGCTATCAAAAGCTACAATAAAGCCCTGTCTATCGATTCTTCATATTCAAAGCCTCTCAGTAATCTCGGAGCTATTTACAAGGATTATGGGCTTTACGATAAAGCCCTCGACTATTTATTAAGGGCGTATAAGACCGATCCGGGGTCTCTGGATGTTAACAATAATCTTGGTAATGTATACCTTCATAAAGAGCTGTACGCCGATAGTATAAGGCATTATGAAAAAGCTATTAAGAAGGATCCTGGCAATGCTGAAATATGGCATAATCTTTCAAAGGCTTATATTGCCGAAGGCAAGGATGCCCAGGCTATTCGAACCCTGAACAGGCTGATAAGAATCTCCCCCGTACACTGGAGTGCCTATGATACACTGGGGGGGCTTTTGCTTAAAACCGGCGATAAAAAGGGGGCGAAAGATATATGGGAAAAGCTTATTGACAAAAACCCCTCATATGAGAAACGCAGTAAGATAGAAGAATTGCTCAGAGGCCTGTAATCTATGTTCGTTTTACCAGCTGGTTTAAACTGGTTCTTGAGATGGAATGCCAGACAGGTCTTCCATGGGGACATCTGGCGTTTTCCAGTTTAAATGTTTTTTCTATAAGCTCCTCTGCAGTGACGGGGTCGATTTGTTCACCTTCTTTAATGGCGGCTTTACAGGCGAGGGCGGAGTACAGCTTTAGCTTAAGTTCTGATTCGGTTCCTTTCCCCTGTTTCAGAAATTCGATAATATCATCTTCCATTCCCGTACACATCCGGGGAAGGGCGGTTATTCTACAAAGATGGGGAGTATTTAGATTAACAATTATTCCCAGTTTTTCGTATCTCTCTATATTTTCCGACAGGGTGTTTTTTTCCTTCTCTGTGATCTTAAAATCAACCGGAATAAGAAGGTTCTGGGGTATGGGCGGCGAACTGGCATATTTTTCAAATAAAATCTTTTCATGAGCCGCATGCTGATCAATCATGAAGAGACTATCCTTATACTCAACAAGTAAAAAGAGGGAAAATAGCTGTCCAATATAGAAAAAATCTTTTTTATCCTCGACTGGATGCAATCTTGATACACTATCGGTTTTTTGACTCCATTCGGTAATTCTAATCGCTGGTTCTACGCCCGGCCTGGCCTCGGAAACAAATCCGAAGCTTTCATGCCTGATAGAGTAGCTTTTCTCTTTCCTGCTTATCTGGAATTTTTTGAGAAAATCTTTCAATAGTAGAACAATCTCATGATGGACATCCCTTTGTATTTTAATGCGAACCTCGCTTTTTGCAGGATGAATATTAAAGTCCACGAGTTCGGGGTCGATCTTGATGAAAATAAAGACTCCGGGATAACTCCCTCCGGGCAGGAATTCGGAGTAGCCGTATTCAGCAGCCTGAATAAAGGAAAAATCATTTATTCTTCTACCATTAACAAATATTTGCATTAATTTACGATCCCTGAAAGATAGCTCGGGTCTTGCGGCTACAGACTTTATGGAAAATCCTTTGTTATTACACGATAGTTCGTAAAGCAAATCTTTTTTGAGTTTTCCTGAATATATAGAGAAAATCCTTTCCCTTAAATCCGATGGCGGAAGGAAGAGCTTTAATTCATCATTTACAAATAATTTGAAAGAGATATCGGGAAAAGCCGAGCTTTTTTCTATAAAAACCCCCTTGCATTTAGCTGTTTCTGCAGAGGTGCGCTTAAGAAATTTTTTTCTGGCAGGGATCGAGAAGAAAAGATCATTTACAGAAATAACCGTCCCCTTATTTCCCAGGCTTTGATCCAGGGACAAAAGTTTATTATTATGTATTACAAGCTTATTGGCCGGATTATCGCCGGTGGAGGTAATAATATCCATCCTGGAACAGGCTGCGATACTGGAAAGGGCTTCTCCCCTAAAACCGAGACTTTCAATTCTATATATGTCATCAAAGTCTTTAAGTTTTGAGGTCGCATGGGGGAGATAACATAGTTCCAGATCTTCTCTGCTCATCCCATTTCCATTGTCAATTACACGGATGGAAGATATACCACCGTTTTTTATGTGGAGTTCGATTTCTGAGCTTTCTGCATCAATTGAATTATCAAGCAGCTCTCTGACAACAGACGCTGGTCTTTCAATAATCTCTCCTGCTGCGATTTTCCGGGATACCGATTCATCCAGTATTGCTATCTTACCTGAAAGGTTAGAGTTTTTCTTCATACTAACAGGATCCTAATACGGGGGGTGAAAATAATCAAGAAAGTAGTTATGAGAGTCTTAATAAAAAAGGGTTAACCCAAATAATGAGTTAACCCTTTTTCGATTTCCAATTAAGTCAGTCTAATTATGAATTCTCGTTTCAATACATATTGTGGGTCCTACTCTTGGGTGACCGCTGGAATCCATAATAATATTCCCGTCCCTATTATAAAGAACCGATGTTGTGCAGATTAAGGCAATATTATTATGGATTCCAGCGGTCACCCAAGAGTAG
>CAZEKV010000071.1:1749-11924 GCA_964512945.1 uncultured Spirochaetales bacterium | reverse complement strand
TAGAATTGAAAGAAGAAAAATATATTGTAAAACGGGGTTTTTCTACAGGCTCGTTGTAATAATGGTGTTTTTCTTCAAGTTTTCGATGATGGTCGCGTTTTTGTATGACTGGTCAGAAGTTTTAAAAAACCTCAGTGGACAAATAAAATGAACATGATTTTGAAAATATTTGTGAAAAATCCTTTTTTAAGAAAAATAATGACGGCCGTTTTGTCCTTTTTTTTTGGCTCATCGTATAATGTTCTTAATATTTGCACAACTTGCAATATTTTAAAAAGATTAAAGGCATATAGAGATATTATGCTTGCGAGTAGGAACTGGGAAAATACTGACAGCATTCTTTTAAGGGCTCAAAAGGGTAAACATCAAGGTCAAAGATGTTTTATCTTATGTAATGGGCCAAGTTTAAACAAAACGGATTTGCAAAAAATAAAAACAGAGGTCACCTTTGGCGCCAATGCAATTTACTTAAATTACGATAGAATGGGGTTTTATCCAACCTATTATGTTGTTGAAGATAATCTTGTTGCAGAAGATAGAGCGGCAGAAATAAGTAAGTTAGATAAGGTCAAAATAAAATTTTTTCCTGTTCGTCTTTCTTATTGTTTAAAGAGAGATCAAAAAACAATTCTATTAAATCACTGTCCGGATTTTCTAAGAGGAAAGGATAATAATTTCTCACCTGACATCTCAAAATATACAGGCGGCGGGAACACCGTTACATATACATGTTTGCAAATTGCTTTTTATATGGGCTTTAATGAGATATACATTATAGGTGCTGATCATGATTACAAAATACCGGAAAGGTATGTTGAAAGAGGTAAAAATGAGAATTATATTATTAATTCCAGGGAGGACGATGTAAATCATTTTTGCAAAGAATACTTTGGCAATGGGTATAGATGGCATAATCCTAAAGTCCACCAGATGGAAGATGCATATAGAAATGCAAGAAAATTTCTTGAATCTAATAACGTTAGAGTGTTCAATGCCACAAGCGGGGGACATTTAGAAATATTTAAAAGAATAAATTTTGATAGACTATTTTGATGGGTGGAAATAAAAGATATGAGTGAAGAAGCGTTTGGGAAACGAGATCTAAGTGGAATTAGAAAACGGAAAATTTTAGCCTATATATTTTTTGGGTTTAAAAAGATTGTGAATTTAGTTAAAACCCGGACACAAATATCTAAATTTTTGGTATATCCGGAAGTCTCCAACAAAAAGCAATTGATAAAAATCATTAATAAATTATTGTGGGCTATTCCTTATAAAAAAGGTTTGGATATTACTATACCTATTTCATTTAATTTTAATAGAGATGAATTGTTAGATGTAGAAAAAGTTGAATATCAGGAAAACTATCTGGACAGGAATAGCGAGCATATTAAATTTTGTGATCCAAAAACAATTAAATTCAGCAAGTTTGATAGTATTTTAATTACGGATAAGTCAAAGCTATTTAAGTTTTCTATTTTAAAGAATATATCTAAGATTGATATAATTGATGAAACCTATTATTCTTCGGTAGAGTCAAACGTGTGGAAAAAGATATACTATAATGTTTTTCCAAAAGGTGAAATAGAGAAGTTCAAAAAAATCTCTCTTGCTAACTTTAGCAGTCTATTAAAAAGGAACAAAACAAAAGCCTCCGCATATTGTTTTGTTACAGGCCCTTCATTTGATAGATATAAAGAGATAAAATACAAAAGAAATTCTTTTAAAGTTGTATGCAACAGTATAGTAAAAAACGAAGAGTTTTTGGCTTTTATAGGCGGCCCTGATATTATTGTTTTTGCTGATCCAGTCTTTCATTTTAGTCCCTCAAAATATTCGGCAGAATTTAGAAAGAAATTAATTAAAGTTGTAAATAAATACGATTGTTTTGTAGCCGTTCCTTTTGAAACTTTCCCTATTTTATTGACACATTATAAAGAATTAAAAAGCCGGTTGATTGGGTTTAGTTTTCAAAATAAATTTAACATACCAAAGGAAAATAATGTAAGTGTAAAAAAGAGTAGTAATATTTTGACATTATTAATGATACCTATTGCTTCGAGTGTTTCAGGGCAAATTTTTATTATTGGTGCAGATGGCAGGAAAAAAGGTGAAAAATATTTTTGGAAGCATAGCGGATCTGTTCAGTTTACCGATTTAATGGAGACTGCCTTTAGATGCCATCCCTCTTTTTTCAGAGACAGGATTTACGATAAATATTACAAGCATCATTGCAAATTTTTGGGAAAGCTCTTAGAGTATGGGGAAAAAAGAGGAAAAGAGTATTATTCATTGACAAATTCTTATATTGATGTTCTGAGGAAAAGAACAAAAGGAACGGTATTAAAATGAATAGAATTACAGCACTACTCCCGATGCGTGCGGGAAGTCAACGGGTAAAAAACAAAAATATCAGGATTGTTAAAGGGAAACCTTTATACATTTATATTTTGAAATCATTATATGAGTCGAAGTATATTGACAAAATAATAATTAATACAGATATTCAGGAGATTATAAGTCGGTATCAAAATGATGCGAAAATTAAAATAATAAACCGCGAGGAACATTTAAAGGGAAATTGCAGTATGAATATGGTAATTGAAAATACTCTTGCTAAAGATAGTAGTGAGAACTACATTCAACTTCATGCGACGAATCCTTTACTGAAGCCCGGTAGTATCGATATGGGGATTAAAACATATTTTGAAAATAAAAAGAACTACGATTCACTATTTAGTGTTAATAAAATTCAAAAAAGATTCTGGACAAAAGATTGGGTTCCTTTAAATCATAATCCGGCAGATTCGCCGACGACTCAAGATTTAGAAATTATATATGAAGAAAATTCTTGTTTCTATATTTTTAGTAAAAAATCATTTTTTAGTACTATGAACAGAATTGGAAAAAATCCATACTTATTGGAGATTAGTAGTTTAGAGGCAATTGATATTGATACCGAAGAGGAATTGGAAATTGCGGAAAAACTTTTGTATGAGATGGGTGAGAAATGAAAGTTTTAATTTTCGGCGGATGCGGTTTTATAGGTTCGTATTTAGTGGATGAACTTACAAAGAGAAAATATACCGTTACTATTGTGGATAAGGAAAACAGGACTCAGAAGAAGAGTTTTATTGAATGTGATATTCTTGATACAAATAAATTGGAGAAAATTGATATTGAGGAATTTGATTTTGTTTATAATATGGCGGGTCTCGCTGATATTGACATAGCTTCTGAAAATCCACTTGATACAATAAAATTAAATATTCTTGGAAATCTAAATATTTTGAATATTTGTAAAAACAGGAAAATAAGAAGATTCGTTTTTGCAAGTAGCACCTATGCGCTAAGCAATAAAGGTTCTTTCTACGGAATAAGCAAGTTGTCTTCTGAAAAATTAATAGAAGAATATTTCAGAAAATATGGATTAAAATATACCATAATCCGTTATGGCTCGGTTTACGGGGAAAAAAAGTTTTTTAATAATTACATATATAATTTAATTGAAGAAATTATAAAAACAAATAAAATTGTTCACCATGGTGATGGTGAGGAAATCAGGGAATATATACATGCTGCAGATGCTGCAAAATTATCTGTAGATATAATTGAAAACAGTAAATACGAAAATGGGCATGTGATTTTAACAGGATTTGAAAAGATGAGAAGAATAGATCTTTTTAAAATGATAATAGAAATCTTAAATAAGGATGTTAAAATTGAGTTAAAAAATAAAGGATACATTAACCATTATAAGCGAACACCATATTCATTTTTGCCGGAAGTAAGCGAGAAATTAATAGCAAATCCCTTTATTGATATTGGACAGGGGATATTGAATTGTATCAAAAGCGTATACGGCAGCCTTGAATAAATAATATGGAAAAAGAAAAAAAAATAAAATTAGCGGTAATCCAGTTTTATTTTTATCCGGATATTTCAGCAGTTTCGCAGCTGCTGGGGGATTTGTTACAAGAACTTATCTCTTCCGGGAATTACGATATAACCGTTTATTGTGGAAAATCTCAATATGCCAGGATGGATGATCTTCGGGGTACAAATCTTTCCAGTATAAATATAAAAAGGTTTTTTACGTTCAATTTCGGGAAAAAGTCTTTCGTTACAAGGGTAATTGATTATGTACTCTATTATTTTTCAGTTTTTTTTATGTTGTTTCTAAAAAACGAGAGTGATATTGTTATATCAATGACATCACCCCCCCTGATCAGTTTTTTTGTTTCCATGGCTTTACGATTCAAAAGGCAGCCCTTAATTTATTATATTCAGGATTTATTTCCTGAAATATTATTTGACATGAAGTATCTTTCCAATCCGTGGATAATCCGAAAAATGCAAATGTTTAACAGAATGGCTTTAAATAAGTCTGCCAGGGTTATAACCATTGGGAAATATATGAGGAATAAAATTAAATCCTTGTATCGAATAGATCCCGGGAAAATTCTGGAAATAAACAATTGGACAAAGGATGTTGATTATTCTGTTCCTGAGGAAAAAAGAGATTTCCTGATCATGTATTCGGGGAACATGGGTGTGGCTCATGATTTTTCCCTGCTGGGGGATATTATAGAGGCATTAAAGCCGATTAAAGGGTTAAGATATGAATTTATCGGCGAGGGGAATAAAAAAGAAACGGTAAAAAAAATTTTTAAAATAAGTGGAGAAAGCAGGGTTGTCTTTTCCGGATATTCTTCCAGAAAAAAGCATTCAGAGAATTTAAAAAAAGCCGATTTATTTATTGTCTCTCAGAGCAAGAATGTTGTTGGAGATCTGCTTCCCTCAAAAATATACAGTTATACAGCTTCAGGGAGGCCAATTATATTTTTGGGTCCCAAAAACTCAGAGATAGGTGAAATGATAATTGAAAATGATATAGGGGTTGTTTTTGAAAAAGAGAAGGATTTGCCCGGGATAAAGAAATATATCGAGGAATTAAAAGAAGACTTTGATTTTAAAAAGAAAACAGGATTGAGAGCAATGAGATTGAATAAAAATAAATACAATGTAAAAATTTCTGCGGGGATTCTTAATAAAACAATACTGGAAATTCTTGGGTAGCAAATAGTGAAAGATAAAAGAAAACAATATCGTCTTATAAAATTATTTGTTGATATTCTTATAATATTATCGGCACTCATTATCTCAAGGTTGATACGTGCGCAATTCCCTGATTTTTTATTTCAAATAAGAAAACTTATTATTATCATTCCGCTTGTTTTGCTGGTAAGAATTCTTGTTAACACCATTTTTGAACATTATAAATATATTTTTTATAGCATGACAGTCCGGGATATTATTAAAATATTTTTGCACAACCTGTTTCCTTCTGTTGTTTTTATAGGATTGAGATTTATATCAACAATAAGCGAACTAAAAATTCCTGTATCGATGATTATTTCGGAATATTTTTTAACGACTACAGGCATGATTTTTTTCAGGTACATTCTGGTAAACACCTTTTTGGGTAAGGCGGAAAAGAAAGTAATTTTTGAAAAGAAGGAGGTGTTATTGATTTCCAGTATAAACAGTCTGAAAAAAAATAATAGATTTTTAAAAACTGAAAACATCTCCGCTATTTTGAGTCCACATAAAATTGAATGGGAAACAGATTTTAACGGTATCCGGGTTATCGGCGGATACAATATGCTTGAGAATGTTTTTTTAACGAACGAAAAACTGATGAAGGCTGTTTTTAATAAAAGCGATATCGACTCGAATTTTACAAAAAATATAGAAATTCTAAACAAATTTGATATTGAAACCAGAATTCTTGACAGTAATGGTGTTAGAAGGGTATGTACTGTTGATCTTCTGGACAGCATCAATGATGGGATCAAAAAAACACCGGAGGAAGTTGCTAATTTTCTAAAAGGCAAGAACATTCTTATTTATGGAGCTGAATCAAAGATAAGCGAGAAAATAAAAGATGCTTCTGGTTTTTGTGATTTTCGTTTTATCTCGATATTTTCAGAGATTGAACAAAGATACAAGAATGACCCTGATTGTTTTGTTATTGATTTATCCATATACACATTGTTTGAAAGAGGCTTTTGTGAAAAGAATCTTGCTGCTAAGCTTGAGAAGATAATAACCAACATTAAGAAAGAAAGACAGGCTTGCAACTACTTGATGATTTTTCCGGAATTCCTCTACGAGCGCATTATTGGAAAAGTAAAAAATGTAGATACTATAAGCTTTTTATTTATAGATATGATTTTCCCGGAGGGTAAGAGCTATCCATACGGAGATCCTAAGATATGGTTTGATACATTTGAGAATCTGACAGGTTTTATATTGAAATCAGTTTATGAAGTATTTTCCGGTGGGAATGATATTTTTATAGCAAGATCGTATGATTCTATTTCAGGCAAAACACTCAGGTATTACGGAGAGTTGATAGATTATTCAACAACTGAGGGTTATTTCTTTGATGATAAAAGGAATTCCAGAGGGAGGGAGCTCGTAAATACCTCCTTTTTTGGGTTAAAAAAGCAAAAATAAAAAAAATACTTTGCAAAATGTGTATCATTTATATATATTTCATTCAAAATGCAGGACTAAACAATGGCAAAACACTTAGTGATTGTCGAATCACCGGCTAAGGCCAAAACAATAAATAAATATCTCGGGAAGGCATATATTGTAAAATCCAGTGTGGGACACATTCGGGATTTGCCTGTAAGCGGGTCAAGGAAGAACAATGTTGATGCTTCTCTCAGGGCAAAGGCCGCCGCCATTACCAGAAAGATGTCCCCTGAAGAAAAAGCCGTACATAAGAAAAAAAGGGCTGCGGAGCAGTTAATATCCAGAATGGGGATAAACCCCGACAGGGATTGGGAAGCCCATTATGAAATACTCCCGGGGAAAGAAAAAGTTGTTTCGGAGCTGAAAAAATATTCAGAGAAGGTAGAAAACATTTATCTTGCAACGGATCGCGACAGGGAAGGAGAGGCTATAGCCTGGCATTTGAAAGAGGTAATCGGAGAAAAAAAGAAGAACTTCCGGCGTGTGGTTTTTAATGAGATTACAAAAAATGCTATTACCCGGGCATTTGAAAATCCTGCTGATTTGGATATGGATCATGTTAAGGCTCAGCAGGCTCGGCGGTTTCTGGATAGAGTTGTTGGATATATGGTTTCACCCCTACTATGGGCAAAGATCGCCAGGGGGTTGTCTGCGGGAAGAGTTCAATCTGTAGCCGTACGCTTGATTGTCGAAAGGGAAAAGGAAATAGGGGCTTTTGTTCCTGAAGAATACTGGGAGATTTTCGCATCCCTGGGAAATGACACAAAAAAAACAGCTCTTTTTAAAGTGGTAAAATACGACAGCCGGAATTTTAGACCCGGCAGCAAGGATGAAACAGCCCGGGCTCTATCTGTTCTGGAGAATTCCGGGTACAGGGTTGCTGGAAAGGAAGAAAAGCCAGGGAAAACACATCCTTCACCACCCTTTATTACATCGACTTTGCAGCAGGCTGCGAGTACACGCCTGGGGTATAGTGTCAAAAAAACCATGATGCTGGCACAGAGACTTTATGAGGCCGGTTATATTACCTACATGCGTACGGATTCTACAAATTTAAGCGTAGAAGCAGTTGATGCCTCTCGAAAATATATTTCTGAGAAGTTCGGGAAAAAATATTTGCCCTCCGAGCCTCGAATTTATTCAAACAAGAAAGGATCTCAGGAGGCTCACGAAGCCATCAGACCCTCCGATGTTTTTGTCATGCCGGAGCAAAAACAAAAAATCGATGCCGATGCCGTTAAATTGTATAAATTGATATGGCAGCGTTTTCTGGCCTGTCAAATGCCTTCTTCTGAATATTTAACAACAAATATTACGGTAAAAGCAGATAAATATGAACTTAGAACAAAGGGGAGAACCATTCTTTTTGATGGCTTTACCCGGGTACTGCCTCAGCTTTCAAAAAAATCAGAGGATATTCTTCTTCCTGAATTTGAACTTGATGAAGCCTTAAAATTGCTTAAGCTGGAATCAAAACAGCATTTTACAAAACCCCCCGCGAGATATTCAGAGGCGGGACTGGTTAAAGAACTCGAAAAAAGAAGAATTGGAAGACCCTCTACATATGCATCAATTATTTCGACAATCCAGGATCGGGGTTATGTTTCTCTGGAGAAAAAGCGTTTTTATGCCAAAAAAATTGGGGATGTAGTAACGGAAAGATTGCTGGAGCAATTTAATGATTTACTGGATTATGATTTTACAGCTAATCTTGAAGAGCTTCTCGATAAGATTGCCGGCGGCAAAATTGAGTGGAAGAAAGTCCTTGATGATTTTTACAAAGACTTTAAGAAGAAACTTGATCAAGCCTACAGTGATAAAGGCGGTATGCGTCCAAATATTCCAGTTGCCACATCGATTAAATGTCCGGAATGCGGACGTCATATGAATATTAGAATTGCCAGCACAGGGGTTTTCCTTGGATGCTCAGGATATTCTCTTCCCCCTAAGGAAAGGTGTAAATCGACAATTAATTTGATTCCGGGGCAGGAGGTGGTAAGTCTTGAAGAGGATGAGGATGCAGAATCACGCATTTTACGGAATAAACACCGGTGTAATAAATGCGACACTCCGATGGATAATTACCTGATTGATGAAGAACGTAAAATACATATTTGCGGCAAAAATCCTGATTGTGATGGATATGAAATTGAAAAAGGACAATTCAAAATAAAAGGATATGACGGGCCTGTTCTTGAATGTGATAAATGCGGAGCCGAAATGCAGTTAAAAACAGGACGTTTTGGAAAGTATTTTGACTGTACGGCCAGAGAGTGTAAAAATACCAGAAAACTTCTTAGAAACGGAGAACCGGCACCCCCTAAGATGGATCCTGTTCCCATGCCGGAACTTGAATGCAGTAAAGTGGAGGATACGTACATATTAAGAGACGGAGCGGCAGGATTGTTTCTTGCTGCAAGCAAATTTCCCAAAAACAGGGAAACAAGGGCTCCGTACATCGACGAATTACTTCCCCACAAGAAGGAAATTGATCCAAAATACAAGCCCCTCTTCTCTGCACCTGTAGAGGATCCTGATGGAAACAGGGTTCTTGTTAGATTTAGCAGAAAGACAAAAGAGCAGTATGTTATGTCTGAAAAAGATGGTAAGCCAACCGGGTGGAGGCTCTACTATAGAGCCGGAAGATGGGTTGAAAATCCGTAGAAAAAGTCCAGAAAGGTTGTTCTTTTTTCGGTGAAGTTGTCCGGGAATAGGAATAAACACCATGAAGCACATGAAGATAATAAAGAAAGATATAAACATCCTTCAAGTTCTTCGTGTTCTTTTTTGTAGCAGAAACAAAGCAACCGGATGCACTGGATTTTTACTCCGCTTGCTCTTTCGGCGCAGAATCTACTTCCCTTTAGAATATCAGAGCACTGGCATTTCCCGGGAGCATTAGGATCGATAGGTGCTGCATTTAGTCCTTTCGCTCTATTTTTCCTTTCTCTGTTCATCTTGCGGATTTTCGGTAACACCTGGCCTGACTTTGGGAAGTTAGCGTTGGGCAAGTATGCCACTTTGGCGAGGATAGGCGGTTCGTTATTGTCTGCAATGCCCGCTTCACTGGACGCTGCACGTCCAGCACCGTTATCTGTAAGAAATAGGATAAAGCTGAGGATAAAAGAGAAATATAAATACTTCGATAAACTCAGTACACCGCAATTGTTCTTATCCCTCCAATTTGGTAGTACAAGAACAGTAACTATACACAAATGTTGTCGGCAGGGGTTGAGCAAGATTGGAAGTGAGAATGAAAGAGCCCGCGTTCATGCGCGACAAAGAAAAATATGGAAATATATTCTAATGAATTATTAGATAATTATAAATCTCAATCCCCTTATTTCCAACACCCTTATGATTATTTAAAAAAATCTTTTTATATAATTGATAAAAAAATTGATATTTTTAAGAACAATACATTATTTAATGACAAAATAGAAAGCAACAGGAATTCAATAAATGATCTTATAAGTTTTTATACATTAATTTCAGAAATAAAAGTTGCATTATATTTAAATGAGAAATGTACGACTTTTGATTTTTATGAAGACGGAAATAATCGTTCACAAGATTTTTATACAGACAAAATATGTATTTGATAAAAAACATATCAATTATTATTTCAC
>CAZEKV010000071.1:0-1739 GCA_964512945.1 uncultured Spirochaetales bacterium | reverse complement strand
ATATATGTGGAAGTCAATACCCCATTAAAAAGTATGCCATCATATATAATTCAAATTACTAGAAAACTAAATGAATTTATTAAAAATAAAAAAATCAGATTTGGTTATTACAGTTTTAATCCATTACCAATAATAAATAATAAAGACGATGCAATAAAAATATACAACGAAGCAAAAAAAAATATAGGAAAAAATAAATTATCATATTATCCGGCAATGATTTATGCAGATGAAACTAAAAGAGTAAAAATTTTTATTGACAATGAAATATCTGATTTTGACAGAGTCTGTGGAACAGGACTAAGAACATTTCAAACGATACTTTTTGAATCTTTAAAGTCAAAAATAGAAATCGAGAAAGATGACTATGGTAAAAAACTAAAAAAAATCAACAATAAATATGAATTGAAAAATAATTTAAATCAAAAGCATCCAAATATATTATGGTCAGAATTATGTTTTTTACAAGATTTTCAAATTTCATTAACTGAAATTGAAGATGATTTCTGGGAAAGTTATGGATTGCCGGAAAACCTGGATTGTCAAATTATTTCCATTTCTGGTCTGACAGACTTATATGATAAAAACAGGAGAGAACATTTATTAGATTTTATTCCAAAATTTATAATTCTAGTTAATGAGAATTCTGAATATGCTCTACAAATTATGAGTTTTCTAAAGCAAATTTTTCCAGATAAAAGAAAATATTATCTTAATAAGACAGCAGAAGAATTACAAATTTTAAGTTTAAAATAGACGGCATGGAAGGTAATTAATTGCCCAACTCCAGCCGATAACATGGTGCATAAGTCATTGCCTTTACTTTTTGGTGTACATTAGATAATTTTTGGTATATTATAAATTTGTTTTAGTAAAGATTAGATTGACCCTATATGTCAAGACAGCAACGCTGCCTTTTTAAGGGGATAAACTAAGTTGGTATAGCCAGGTCTGACTCCCCATAATAAACCATATCCGGAGTTTTGCCATTCAAACTCTGATGCGGTCTTATAGAATTATATTCATTAATGAACTTATTGATTTTTTCTCTTGCTTCCTGCATGCCTCTGTGACCTCACCCCCCTATGTGTCAAGATAGATGGGGGTTAGTTTGAAGATATTGATTTATATATTTTCAGTAATTGTTTTGCATATCTTTTTGATTGTGGCACCCTGCATTCTTTTAACCATGTTTCTATCTTTTGATTATCACCATTTTTGAGTAAAAAAAACTCAATTGCGTATAGTAGTATAAAGCCTTTAGCATAACCTAATATAGTTTCGTTATCCTCCTCTTCCTCGATTTCTTCTCCTTCAGGAAAATCGTCTTTGAATTTTACATTTTCAAATTGCTTTATTTTAGCAAATAGATACTTAATAAATTGCGTCTTTTCTAAAGTAATTATTTTCAGGATATCTTCTGATGAAGCATTTGCTTTATTTAATTTATCTTCATCACGAGCCGCTGCATTGTCCCGATAATCATTTAGGATCTTAAGGAGAATCTTATCTTCAACGAATTTAATAAGATTCTCATATTCAGCAGACTGAATTATTTTTTTAGCTTCTTGCATTTTTTTAATCAATATCTCTATATTTCTTTTTCCAGATATAAAAGGTGTTTTCACTAATTCTATGATCTCTGGCAATGTCTTTTACTTTTTTGCCCGTTTTGTGTTCACTCAAGATCTTAACAATCTTTTCTTCTGTAAATCGCTTTTTCATTTCAGCCTCCATTT
>CAZEKV010000070.1:0-12089 GCA_964512945.1 uncultured Spirochaetales bacterium | reverse complement strand
GGTTATCAGTTCTTTAAAAAGAAAGGAGGGGACTTTTCTCCTTTTAGCGAGATTACTGAAAAAACAGGAATGAAATGGATCTGATAACAGGGGGTAAATCCATGCCGTTTCTCGGATCCGCAGCAGATGGTTTTTATTTGTTAAAAGTCGATTAATTCAACATTAAAAATCAAATAACTATCGGGGGGTATTCCCGCCGGGTGACCTTTTTTTCCGTAGGCCAGTTCCGGGGGAATAATAAGCAATCTCTTTTCTCCTTTTCTCATATCAATAAGGGCTTCGTTCCATCCATCAATCACCTGACCCACGGAGAATTCAGCGGGTTCTTTTCTTTCTATGGAGCTGTCAAAGATCTTACCATCCAGAAATTCTCCGGAATAGTGGACTGTGACTTTTGTTCCATACTTCGGTTTTTTCTCACCGACTCCTTCTTTTTGAACAATATATTGAAGCCCGCTCTTTGTTGTAATAGTATCCGGCCATTTATTTTTGATTTGCATCAAGATTTCCTTGATTCTATTTTCCCCATTACTTTTTTGCTCTTTATTCATTTCATTCAATAAGCGGTCAAAGAAGTTGTTATCTACAACGAATTTTTCGGCAGAGGAGCCGGAACGAATTATTTTTATTTCTTTAATCTGGTCGTTTTGCTGAATGGAATCAACAACCTCCTGTCCCTCAATTACATAGCCAAAAACAGAATGCTTGTTGTCGAGATGAGGAGTTTGTGTATGTGTGATAAAAAATTGGCTTCCATTGGTATTCGGCCCGCTGTTTGCCATGGACAATGTTCCTGCCCTCGAATGCTTTAGAGAACTTGAAAATTCATCGGGGAATTTATATCCTGGCCCTCCCATCCCCGTTCCGTCGGGACATCCGCCCTGTATCATGAAATTTTTGATTACACGATGAAATAAGAGTCCATTATAAAACGGTTTTGTTATGCCGTTGCCAATAGTTCCTTCCGCCAGACCGACAAAGTTTGCTGTTGTCAGGGGTGCTTTTTCGAATTCAAGCGAAATGATTATTTTCCCTCTTGTAGTAGCTATTTCGGCAAATAAGCCCTCAGAGGCTTTTGTTTTGTTCATAAGATCTCCAGTATGCTTGTTCTTCCAGTCTTAAGTACTCCGTTAATGAAATAAGAATCTGAATCCCTTGTTTTATTTTTTAAGAGAATAACCCTTGAAATTGCACATTCTGCTTGTTGTTAAAAATCGATAAGTCTCAATTCAAAGACAATGTATACATTGGGAGGAATTAGTCCCGGGAAGCCCTTTTCCCCGAAAGCCAGTTCGGGGGGGAGAATAATTAGTCTTTTTTCACCCTTTTTCATCGTTTTCAGGGCTTCTTTCCATCCCTTAATTGTAATCTGTTCCAGGGGAGTTTTTACAGGGGTTCCATGGCTTTCCGAAGAATCAAAAACTCTTCCGTCGATGAAACTTCCTGTATACTGAAGTTGTACAACATCCGTTCCGGTAGGGGTTTTATTCCCTGTGCCTTCTTTTTTTACGATATACTGCAAACCGGAAGGGGTTTTAACGGTATCGGGCCATCTGGATTTTATGATTTTCAGGACTTTCTTTTTTTCGAATTCTCTATGCTGAAGCATCAATTTTTCAAATGCTGCCTGGTCGGTTTTAAATTCCTTTGCCTTTTTACCAATCCTGAGTATCTCGATTTTTTTGATAATGTCGCCTTTTTTGATGGTATTGACAATATCTTGTCCCTTTACTACATGACCGAAGACAGTATGCTTTCCATCGAGATGAGGGGTTGCTTTATGTGTGATGAAAAACTGGCTTCCATTCGTATCCGGCCCCCTGTTTGCCATTGAGAGTATCCCCGGCTCCGAATGCCGCAAGGTGGTGTCAAATTCATCGGGGAAAGTATATCCTGGCCCCCCCGTACCGGTGCCAAAAGGACATCCCGCCTGTATCATAAAATTTGAAATTACCCTGTGGAATTTTATGCCGTTATAGAAAGGCTGTCCCTGGGGTTTATTTGAATCTTTTGTGCCCTCGGCAAGTCCGACGAAATTGGCTGTGGTTAAAGGAGCCTTTTCGTACTCCAGATATAATATAATATTACCCCTTGAGGTTATAATTTTCGCATACAAACCGTCAGCCAGGTTTTTTTGCTCATCGGAAAAGACCTGAAAACACAGGATAGATGCCGATAGTATTATGTACCAGAGTTTTATTTTTTTCATTTTTTCTCCGTTGTTTTTCAATGGGTACAGAAGGTATCATAGATGGAAAAAAAAGACAACATGTCTCAGACGGGATTCTCCGTTTCGTATTTTTTTACCTTGATACCGCCCTGGCAAATGAACGATATTGTATGTTTTGAATTATTATTGCGGCAAGCAGTGCGATGTTTGAATAGATAAGGAAAAGATCCGTCATGAAATCCAGTCTATTCAATAGAATTAGAATAATTATGGCCGTATAATGGGTGCTGGGTCCGAAAAAGGACCATAGTCTCATTGGGAAAGTTAATTTTTTCTTGTAGATATCAAGGTGAATGTTTTTTGAGTATTTTTGTATGGGTTCAGGATGCAGAATGTAGGATAATCTTACAAGAAACATTCCCGCAATAAAGAAATTGTAATAGAGGTATAAAAATATTTTTGCCAACCCCTTTTTTCCTGTATATATGGAAGAGGGAGGAACAGAGGTGAAAGGCTCTCTGTTTTTATCAGAGTTGGTTAGAACATAGTATTCATATGAGGCTTTAAAATGATCGTAGTACATAATATGAATTGTAACAAAAACCCCGCTGATCAATCCGAGGGGTACAATAAGAATATTATTTGTAGAGAAGAGCTGGTTTAGATATATAGCTGTAATTATTGATGTTATTCCGATGGTATCAGTAATCTGATCAAGGACGGCTCCATATTTTGTTCCCTTTTTTGTAAGGCGGGAGAGCTGCCCATCAGCACAATCGAAAAACTGACGCAAAAGTAAAAAGACAAGACCCAATTGTATATTCCCGAAGAGGAATAAGAAGGCTGATGTCATAGAAAAGGTAAATGAAACAACTGTCAGTTGATTTGGTGTTACAGGGGTATTTCTGGTAAGAAGGACTATTAAATGGGCGAGCGGTCTGTACAGAAAGGTATTAATCGGTTCCTCAACTTTACTTGATTTTAGCGAGCTTTTGTAGTCTTTAAAAATTTTTCTCATCCTACCTTTTTTCTCCTGTTATTTTTGTTGTCAAATTTGAAAAATGACGGGCAGAGGTAACGGCTCCGAGGATAGAAGTTAAATAATTGTAAAAGAGCCGCCATAGTATTATTGCAACACCCCATAAATTCTTGGGTACGGTCCCCGCAAAAATTAATAAAAATAGACCTTCTCCAAGACCGGATGCCCCGGGTGTCGGTATGTATGAAATAAGAAAAATAAGCATGGCACTGAGGGATAATCCGTCGACGAAGGTAACGTTCGATAATCCCAGACCCCTGAGTATTACCCATAAAGAAAGAAGATTTGCAAAATACATCAATCCGCTTGAAAGGGTTCCCGCCAGAAATGAGATTATATGCTTGCTGAAATATCTTTTAAAACTGAGCCTTGCAATCCTTGCTTCGTGAATAACAGTATACATGAATTTTCGTTTGTTCTTTACTATTCTGAAGCGGTAAAATAGGGTGCTGATTTTTGAGATCAATAGAATCAGGATTTGAGGATATAGAAGTGAGACAACAATTACAGTGATTACTACAAAACTCAGAATTCCTGTAACAAAGAAACTCCGATTTAGAATTGGGTTGGTAATAATTCTGTTTTGAAAGAACAAAAATGAAACAATTGCTCCAAGTTGGGTAAATGCTGTCAGGGTTAGAAATTTTGTTACCACTATGGAAGATGCTTTTCCTGTGGGGATTCCCTTGTTCCCAAGGTAATGAATCATAAACGGCTGTCCGCCAAAATTGAATGGTGTTATAAGATTAAAGTAAACACGCATTGTTATTGTTTGCAGGGCGGTGATTGGCGATATCTTTGAGTCTGTTCCCCTTGTGAAAAAAAATATTGCAGAGGCATCCATTGTCATAGTGAGAAGCCATATGGCCGTAAGAATAATTAAAATTGATGGTTTAAAATTCAGGATTGTTTTTGCGGTTTCCTTTGTGACTGTAAAACTTAGAACAATGCCTAGAACGAGGACTGTGAGAATCAGAAAAAGAAACTTTATAAGTTGTCGGGATAAAAATTGTCCTTTTGTAATGATTTTCTCCAGATAAAATAATTTTATACAGCAAGCTTGTATTCTGCAGAGTTTAAATGAAAAACCGATATATGGCTATACTATACCGGGAAAATCATTATTAATTAGTGCAGTAGTGAAAAAAATACTCAAAGCATCATTATCGGCAGGATCTAAAAGAGCTAAAATTATAATACAGCTTTTATGTTTATTATTGAAGGTATATTCCTGATGCTTTTAATTACCTTTTTAAAATCTTCATTTTTTTCCAGCACGGTTATAAATGATCCTGTAAGATGATAATTGTTGTCTTCTTGCAGATTACCTCCGATGATGTGTGCATTGTACTTTTTTATTGCAGCCTCAATCTCCGAAAAGAGATCAGGGGTCATGGCGGAGGTAACCTTGAATTCTTTTGTTGTTTTTGGAGAAGGGCTTTCCCATTCGACATCTATTCTTCTGTTGCTAAAATCATTAATATTTTTCAAATTCCAGCAGTTTTTTGTGTGGACAATGATACCTCTTCCCCTTGATATATACCCGATTATAGAGTCCCCCGTGGATGGAGAACAGCATTTTGCAATACTGATCATCATATTGGTTTCGTTTGCGATTTTAAACATTACTTTTGATCGATTTAGAAATCTTTTTATAATTCCTTTACCAGCTTTTGGATCTTTTTTATCTGATGAGGCCGGCGTGTCTGGTTCGATGTTCTTTTTTGCAACAATACTTCTGTCTATTATCAAATTGTCGTCATGCTTATTGAGCCACTGTCTAATCTTCGATCTTGCACTTCGTGTTCTTGTGTAGCGAAGCCAGTTGAGATGCGGCCTTGCTTTACTGGAGGTAATTATTTCAATCACCTGTGTATTTTTTAGTTCCTTGCCCAGGGGAATAATAGCCCCATCGGCTTTGGCGGCTATGCAATGATTTCCCACCTCCGTATGTATATGATATGCAAAGTCTATGGCGGTGGCCCGTTTTGGAAGTTCTATTACATCTCCTCCGGGGGTAAAAACATATATTGAATCCAGGAGAATTTCATGCTTAATATCATTCAGGAATTCATTTGAGGTTATGTTATCAAGACGCTTTAGTTTTGCAATTAATGGTAAGGAATTATTTTTCGTATTTCTTCTGGAAAGAGCATTTTTGTACAGCCAGTGGGCGGCTACCCCAAATTCCGCCGTTCTATGCATTTCATGGGTTCTAATCTGTACTTCTATCAGTTTCCCATAGCACATGACCGTTGTATGAAGACTTTGATATTTATTTGCCTTTGGCATTGCAATATAATCTTTGAAACGCCCTTCAATCGGCAGCCATAAACGATGAATTATTCCAAGCAGGGTATAGCATTCAGCATCTGTATTACAGATTATTCTTATCCCAAGAAGGTCGTAAATCTCATCAAATTTTTTGGCTTTGGTTTTCATTTTTCTGTATATTGAATTGAAATGTTTTGCCCGTGTTGTCACATCAATCTGAAGATCCTGTTTTTGGGCGGCTCTATATATGTCCCTTTCAATTTTTGTCAAATAATCTTTCCGCTTTGATTTTGTGGCTGCCATTGATTCTTTAATAAAATTGTACTTTTCAGGAAACAAATGCTTCAAGGATAGATCTTCCAGTTCAGCTTTCATCCAGGAAATTCCAAGTCTTCCCGCAAGTGGTGCGTATATGTCAAGACATTCCGTAGCTATTGATTTCTTTTTTGCCGGAGGGAGATGCTCCAGGGTACTCATGTTGTGCAATTTATCTGCCAATTTTATGAAGATTACCCTGATATCCTTTATCATGGCAAAAAGCATTTTTCTTATTGTTTCCGCCTGCTGGATACTTTTTGATTTGGCTTTTAGAATGGATATTTTTGTGACACCGTTAACAAGGGTTTCTACCTGTTTTCCAAAACGCTTTCTTATTTCCGACCTGCTAATTCCAGTGTCTTCCAGAATATCATGTAGAAGTGCTCCTATTACGGTTTTTGAATCAAGTTTCATATCTATAAGAATTTTTGCTACATGAAGGGGATGAATTATGTAGGGTTCTCCACTGGCTCTTTTTTGATCCCTGTGAAGTTTTTCCGCCCACTCTGCCGCGTGCATAATATCTTTTCTATCTTCTTCGCTAAAGTTGTAAAGGCTTTTTTCAAATTCTTCTATCCAGCTCATATCTTTTGCCCGATCACTATTCTGTTACGTCCTGTAAGATCCTTCTTTGAGTATACATCTTTGCAGGGAAAATTTTGCATAAAATTAATTAAAAAATCAATCTGATCTATCGCCGCCTCAACGACTATAAAGCCATTACTGTTTAACGAGTTAATACCTTCCTCTATAAGCCGTTTAAGAACTTCTGTTCCATTTTGTCCCCCATTAAGACCCAGTTCGGGTTCTATTGATTTTTGTTCTTTCATTTTCCTTACCTCAAGGGATGTCAGATATGGGGGATTTGCCGTTATGATATCATATTTATGGGGTATTTTAGAAAAGAGATCGCTTAAATAGAAGTTTATTCTCGTTTGTAGAAGGTTATCACAATTCTTTTCAAATACCTGCCTGACATCCGGTGATATATCTGAGGCGGTAATTATGAGTTCCGGGAAAAGATTTTTCAGTGTAATGGGGATACAGCCGGAGCCGGTACAGCAGTCATGAAGGGTTTTTAGATTTTTATTTTCTGTAATCAATTCAGCAACGCTTTCAATAATTATCTCAGTATCGGGTCTCGGGATAAGGACTCTTGAATCAACAAAAAAAGTCAAACCAAAAAACTCTTTCTGCTTTGTAATATAGGCTGTTGGTATTCCTTTTGCTCTGTCTTTAAGCTTATTTTTGTATTCAGCTACCGACTCTGTATCTACATTTTCAGGATAATCCATAAAGAGTTTTTCTTTGGTCAGTTCCAGTGTGCAGGCGAGGAGGATAACAGCCTCGAGAAAGGGGGAGGCAATCCCTCTTTTTGTCAGAAATGTTTTTCCATAGATCAAAAGCTCTCGAATAGTCATTTCATCGGGATGTAAGGAGGTTTTTTCGTGCGTCAATCTTTAATGCGTCAATTGTCTCTGCCATATTCCCCTGGATAATCGAATCAAGTTTGTAGAGGGTAAGGTTTATTCTATGATCCGTTAGACGGTTTTGAGGGAAGTTATAGGTTCTGATTCTTTCGGATCTATCCCCTGAACCAACCTGACTTTTTCTGGCTTCTGCCCTTTCTTCTCGTTTTTTATTTTCCTCTACCTCGTACAACCGTGATCTTAATACCCTCAGAGCAGAGGCTCTGTTTTTATGCTGGGATTTTTCATCCTGGCAGGTTACAACAAGTCCTGTCGGGAGGTGGGTGATTCTTACAGCGGAGTCGGTAGTATTGACACTCTGTCCCCCCGGCCCCGAGGAGCGAAATACATCGATCTTAAGATCCGCAGGATTAATCTTGATATCGGTTTCCTCAGCCTCGGGCAGAACTGCAACGGTTACCGCCGAAGTATGAAGCCGCCCCCCTGATTCTGTTGCCGGGACACGCTGTACCCTATGTACTCCGCTCTCATACCGCAGATCCTCATAAACACGTTTCCCCTTTATCGAAAATACTATTTCTTTAAATCCTCCGATACCAATTTCATTTGATGAAATCAACTCTACAGTCCAGTTTTTATTTTCCGAGTATTTTGTATACATTCTATAGAGATCTGCCGCAAATAATGCGGCTTCATCCCCCCCTGTTCCGGCACGTATCTCCATTATTATATTCTTTCTGTTCATGGGGTCTTTGGGGATAAGGAGTTCTTTTATTTTATTTTCTGTTGTCTGTTTTTCTTTTTCGAGATTGGTCAACTCTTCCCGTGCCATATCTTTTATGTCGGGATCCTTTTCCTTTTCAAGTAAAGATTCCGATTCTTCTATTTCTTTCAGGGTTTTTTTATATTTTTTGAATTCTTCAACTGTTTCCTTAAGGTGTGAATGTTCCCGCATTAATTCTTTGTACTTTGTGATATTTTTAATAATATCAGGATCTGCAATTTGCTTTTCTATTTCGTAGTATTTTTGTTCAATTTTTTCCAGTCTGGCAATCATATCAATCCATATCCATATTTTCTTTTCAAGTAGCGGACAATATAACAGTTTAGGCTAAAACATGCAATAATGATTTTATTGGCTGATAAAGAAGTTTTCCAGAAGATTCTCCATGCCCTGGAGAATTCAGAGTAAATTAATAATCCATATTCCGGGGTTCGTCATCTTCATCAGATAATTTTGTTGGTGCCGTAAATCCGAAAAGCCCCCCGCATAGTCCCCCTGCAATATGTGCAAGATGGGCAATATTGGAATCGCTGGAGCTGTTTATGCTGAAAATCTCTTTCATCAAGTAAAGGGGAATTATCAATATCAGGGTCAGAGGAATTTCTCCTTTTTCAAAATTGGTAAACGAAATTAGGAGTATCATCATGAAGGCTATTCCGCTTGCACCCAGCAGCCCCTCAAAAAAGAAGGCATATATGATTCCTGTAACAAAGGCTGTAATCAGCATCATTCCCAGGAGCCTCGATGCCCCGTATTTTTCCTCCAGTATTGGACCCAGCAGGAGAATGAAGGTAAAATTCCCTATAAAATGGAGCCAGTTTGCATGTCCGGCGACGTGAGTAAATAATCTAACATAGCCCAGCCAATCAGTAGGGTTAAACTGCCCCCTGCCGTAGGCTGTGAACAGAAAAGGTATAATATTGGTTTTGAAAACAGAATCGAGGGCAAGAATCCCGCCGCATAAAAAAGCAAAGCTCAAAGTAACCGGGGCGTTGTATTTTATTTTCATTTCGGGGGCTATTCCTTTTTTCTTACCAGATTATCCACTGTTTTAGATAATCATCATACAGGGTTTTGAATTTTTGCTTTTCCCTGATTATCGATTCATTTTCCTGAACGTTATCCAGCAGGGACATGGCTTCGTTAAATGTATCTTCAATTCTATCTTTTGCTTCCTGGGAATCGAATTCCTTTTTTATTGCATTTTCCAGTTCCTTTAACTTTTCTCTTTCACGCTCCGTGATTTCATCTACATTGAAGGTTACTGATATCGTCTCGTCACTGGATATAACAACATCGGTGTCAAATATAATTTCTTCACCCAGCATTCTTTCCTGTTTTATTTCGATCTTGTGACTTCCGGGGTTAACATTGTCGATTGTAAAAACATTTTTGCCCTGACTTATCCCATCCATAAAAATACTAAACGAGCCGTCTGATCCGGTTTTTTTCAGAACAATGGTTCCTTTTACCCCTTTGTCAATCTCAAGACTTATTCTGTATTCAGGGGAGACCTTGTTTGAAACCTCAATTTCCAGAACTTTTTCGACATACCCCGGTTTTTTAAATTTAAAGGATAGTTTTTGACCATATGTGTATAAACCGCTAAAGCTGCCCTTACCAAGGTAATCACTGTTCAATGTTATTAAGGCATCTTTGGGATTTATCAGAATATTTATCTTTGCCAGTTTGGATTTTGGTGAGTCGTTTTTGTCTGATGTCAGGTCAATTTCCTTAATTTTTTCGAGGTCTTCAAGCTCTTCCCTGGTTTTTGCTGTCGAGTTCTCAGGAAGACCCAGTTCGGAGAGGATTTCTTCTTTTTTTTCGGAGACCATCTCTCTAAGCTCAATTAGTTTTTTTTCCGATATTTCCTCGTCCGCAAGGATTTCATCAATCGATTTTTCAATATAATCAAAAATCTCCCCGATTTTTTCTGCCGTTTTTTTATTAATCTCAGCTTCCTGTCCTGATTTTACGGAAATAGCTGTCTTTTCAATTTCCTCTACTGCTTCTGTCAATTCCCGGTTCTGATCATCCGTTTTCTCAAGGAGTTCGGCGGTCTTAAGCGATGAGGGCTTCAACAGGACCTCCCCCTCTTTTACAGCAACCCCTGTGTCGCCATCTGGATTTTCGGCTACGAGGAATTCCGTTCCCCTGACACCGCATACGGCAGCCTGTGTATGTACACTGAAATTTTCATTTGTCAGAAGCTTGTTTACCTTACACAGGACTTTCCCCGGAGAAAGTTCCAGCTGTATATCGGTTTTTCCGGGTTCTGAGAGTATATTCCTCATTTTTATCCTGCTGTCTGCCTGTATCCGTATTACGGCTTTACTCCCGAACTGAATTTCACAGTATGAATCCCCTCCCGTTGAGATAACATCATCTTTTGTTACGATGTCTCCTATCTCCACGGAACTTCCGTTCTTTGAGATATCACCGGAAAAAAAGGTTATTATTCCATCTGAAAATCCGGGATAATCCGTTATCTGCGGGGAAGCACCGTAAGGGATTGCCCCCCTCGTACAGGAAAACTGTATGCCAAAAACAACAACCAGAAAAACAGCAATTCCTTTTATCCATTTCATTTTCTTATATCTCCGAATCGATGGTTTTTGAAATTATTATACCGATCTGCCTTTTAGCGTTCCTCTTCGACAATCCTCGCTATATTCGTAGTTTTTAGAACTATAATCTCTCCAGTAACCGTCTTTATTGTTATTGTTTGCTGACTCGGCACCTGTTCGATTATCCGCCCCTCATACGTTGTTCCATTGTTCAGGTAAAATATCTTAACATATTTTACCGTCCTTTCGCTGGATTTAACATTGGAGTTTCCGCCTGCGACCCTGTCCGAGGAATCAAAATTTACCAGGTAACTCTGTCTGCCCGTTTTCCAGTAGCGCCATGACATACTGTTTGTTGACGGGGTTTTATGTTTGGGGGGGTATCCAAGCGAAATAATAACGGCTCTTTTTGACATTCCCGGAAAAACCGTCCCCGACTTGATGTTGTCAATTTCTTTCTGGGACAAGCCCTCGGTTAGTTCAGCAAATGATTTTGTGGTGATAAAACGGTTTATCAATTCTTTTGGCGAAAGATTCTTTGCCTGATACCTGGGATTTATTCTTATCAGGAAGCGTTTTCTGGTTTCAACGGTACGAAAAGCGATAGCCCTGGAGTGCTTGACATAAGTGATTCTGAGTTCTGTTATCTCGGTTCCGGCGGGAAGAATTGCTCCCGTCTGAATGTTAATAGCAAGAACATCCGATTTCTTGTACCAGATGTTATGGGCAGTATACTTTGCCTTAACCGCCTGTCCGACCCCCGGGGGAGTTGACGAACAACCCGACAGAAACAATAAAAGAACGAAACCAAACCACATCTTCTTACGTGTTAATTTTTGCATACCCGCCCCCGTTGTACAGTAAGGATATCGTACAGTAAAGGATATCACGTAATTTCTAAAAGTCAAGATTCAGGCCAAAATATTTCTTACCTGTGTTTGATTGACAGTATCGCAATGCCGATAAACACCGGTAAAGCGATGTACTGAAGAATTCTCCCCAGTGGCGGAAGCCCGGGAATTACCAGAAGCCCATAAAGCTCTTGAAAAAAGAAGAGTAAAGCGATTCCCACACAATATGTTATCCCGGCGAGGGCAAGAAAGAGATTTCCGTTTCTGGCAACACGCCATACTGCCGCAATAAGAACGACTACCCCAATCGTCAGATATATGATACTCCATGAAGCCATTTATATTTCTCCTTTATAAGAATGTTTACACATTGTAGCCTTTAAAGCCGATTATTTCAATCTTTTTTTTATGGTAGAAGCAAAGCAACCGAATGCAGCGGATTTTTACTCCGCCCGGCGCCGGATTCGCTCAGGACAGGGCGGCGACCCCTCGGCCGCGGCGTAAAAACTACGGGAACCGGTGGTTATACGGCTTCCATGTATCTATACGGGAAAAGCCGGTTTAACGCTTTTAGGTATAACTGTTTTTTTTTAGATAGTTACATTACTGAAAGGGAAATGTGGTGGGATAGGAGGAGGTCTGGTGATGTGATGGGA
>CAZEKV010000069.1:0-12312 GCA_964512945.1 uncultured Spirochaetales bacterium | reverse complement strand
CACTTTGGTTGTGCTCAGATAGTTATGAGCGCCGCTGTTGGTTGTATTAAACCGGGTGTTATCATAGGCCCACTGGTACACCTCGGCCACAACCGCATTGGTGACCTCGGTTTCAGAGATAAAAAATTTGGTAGTTAAGGTCTGGGTGGAGCTGTCATCTGTTTCCGTGGGAAAAGTGACGTTAGCCTGATCCTGGGCATACTGCATGTTAAGGGTCTCAGATCCCACTGTCAGAACCCCCGTATCACCGGGGTTGGTAGCAGAACCAAAACCCGAATTTTCTGTTGCGGTCTTTGTGCCGCCGCTCGAACCACCGGGATCCTTACATCCGGCAAAGATAATAACAGATAGTAATAAAATCATCAATTTTCTCATCTTTTTTCTCCTATAAGATATTTTCCATTTACAGCCGGCAATACACGGAATCCCCGGAGATCAGTATTCAAAATGGGTGTATTATAATATTCTATCACGTTTTCCCCAAAAAAACACAATTGTTAAAATAAAGTCTTTAACAGGAAAAGGCTTTTGCTTCCTTTTTACCCCAAATTGATGTCAGCATAAGCCGGCAGGATACATCTAACTGGACAGAAAAAGCCTTCAAAGCCCCTTAAAAATAATTATGCTCAGAAAAATGCACATGGATAATTATCTTTCTTTTAAAAAAAAGAGGGGTACAAGGATAAAGACAGCGAGAAGGCCGCTTGAAATGGCAAGAAGAGCCGTTACCCCTAGAGAGAAAAGGGCTGGATGACTCGCCAGGACCAGGGCACCAAGCCCAAACATAGTTGTTAATGCCGATACAACTATAGCGCCTGCCGAATGGGATACCGAGGATAGATCTTTTGTATTTTTTTCGCAGGCAGCAACAAGAAAAATGCAGTAATCGACAACGAGGCCAAATGTGAACACCATAACAAAACAGTTTATTATATTTATTTTAATGTTAAGCCAGCCCATAATTCCGAAGGTCCAGAACAGGCTTAAAAATAGCGGCATAATCATAAAAAGTACTGTTTTGAGATTTCTTCTGTACAGGGAAAGAATAACTACGATAAACAGCAGAGAAATAATACCAATTTTTCTCATCTGCCCTGTGATTAAATGAACAATTGTTGTAATAAAATCCTTTCCATTGTAGATGATTATTCCGGGATTACTCAATTTCTTTTTTAATATTGGGAATTTGTCGTCTGAAACAAGTTTAACGGTAGTCAGAACCATGTCCTTTCTTTGAACAATCTGATTTGAGATAATATCCTCTACGGCACTGCCGTTGTAATCACTACAATCAAGCAAAGCATTACTACCCGGAAGAGAATTAATAAAATCTGCAAATACTTCTTTTCTCATTCTTAATTTACTGCAGGCATAATAAAAATTCTTCCTGAATTTCTCGCCAATTCTTCTATGGAAAGAATTCCATCTTTTAATATTTTCCCTCTGCTTTCTTTTTGATGGAAGCAGGTAATTTATATATGTAAATCGTTCAATGACCCCCTCTTCTTTCAGAGCCTTGAGTTTCAGGAAAATATCCTCATTTAGACGAAGGGCTTCTTCGAGGTTCTCTCCCTTTGCTATCACAAGTGTTGAGGATGTTGAATCTCCAAAAGATTTATTTACAATCTCCATATCCTTCTTAATATCCTCCGAAGCAGCATTTAGTTTTGAGATATCCCCCTCAAATCCGATATTCCGATATCCGGGAATTACAACAATGGAAACCAAAAATACTATTAACAATAGTATTTTTCTGTACTTCAAAGATATTCTAAAAAAAGATGCCAGGCCTCCTGACAGATTTATTGCGGGAGGATGGGGCTCTTTTTTAAAGGAAGGTACCAGAAGAGGGAGTACCACGAGAACAAAAAAGGCAGAAGCAGCAATCCCGAGGGATACAAAGACTCCAAGATGTTTATATCCAGGCAAATCGGAAAATTGAAGAGATAAAAAAGCCGCTATTGTTGTAGCAGCACTCAAGATAACCGGCTTTCTTATCCTGGCAGAAATCAGAGAAGAAAATCCTTTCATCTTTATTCCATTTTTCCAGGAATATTGATCAACATTAAACAAAAAGTGAATCCCATAATCCACCGTTATACCTATGAGAAGGGCACCACACCCAATTATAATTATTGATACATCCGGCAAGAGCCACTTCAGGATCCCCAGAGATACAAACAGACCGTATACGGCAGGCAAAAGCACAAGAAGGGCAAGACCCGGTCGTGAATAAACCAGAAAGGTTAAAAATATTATTGCTGCAATTGATACAATCAGGGTAAGAAAAACATCCCGCTTTATCCTCTTTTCATTTTCATATGTAAAACGATGACCCGAAAGATAGGCTATTCTTAGATTTTTGCCGGATGAAAACTTTTTTATATTTTCATCCATAAATTCCGTCAATTCTTTTGATGCCCGGCTGTCAATTATATTTGAACGGGGGTACAAAATCATCAAAACATGTTTCTTGTCTTTTGAAAACATTCTTCCGCTGGATATGGTAATGGGTCCCCCCAATTCCTGAAAAGAATAAAATTTCTCTGCGAAAACCTCATTGAAACCAAGGGGATCTTCATAGAGGCTTTTCGTCATAAAAGGGGCAGGAGATTCAAGGAGACGGCGTTTCCAGCTGTCCAGAGTTTTTATTATTGCTTCAGTTTTTGTTATAGATTCAAACCTCTTTTCATCGTTTTCTGTAAACAGAGCCGCCCTGTGCTTTTTCAGTATTTCAAGCCCGTAGAGCAGAGAACTATAGTCCCATTTGTAGAGTATCTTTTTAAAATAGCCTGAGTTTTCAAGGATTTCAGCAAAGGAATCTCCAACGGAAACAAGATCATTCTCAGAAGTTTCAAGGGATCCTGTACGGGAAATATCAAGGAACATGGCATCCATTATCCTGAATTCCTTAATCAGCTCCTTGTATTTACCAATCTCTCTCTGAGTTTCCGGCAAAAGAGAAAGAATATTTTTATCCCAGTTGATTCTCGATGTAAATACAAGAGTAACGACAAACGAAATAGCAGCAAAAGCAAGTATCAATACCTTACCTGTCATAGATTTTTTCATTGCTTTTTTACTGCCTTGATATTGTATTATTTATGGTGTTTTACTATGGCTGATAGTTCCTTGAACAGCTTCTCTTCAACATCAGCACGCTTATTCAGCATTTTTCCCAATTCCATTAAAGAATCCCGCCCGAGGTTGCGTTCTTTTCCAATCCGCCCCGCATGGAGGGATACCATCCTCCATTCATCACCGTTAGCCATCATCTTTTCTGCAACTTCCCTCAAAGCTGGCTCACCCAATATATCAGCCGCCTCCTGAAGAAAAGACGCATAGAGATATCTAAACCCACCACCGCCTGTTCCGCGTTCTTCCAGGATAACATTTACAAGCATAATTTCATCGGAAAAATGCTCTGCATCCCTGGCATAGGAGGGCCATTTAAGTAACTCCTTAGCAAAATACCTGATTCCCCTAACCCCAAAAATAGGTACGGGGAGTCTTAGATTGTAAAAAGAGGCGTGCTTTATTCCTTTTACTATTGCTTTTTTATAATTCATATTTTGAGGGCAGTCCGGCTTGTAAAACATAAAACCCCCGGGACTGAAAGTCCCGCGTGCGAATCTTGCAATCTTCATGGTTTCTTCGCCGACCCTCGCAAGAACGGGGGCATAGCAATCACTAACTATGTAATCCCCGTTTTCTTTACCCACCACAATTACGTAATGCCCGTTAAAATGGGCTCTGGCAAATGCAGGGATATACTCCATGTAGAAAAAATCAACCTGAACACCCACGGGGTGCCCTTCCTCTAGAAGACGATCCAGTTCATACATGGCCTTTTCTTTATTCTTGAAGCGTGCCGTATGGAATTTCGGACCGAGGTAAGAAGTCACATTGGAGTAGATCTTTCCCGAGCGATCTCTTAAGGCAAACGTTGGGAAATGCATCATTGGACTATTTAAATATGCAAAAAAGATTGTACCGGAAATACCAAAAATCATAGCCTCCGATATATCAACATCGTAATAGTTAAGCAATGTGGCCACAGTGCTTGATTCGCAGTGAGCTCCCAATTTATGAGTATATTTAATCATGGACATATGTTTTTACCACCATAGGATTTTTTGTTTTTTCCTGAACTTTACCACCGGGTTTATCAGGCTTTTTCGGAACAAGAATCTGGAACATGTTAGCCACGGGAATGCCAAAAACCTCAGCATAACGAACTATTTCTTTCAAAGCGGCTTTTGAAAAACCCGATACAGTTTTATGCTTCCTGACCCTTCTGAGGCCTATACCGGTTCTAACTGCAAGATCAGCATCGCTTATTTTTAAAATAATCATATAATATCCGACAGAACTGATTTCTCCCTCAGATATTTTTTTATTAAATTCCCTGAACAGATTCTCACGCTTCATTATATTATCATCTTCATACTTATCTATCATATAGGATCCCGTCTCTTTAGGGCCATAAGAACCATCTTCCTTCTCCACATACATTACAATTTTGTGGTGATTATTATAGGCAGCTTCACTTTCTTTCATCATACTTCTCCAAACAAAAGTATAAAAACCAGAAATGAGCCTACAGTAAAATTAAATTTATGTCCATACAACCGGGGTTCCCGGAATACCTTTTGATCCAACTAGAGTTATGTATAGATCCTCGGGATTCACCCTGAACCGGAAAGGGGATTATTATTTCCGATCCCCGGGAAAAGAGAATGTGCCCTGCCGTGGCGTAAAAATTGTATTTTATTCAGATTTTTTGACAATAAAAGGAATAGCAAAAGCCCATGGATAGCTGTTCTTCCTGTGACTTTTTTTGAATAAATTAACAACGTAGAGTCCCGGGGAAAGCCTCCCCGCCCTCATGGTATTTACCACCCTATCGGTAAAGAAAGTTTTCATTCCCTTCTCTTTTTTCTTTTGGAAATTAACCCTGCAAAGTTCAATGCACCTGATTGGTTCCTTTCTCGTTAGAGATCTTACAGTAATGTTAATATCTGCAGGATGGGTAAAGACAAGATTCGAAAGCCCGGTAATCTTGTATGTACTGTCATAGGCCTTAAAAAGCCCGGAGACAATTTGAGGGGTATTGTCAAACCAGCCGTTCCACTCCGTTACATCAAAACCATAGTACTCGGACAGAGAAGCCATTGAAAATTTTACATATTCCCCGGCTTCCTTGTTCTGCTGTTTTTTTAGATATTCGACATATCCCTTGAAATTTTTTCCCGGAAAATTATTATTCAATTGATAAAAAGCTGCAAACGCAACAGCATAGCCTGTTCCAACATTTGTACTCTTTTTAATAAGATAGTTAACTGTTATCTTTGAGATTATTTCCCCGCTATAATAATTATAGATGAGATCTCTGGGATAACTCTCTACAATCTCAGAGAGAAATTCGGAATTCGTTGCCGCCCCCTCTTCTAACCAGGTGGGTAAATTGTTTTTGAATGTTGCTGCAATACAGGAATGGGTAAGTTCATGCCTTAACAGGCTGTATATAAAAGGATTTTTTACATTAATTTCCCCGGGATTTATGCAGATATAATTTTTACCCCTGGCAAAAGCAGAGGGCACAAAGTTATCGTTACCGCCGTATAGTTTTAAAAACTCTCTTTTTGATTTAGCAATTTCTATAACCAGTTGAGCCGAGGCTTTGTTAAAACTATATCTGGCGATTATCTCATTGTAATATTCGAGAGTCTTTTCTTTTATAAGCGCTGCTTCTCTTCTCCTGATTTTAGTGTATTTGAATTTAAAAATACCTATTTTCTCTACAACAGCTTCTGGAAAAACAGAATTCATACCGAAAACTAACAGGACAAATAAAAGAGGGAGTAATTTCTTATTTTTCATTTTGATAGTACCTATTCCTTATTAACAAAATACATGCAAAGAGTATTATGGAATAATAGTACTCCAAACCCTAAAACAGAACACATATACCTATAATCCTCCAGGCAATGTTAAAAACTATTTAATTAAAGAAGTTTAATCAAGTCCATTAATATACTATAACAATTATATTTATGAGATTTTCTGTAAACAGAATAATCTTACAAAAGAACCATAAAGCACTGCACTACCCTGTTCGAAGAGCAATTTTCGAAATGATAAGGAGCCCCGGAGAAAAATCATGAAAAATTAATTATCGCTTTTGAAAAAATATCGGACTGAGGATATAATGATCAATTGAAATGAAAAGACGAAGCAAAAAATACAGCATCCTATATCTTCTATCAAAACAGCCGGAAAAAATTAGAAAAGATTCCCATTTCCCTCTCATGATGGACTATTACAGAAGTTCAGATATTCTTAAAAAAATTAGATTTGGCAGACGCTGTTATTCTCTATTAAACAAGGCAAAAATAAAACCCGAGTATCTGAATAACTTCTACAGAACATACCGCCTCCCTAAAAATCCCTTTTTTCCTCTATTTTTTAGTATTAAAACTAAGTACTTTGAAAAAAAGAGACAAAGGAAACTGGAAAAAGAAAAATACATTCTTTTCAGAATGAGATCTTTACCCGAAAACATCACGAGGACTATAAAATTCATGGCTGAATTTGAAAAAAGGAACAACCCCCGGGGTAAATGTCCCCTCTGGTTCTCCCGTTTATTCCCAAAAACAAAAAAGCAAACGGATATTTTCTGTAAATACTCTCAACCCGAATGGTTTTTTTTCTTTGAAACCTATTTACGCTTGTTGAAAAAAAACTATGGAAAAATCAATGTATCATCAGTCACAAGGATTATGTCCTGCTTCTTATTAGACTGTCTTAGCGAAAAAAACGCAGAAAGCAATCCCGATATAGCAGCCATAAAAAGAAAATACAGGATCCTCAGCAAAAAATACCACCCGGACACAGGAGGAGATCCAGAGTACTTTCTTAAAATCAGGCATGCCAGGGATGTCCTTCTGAATTTATGAAATTGGAATTATTTTTTGAAATAATTGATTATCCACCCTGATAATCAATCCATGGGAACCTTGATATCAAATTTTACTCCCCTGCCCGGTACACTCTCACACTCAATACTCCCCCTGAGGGATTGAGTTACAAGATTGTAAACTATATGCATTCCAAGACCGGATCCCCCAAGCCCCCTTCTCGTTGTAAAAAAGGGTTCATATATCTGGCTTTTCACATCCTTTGTAAGTCCCCTTCCATTATCTTTGTATACAAGATGTAAATATTTATCTTTAACATGCACACTTATATTTATTTGCCCTTCTTCGTCTTCTTTAAAGGCATGGATGAGAGAGTTCATAATAAAATTGGCAATTATCTGGGAATAGGCTCCAGGATAACTGTTTATCTCAAGACCCTCAGGACAGTCAACAGTGATTTTATGTGATGTTTTTTTCAATTTGTTCTGCAGGCTCAACAAAACTTCATCAATATAGTTTTTTAGATCAAAGCGGCGGCGTTCTTCACTTGTTTGATCGACAGCAACATTTTTAAAACTCTGGATTAACTTTGCCGCTCTTTTTAGATTAAGCATAATTCCCTTTGTAGATTGAATGGCATCATCTATGTATTTCTTAAAATCCTCTTTGCTTACCTGTCCGAGGACGAATAATTCTGAAAAATCATTTGTAATATCCTCCAGAAAGGATGCGGAAGTAACACTGATTCCCAGGGGTGTGTTGATCTCATGAGCCACCCCTGCCACAAGATTTCCAAGAGAGGCCATCTTTTCCGATTCGACCAATTTTTTTTGTGCCTTCTGCAATGCAGCCAGTGAATTTTCCAGTTCAATGGTTCTTTCCCTTCTTTCCCTCAAAAGAAAGAGACGCTTAAAAACACTGCTTATCTGCCAACCCATATTTTCATATGCATCAACACGATTTTCGTTAATCTCCGCAATCATCAATCCAATCTGCTGATCCCCGACATAGAGGGGACAAATAATCCTGGAGTAAATCCTGTCGGAATAAAAAAATTCAGCGGGGAGTATATCAGTAGTATCAAAGACTATCCCCTCTCTGTTAATTTCTATCCTTTTATTATTTTGATATGCAAAGATTAATATAGACTCTTTTTCCGGCGAATTTGTATCACTGTAAAGGGATATATAGCAGGACGAAATATCCAGCTGGGGAAGAGCCTCCGCTATAACACTTTTTAAATTCTCTATATCAAAGATGGTGTTTAAATCCCTGCTTATTGCACTATCATTTAAAAAGTTTGTTTCAATATTCAACCTCAAAAATAATTCGCTCCGCTCTGTCGCCTTGCCAATTATAATTCTGGCTTGATGTAGAAGATTCTCGAAGCGTATTGAATCAGTAGAATTCAAATAGGGTGATGATAATTGCCTTATCAGCGAAACAAGGTTCTGAAGGGAAGATAAAGAACGCTTTTGCGAAATAATATGATTCGCTATTTTATTTAATGCCTTAAGGAACGAAAAGTCCGATTTATTAGATAATGATTTAATTAAGGAATCAAGCAGCTGAAGTATCCATTCATCGTTTATAACAACATTAAGGTATTTATCAGCATTTATTATATTTTTTGCTATCTCTTCTTTTTGCGCGTAGAGCGTGGTTATTCCCGGATGGATGAATTCCGCCGTAATTCTAACTGTAGATTCCTGAACATCCTCATCGAAACATCCGCATGACTGGCGAATTATCAATTCAGTCGGTATCTGAATTTCCTCTTCCACCTTTTTCCCGCTGATAATATCCATGATCATTTCTGCAGCAATTACTCCCTGGCGGTAGATAGGCTGTTTTATGGTTGTTAAAGAGGGGGTAAGGGCTTTCGCAATCTCCGTATTATCAAAGCCAACTACAGCAATATCATCGGGGATACGAATACCACGTTCTTGTAATGCCTGGACAGCCCCAACGGCAGTGTCATCATCTGCCGCAACAATAGCATCGAGTTTTGCCTTCCTTTGGTCTATCAATAGTTTGACTCCATCCCTTCCTGAAGCCATTGTAAAATAACCAGGAGAGATAAAATCAGGATTAACAGGAATTCCGTTTTCTTTTAGCACATCTTTATAGGCTCTGTATCTCTCATTTGCTTCAGGATGATTCTTAGGCCCCTTTATAATGCCTATTCGTTTATAATTATGATCCCTGATCAGATGCTCAATTATCTTTCTCATCCCCTCATAATTCTGAACAAGAACGCTGGGAATTCCCTTGAGGGGTGTCGCTATATTTACAACAGGAACCGGAGCATAACGCTTACAGAAAGATAGAACAATCTCGGGATCGATAAACTGGCTTATCGTACCCCCGTATGTAATAATTCCATCCGTGTTTTTTGTATTTATATAATCGTATACAATATTTTCATAAAACTGTATCCCTCTGGAGACCGAAGGATTCTGTATAAATCCCCCTGTATAGCAGACAAGATTGGCGTTTCTTTTTGTAAGTGTATCCTTTATCCCCATCCAGACCTTGTAGCCTATATTCGAAAACAATCCGGAGGTTAAAAATGATATAATTGGTCTTTCCTTCATAGCCGCTAAGATTTTACAATAATCTATCAAATTGTTAAAGAGTACTCTGACGTAGAATTCCAGGAGGGCAAAATCTTATACCAGATATTGATTTTCTAATTTTCATCTCCCACGGCAAATTGTAAATTACCAAATTAAATTGGATGTTTCCGAAAATCCGTAATAATTTCAGCTTTTTTCCCAACTACTCAATCATTACAGAAACTTCTCTTGATAAACAGGATTTATTCGTATATTATGAGGCATAAATAAAAACCGGAGGTTATGTGTGAGACGTTTAGTTAGATTATGTTTGATAGTTCTTATTACTGCAGGCGGTCTTGTTTCCTGTCAAAAAAGTAATAGGGAGACTGCTGCAATAGGCAAAAAAGTTATTGGAATATCGAAATATGTTGATCATCCGGCATTAAACGCCGTTGAGCAGGGTATTCAGGATGAATTAAAAGAATTGGGGCATACCATGATTGAGTATAATCTTCAGGATGCTAATGCAGATACCAACAATTCAGCACAGATTGCAAATACATTTAAATTCAAGAAAGTGGATGTCGCTATAGGAATTGCAACACCCACAGCAATATCTCTGGCAACTATAATAACCAAAGACATTCCCGTTGTCTTTTCTGCAGTAACAGATCCTGTAAGTGTTGGTCTTGTAGATGATCTTAAAAGCGGTAAAAATAATGTTACCGGTGTATCTGACATGACTCCGGTAAGAGAACAGATTAAAATGCTTGCCGGCATGATGGATTTAAAAACATTAGGACATATTTACTCGAGTGGTGAAGAAAATGCGGTTACTCTTGCAAAAATAACTGAAGAAGTCTGCGGTGAACTCGGAATCAAATTTGTTTCTGCGACAATAACCAATGCAAGTGAAATAAAACAGGCTGCGGAATCAATTCTGCAGAAAGTTGATGCAGTCTATGTCAGTACTGATAATGAAGTAGTTTCGGCTTTAGATGCCCTGCTGGATGTTACCAATAAACAGGGAATCCCGGTATTTTCAGCGGATCCTTCATCATCGGAAGAACACGGTGTTCTGGGAGCTTACGGATTTGATTATTATAATATGGGTCGTGTAACCGGCCGTATTGTAGACAGGATTTTGAAGGGTGAAAAACCGAAAGATATTCCAACACAGTTTCTAACTGATTCTGGTGATCTGTTGTTATACTTGAACCTCGATGTAGCCGAGAAATTCAATATTGAAATAGATCCAAAAATTAAAGCTCATGCAAATAAATATATGGAAGATGGGGAATTGATTGTAAACAAATAACTGAATGGAATATTCTGTAAATATGGAAGATCCATTAAAATAAATAATGGATCTTCTTTTTTTTAAATTTTTTATTAAGGTATAGAGAGATGTTTGAAACAATCCTGATCGAAGGTTTAATTTACGGGATTATGGCTCTAGGGGTGTTTATTACTTATAAAGTCCTTGATTTTCCCGACCTAACTGTTGACGGATCTTTTCCGCTCGGTGCTGTTATTATGGCAGTTGGTGTGATGAACGGGATTCCTCCGTTACTTGTACTCCCTGTTGCCTTTTTAGGAGGTGCCGCTGCCGGGAGTATAACAGCATTAATTCATAATACATTAAAAATACCGAATTTACTTGCGGGAATCCTGACAATGACAATGCTCTATTCCATTAACTTGAGGATTACCGGCGGGCGGCCCAATATAAGCTATTTAACCGTAGATAATACCGTAAAGAGTATTAGAGCCATTTCTCAAGGATATATTTCTGAAGAAATAGCCATATTGTTGTTCTTTCTTTTTGTTGCTTTTCTAATCAAAATAATGCTTGATCTATTTTTTAAAACAGACATGGGTCTAACACTCGGCGCATTGGGAAATAATGAACAGATGACAATTTCCCAGGGTGTAAATCCCAAACTTTTTAAGGTTATTGGTGTAAGCCTTTCCAACGGACTTGTTGCAGTATCGGGTGCATTTGCTTCACAATATCAGGGGTCTGCCGACGTCAGAATGGGAACCGGTATAGTTGTTATGGGATTGGCTTCTGTAATGATCGGGCAATTTTTGATTCGTTCAAACAAAATTGGCCTGTTAACACTACGTGTCTTGCTGGGATCAATAATTTTGCGGGGAGTAATGCAGGGAGCAAGGCAACTTGATTTTCTAAAACTTGAAGCAAGTGATAATAAGCTAATTTATGGTTTGTTTATTGTTATTCTGCTGGCTGTTTCAACTTTTAAGAGTAAAAAACCCGGGAAAATAAAAAAATGATAAAACTTGAAAATATTAGCAAGATATTTAATCCAGGTACTGTAAATGAAAACAAGGCAATTAATAATATAAATTTGAGTGTAAAAAGTGGTGATTTTATTACTATTATCGGGAGCAATGGAGCCGGGAAATCGACATTATTTAATTTGATAGCGGGCACATACTATCCGGACGGAGGGAAGGTTTGCATAAAAGATAAAGATGTTACGAGAATACCCGAGTATAAACGTGCTAAATATATAGGGCGTATTTTTCAGAACCCGATGCTCGGTACTGCCTCAAGCATGTCTCTGGAAGCCAACATGATAATATGCAGCAAAAAAGGTTTTAAGGGGATAAAAATCAGTCTTAATAATAAAAAACGTCAATACTTTAAAAAACAGCTAAAGCAGTTGAATATGAACCTTGAAAATCGTTTAAAGGATAATGTGGGTTTACTATCCGGGGGGCAGCGCCAGGCATTAACTCTATTGATGATGGTTTTATCAAATCCTGACCTAATATTGCTCGATGAACATACTGACGCCCTTGAT
>CAZEKV010000068.1:0-12696 GCA_964512945.1 uncultured Spirochaetales bacterium | reverse complement strand
CAACACAAGAACCATAAGTACTATAAATTCCATCCAGTGTAATAAACAAATCTGGATTATACCTGTCAATTAACTCACTGCAAACCATCCTGTTTATTTTTTCATTTTCTAAAGAATAATACCGATACTCCCTGTGGTAAATATTGCTTTCATCATATTCTCGGCCACTAAAAAACCTCTTATGACTTGCAATTATATCACTGCTGACAGTATTAAAATTATAATTTGCTTTCTTTTTTTCGTGTTTATTTTTAATAATCTTTGAATATGCCAACACCTCTATTCTTTTCGAAAAGATTTTTCTTTGCATATCAAAAACAATTTTTGCAAATATACTTTTCTTGAAAGCGGCAAATCTTCCTGCCATTTTCCCGGAATTAAAAATGTTTGAAGAATCATTTATTTTTCTCAGATCATGGTGAAAAAGAACCCCGTCATCATGTACTATGACGATCTTATCTACCCTTCTTGTCAGAAAAAAAGCCAATAGAAACACTACTATATTGTAAAACATGTCATTTCGTATTGATTCGATTACAATGCATCCATTTTTCGTTTTTTTATAACGTTTATCAGGACATTGAACTAAAATATTTCTTAATTCGGAGAATCGCTTAATGACATTGTTCATACAACAACTCGTTTAAAAAACTAATAATATTTCTTGCGTTACTTTTATCAGAATATTTATCAACAATATCCTTGTATACTGGATCTATAACACCCTTTCCCATCTTTGAAATCATATCATTCAATTTATCTCTAACCTTCATAAGATTTATATCATTACTTGCAATACTATCCAGGCTCATCTCATCGCTAAACCTATGTGCCCCCGGAAAATTTTTATACCATGCATTTCCAAATACAATTACATTCTTACCGCTTGTAATTGCCTCCCAGCCGGCTGTGCCTGTAACCGTTGCCACTATTCTCGACTTATTTATAAGATCATAAGTACACATGGTTTTGCTTACAAAAACGACATCTGATAGTGACTGTAGTCTTCTAAAGAAAAACTCTCCACGCATAAAATAGGTCTGCTTTGGATTTTCTTTAACGTAAATTTTCCAGCCTTCGGGCAATATGCAGGATAGTCTTTCGATTGCTAATACTTGATCAAAAAAATCCCCACCCAAACTCGTTGTTGTCAATTCAGGATTTAGCTGAAGCGGAAAATATATAAAGGGTTTTCTGAAATCTATCGCCTTTTGTTCGACTTCTCCCATCTTCTTTTTATATTCATTTTTCCTTTTATTTTCGCAAATCTTCCTGAATGCTCTCTCAAAAAAATTAGCCAGCGTAAATTCTGTCTTTCCCTTTCTCTTTCCAGAACCCTTCATGTACGGAAGGTCGGGTTTATAATCTGGCTTCAGGAGGATCCCTTCATTATCAAACCTTTTTAAATATTTATCGAAATTTCCAAAATCCTCAAACTTTTCGGTATAAAAAAACCTATTCGGCAATATTGATTGATAAAAAATTATAACCCTTTTTCTAAGATATTTTCCAATTAAATAAAGCAAATAGTCGGATCCTACATGAGGAACACATGAAATAAGTATAACCTCAATACCTTTTTCCATTATTATACTATAAAAGTAGTTAAAGTATATTACAAACAAATCATAATAATCATAAATACTTTTTCTATTGTTAAGCCTATGCCTGGCACACATATGCAAAAACTCTCTAAAACTATTACAATAAACGTAATCAAAACATTTATATGAATCATTAGTAAAACCTTTTACAGGGATATTGCAGTGATAAATATCATGAGCATTGATATCAACATATTTATGCTTTCCTATCCAAAATTTTATATCTATAAAATCCGCATTATTTAACGCTTCACTTATACTGTCAAAACCCCAAACTAATGCATTTAATGGTTTATCCATCTTCCCCTTCTTAAAATCCATGGCAGTTCAAGTCAAGTGATATTAATTGCTGAAAAATCTGTTTATAACGAAAACCCCGGATCGAAACAGTTACTTCAAACAAATTTACAGCTTGAATTTCCGGTTCCCTGTCTAAAATCTGCTTCCGCTTATATCCTTTATCTAAAAACACCGCTCCTTCCATGCCGGGGGTTTTAGGAGAAACATGAATTCCTGCAGATTTAAAACTTATCTTCAAGTTTGGACTTTTCTTTGAATTTTTTCAGAATTTCTTCCGGTCTTCCATACTTCTTTATTTTATTATCTTCCAGCCATATAATTATATCACAATTTTTGAGAGAATTAAGCCGATGAGAAACAATAATATTTAAAACCTCGTTTTTCAATGATAATATTGTTTTCATAATTTCTCTTTCCGTTTTTATATCCAGAGCACTTGTCGCTTCATCAAAAAACAAAACTTTTGAATCATTATACAAAACCCTGGCTATTGCAATTCTTTGTATCTGTCCCCCCGAAAAATTAGTTCCAAATTCGCCTATTCTAGTATAAATTCCCTCCGGCAGCGTTTCAATAAAAGATAAAATTTTTGCTTTCCTGCAGCAGAGGAGTACTTTATCGACATCTACTTTTTGTCCAAAAGAAATATTTTCAGCAATACTTCCATCCAGAATATATGGATCCTGAGAAACATACCCAATAACTTTTTTCCATTCGTTATTCTCAAACAATTCAGTCTTAATATTATTGATAAAAACTTCACCCTTTTCTGGCTTAAGCAAGCCCGTCATTAAATTTATCAGAGTACTCTTTCCCGAACCGGAGTTGCCAATTATTCCAACACTTTCACCTGCTTTGAAAGTATAGTTAATACCTTCCAGAATATTAAAATTACTTTTTTCGTATTTAAAAAATAAGTGTGATATTTTTATTTCTGAAATTTTATTTATTTTATCATTTCCAGTTCTTCCCGTAATTTTATATTCCTGAAATTCGTCAAAGCAATCCAGAATCTTTGAAATATAGGACAAATTCTCTCTCATGGATACCGAATTCTTTACCACCAAAACAACCGAAGGAGAAATCTTAAAAACGCCAACCCCCGCAAAGGTAATTACTCCTACAATGTCTATAATGTTAATATTATAAACAAAGAAGATAACCCAGAAAAACACTGTAAAAAGCAAAAAAACAAGAATCTCCATTACCCAGGAAGAAAACTTTGTATAAATATCCATTTTAACCCTATGTTCTAAATAGGCATTAATATCATTTTTAAATTTTCTTATGAAAAAACCTTCCTTTAATTGCAGCTTTATATCCCTGATGCCGTGAATTATTTTGGAGACATTTCTATGCGCCGACTCAACAGAACCCCTTGCTTTTTTAGTTTCCCTATCAATCAGTTTCCTTATTAATTTGAAAAGAAAAAAACCTGAAAGGCCAAAAACAATTAAGACAACAATAACCATGTAGTTAATTACAAAAAGTGCTAAAATTATTGTTATTACCAAAATCAGACTTTTTAGCATCATTGTTATATTTTTGACAAAGGTTTCAACATGAACTCTCCATTCAACCATTAGAATTAGATCTGCAGTATTTCTATTCACAACCTCTTCATAAGGTAAATGAATAAAACCCTTTAACAGTTCTTCCCCTATATATCCCGTTAAAGATACGCCGAATTTTGTTTTATAAGAAATATAAATATAATCAAATATACTTTTAAAAATAATACAAACAAGGCATAAAACACTTAAAATAACCAATAAATTTTCTGATGTAGCAGGCATGTCTACCAAAGGTATTCCTCCGGGGAAAAACTTCTTTATCATGCCCAAAGATTTATCAGGTGCTGCAACTGTTGAGGCAAAGAAAGAAAGAACTGCCAAAAACAGGGTTTCAAAACATGAGATAACTGTCATTAGTACAATCAACCCCATAAATTTTATTTTCATGTTTCTTGATAAAACTGAGATCAATCTTAATATCTTATTCTTTTCCATTTACTTCCTTTTCAATATTTAAAATATAAAGGTATCCTCTTTTCGTCCTCATTTAACCCTTTTATTATCCGACCCCGGCTTCCCGCTGAAAAATATTTCCAAAACTATAAACAACAGATAATTTGCTCGATTTTTTTAATAGACTCAAAAAAAATCCTTCCTTGTTACATAAGCAAAATTAAATTTGTAAATACGTCTGTATACCGGCAAACGAAAAACCCCTATTCAATCATATTCCAGGCTATAGGTTCGCCTCTTTTTATATCCCTATTAACCTTTTTTCCAATTAATACATCTATAACTTTGGGCTTATCCCATCACCCGGTCTAATCGATCTTATATTTTCATTAGAAAAAAACTCGCCTCTATTAATGTTTTTAACAGCAAACAATGACCTGGAAAATTTCCTGTTTCTTAAAGCCTCTTCGCCAATCTCATAGGTTACACTTCCAGGTGCTTTTTCAACATTCCTTATTGAATTGACCAGCAACCCAAACTGCTCGGGTTCAATCGAAAAATGAGCATCGGGCCCTCCCATTGTTCTATCAAGGATGATATGCTTTTCAATAACTTCTGCACCCAGTGCTACGGCTGCTATAGCAGCATCATTTTCCAGCGAATGATCCGAAAGCCCAATTTTAGCCCTTCAATAAAACTTTAACAATTCGTTCAACACCCTTCCCGTCAACAAGTGTGGTGCCTATATTACTACGTTTCAGTCGCTCTTTCCTGTCGCGTAATAAATTAATTCCTCTTTCAAGATTGTCAAAAAACATGTTGTCAGTAGCCTTTCCGGCAAATTCTATGAACCCCGCTTTATTCCATCCTGTAATGTTGTTATCCTGATTTCCCGCAGTTAAAACAGCAATAGCGGGAATACCGACACAGGCACTTTCATATAGAGTTTGTCCACCGGCAGTTATTACTAAATCAGATTTTCTCATTTCATTTATCATCCTTACGGGATTTGGTGAATTAATAATTTGCGTATTATTATCAGCAGCTTTTTCAATTTTTGCTTTATTCTCAAACCATCTTCCTATAACAACTTTTTTTGTTATGCCCGAATATTTATTTACCAAAAAACTTAACACCTTACACGTCGTTCCGGTCAGATCAGCAGCACCAAACGTTATTAGAATATTCGTAATTTTTTCATTTATATGATATCTTTTTCTTCTCCACAAAGTTTTTTGTAAAATTTGATATTCTGAGCCCAAAAGGTAAACATGATTCGAGCCAAAATTATAGCTTACCATTTTTGCATTCAATGCTGGATTTATTATATATCCTTCGGGATATTCCATCCTTAGATCATCATCAAAAAAAACTCCAGTTTTGGCATATTTTGTAAACCGCTCATAAAATTTTCTATCCCCATAGTATGAGTCAATGACAACAATATCTGAATTTCTTAGAAACTCGATTGTTCTCTTATACTCCTCTTTCCAGTTGTAATAACTTATTTGTTTTCCTGTAAATAATTTTTCAACGGCAGAATCACCGTGAACAATTAGTTTTACATTCCTCACTTTTCTCTTTAAAGCCTGGTATAGCGAAAAACATCGAGACATATGTCCCAGGCCAAATCTATAGCCGCCTTCTGTTAATATTACAATTTTACTACTTTTTAGCATTTAATTTGTACTTCGCTTCTGCCAAAATCCAGTCTTCCATAGAATCAATATCCTGTGCGCCTGTTTCGCTTAAAACTATATATCCTGAATTATCCGTATATAGCTTTTTGTAATTTAAAAACGAATCCGTTCTGGCAAAATAGAATTGTCCTGCATCGTGATATGCCGGCTCCAGATCCTGGGAACGTTTGTTATATTGATCCGGCCAGAACATTAAGACTCTATTTTTTTTGATTTTCAATGCCCTTTGAATTGGAAAGGAAAACCTTACAACCGGAAATATAGATGAATATTTCTTTTCTTTTAAATCTTTAAATCCCTTCAAAAGTATTTCACCTTCCAGAAATGGGGCAGTCGGTAAAATTAAACAAAAATATTCAAAACTAATGTTTCGCCCTTTATATTCATTTAAAACCTCAACAACGACCTCTGAAAGACCGGCATGGTCGTTTGAATTTTCTTCACTTCTAAAAAATGGAACAGCAGCTCCATATTTTTTTGAGATTTCTGCAATTTCTGTATCATCAGTAGAAACCATTATTTCATCAAAGCATCCTGCCTTTTTCGCAGCCTCAATAGAATACGCAATTATCGGTTTCCCGCAAAACTCTTTGATGTTTTTTCGGGGGATTCTCTTACTTCCACCCCTGGCCGGTATTATTGCAATTATCTTACTCATTTTCTAAATCAAGAACCCCCTTTATTACAGCCCTTACCTCACTATCACTCATCGAATAAAAAAGAGGAATGGTTAATGCTTTTTCATAATACTCTTCAGTAACTGGAAAATCATTCTTTGAGTACCCGTATTTCTTTCATAATAGGGGTGTGAATACACCGGTATATAATGAACCTGTGTACCAATTCCTTTCCCGTGTAAAATTTCCATTACAGTCTTTCTTGTTTTATTTATTTTAAAATAGTCAATTTTAAGAACATATAAATGGAAACAAAAAAGGGAACCAGCTTCTGCCAGTGGAACTTCCAGCCATTCTATATTTCCAAAAGCATCATTGTACATCGCCGTAATTTCATTACGCCTTTTACGGAAAGTGTTGATTTTTGATAATTGAGAAACACCCAGCGCCGCATTTATATCGGGAAGGCGATAATTAAAACCCAGCTTCTGCATTTCGTAATACCATGGCCCCGGATTTACCGCAAGATCTTTTTTTTCTCTGGTAATTCCATGGGTTCTTAACATTTTGAGTTTTTCATAAAGTTCTTGATTGTTCGTTGTTACAGCGCCGCCTTCGCCCGTTGTGATTGTCTTAACGGGATGGAATGAAAAAGTTGTCATATCTGAATAACAACAGCTGCCGACTTTTTTTCCGTTTCGATATTCAGAACCAATAGCATGTGAAGCGTCTTCAATAATAAAACAGCTGTTCTCTTTTCCAATATTACTAATTTTTTTCATATCCGCGGCACGTCCCGTAAAATGAACAGGAATCAACAATCGGGTGTTATCGGTAATTTTATTATTAATCCTTTCAGGATCGATGTTATAGGATTTTTCTTCGATATCAGCGAAAATTGTTCTTAAACCATTATATTCCATAGAATTTGCTGTTGCAGCAAATGTCAGGGGTGTTGTAATTCCCTCTCTATTCCTTTCAATATTTAATGCGCGAACAGCAAGATGGAGAGCCGCCGTACCATTTGTAACTGCAATACAAAACTTTGCACCCGTATATTTACAAAGTGCTTTTTCGAATTCCTCAACCATGGGACCCTGAGTTAAAAAATCTGATTTTAATACATCAACAACTGATGCAATGTCAACTGAATCAATACACTGCCTGCCATAAGATAAATGTTTCATTTTTTTACAATTCCCATATTTGCCAGCTCATTTCGAATATCTTTAACATTCATCCACTCAGAGTTTCTGTCGGATGAATAATTAAAAAACGGCTCCACAGGATTTCCGTCTGGAATCAAGTGCTCACCAATCTTCCACCAGTCAAATTGGGGATAAATTATGTAATGCCTGTCATATTCGTATGTGGAGAAAGAATCGCTTTCGGTTATCATTACTTCATGGAGTTTTTCTCCTTCCCTGATTCCTACTTCTTTCAACTCTATGGAGTCCGAAAAGGCTTTTGCCAGATCTACGATCTTAAAAGAAGATATTTTTGAAATGTAGGTTTCTCCTCCCTTGCTTTCCTTTAGAGCCTTATAAACAAGGTCAACCGCCTCATCTAGGGTAATCCAGAAACGGGTCATTCTAAAATCCGTTATGGGAAGTTCTTTTTTGCCGCTATCAACAATTTCCTTAAAAAATGGAATGTCGGATCCCCTGCTGCCTGCAACATTTCCGTAACGCACAACTGAAAAAACTGTATTCTTTGATCCGGAATATGCATTTGCAGCAATAAACAACTTGTCTGACACTAATTTGGTTCCACCATATAAATTAATAGGATTTACTGCTTTATCGGTTGAAAGAGCCACAACTTTTTCTACACCTCTATCAATTGCAGCATCTACAATATTCTGAGCCCCATGTATATTTGTTTTAACAGCTTCAAAGGGGTTATATTCACATGCCGGAACCTGCTTGAGTGCTGCCGCATGCACTACATAATCCACACCCTCGAAGGCTCTGTATAATCTGTCTTTATCTCTTACATCACCAATAAAATATCTCAATTTATTACCATGTTTTTCCAGTAAATTTCTCATAATAAACTGTTTGTATTCATCTCTGGAATATATGATTATCTTTCTCGGATTATATTCTTCAAGAATCCTATTGACAAATTTCTTACCAAAAGAGCCCGTCCCTCCGGTAATTAAAACAACTTTATTCTCCAGCATCACTCCAGCTCCTTTTCTTTTTCATATTCCTCTTCGGGAATTTCATTTTCCAGAGGTATCCCGTTAATAAAACGGATAGCCTCTTCTGTTGCCTTTAGTTCCATATCAAACCGACAATCCTCAGTACAGGAACCCAAATGGCAGGATAAAAGACAATTATCCAGCTTCGTTAATTCGCCATGGTAAGGTTCTCTTTCATAAACATCAACTGCGGCCGCTTTAATTATATTTTTCTTCAATGCCTTATATAAATCCTTTTCATTAACAATCCCTCCCCTGGAGGTGTTTATTAAAAAAGATGACCTTTTCATTTTTTTCATCTCGCCTAGTTTTATTAAATCTTTATTTGCATTATTCAAAGGAATATGCAAAGAGATTATATCCGCTTCCCTATAGATAAATTCCTTATCTACACTTACTGCATTGTATAGATCATATAAATGATTGTCCGGGTTAATGTCGTTTACTAATATTCTCTTTGGGGAAAAGCCCTGCAATAAATGAATAACTTTTCTACCTATTCTTCCCGTACCAATTATTCCAATTGTCAAATTATGAAGGCGGCAGCCCATGATCCGTTTCCATCGGCCAGCGCGAATTTTACGATCAACATAGCTAATAGCTCTACAAAGGTTTAACATATGTCCAACTGTTAATTCTGCTACAGCCGGAGCAGGAGCATCTGCAGTATACGATACTTTTATACCTCTTTTTTTTGCGGTTCTCAAACTCACATTATCGAGCCCAATGCCAACTCTGCTAATTAATTTCAACTTTGGGGCATTTTCTATTACACTTTTTGTTATAGGCTCCGTTCCTGCAATAAGAATATCATAATCTGAAATCATATCCCTTAGTTCATTTTCCAATAATTTCCTGCCAACAGGATTAATAACAAACTTACATTTCTCTTCACTTTCCAGAGCTTTAATTGGTGCGGGATCTATTTCTCCAAAAGGGACCGTTGTTATCAATATTTTATATCTACCCATTTTCCCTTTCCTTTCGAATTTCCTTTAACCCCTCTCTGCAAGATTTTCCTATCATTGTAATATCAAGACTATACGCAATCATCCTGTACCCTTCAAAGAGTCTTTTTTTCACTTCTTTCGGATCTGGTTGCACAACGTGAATTCCTGGTAAAATATCATACTCCCTGCATTTTTTCAGTATAGTCTTACAGACCTTCTTGTATTCAGGATTTTCAAAATCTGCTGTAATTCCCATAGAAGCGGTCATATCATAGGGGCCAATGAAAACTGCATCAATATTCTTGTTTGATAGCAGGCTGTCAATATTTTCAACACCTAAAATATGCTCCAGCTGAATACAGACAAAGGTTTCCTTATTTGCCACGGCCATGTAATTAGAAAAGTCAAAACCATAGCCATGACTCCTGCCGTACCCGACACCTCTTTTTCCAGTTGGGGGGTATTTTACGGAATCAACCAGAATATCAACCTCTTTCTCTGTATTAACAAGGGGAGCAATTAATCCCATTGCTCCTGCATCCAGATATCTCTTGTTCTCAGAATAACTGTTTCCCGACAAACGAGCCATTGGAACACAATCATTTTTCACTGCATTAATTGCCTGGAAAATTCTTTGAGATTTTTCAATATCCACTGCAGAATGTTCTACATCAACAACCAGAAAATCAAAACCTGAAGCTGCCATTATTTCTGCAACAACCGAACTTCCTGTATTAATCCAGCTTCCAAGAATAAAACCGTTTTTATCCAGTTGTTTTTTTAAAAATCTGTTCATTTTCTTCCTCAATAAGTATTAAGTCTTTTCGCAAATAATACTCTCTTTTAGATTTTGTAATATTCCCTATACCAGTCAATAAAATTCGCTATACCCTGTTTTATACTCGTAGCAGGCTCATACCCAAAAGTTGTTGATAGACTTTTCGTGTCTGCAAAAGTCGAAGGAACATCCCCGGGCTGAATAGGCAAAAAATTTTTCTTTGCCTTTTTTCCCAGAACTTCTTCTATTGCTTCTATAAAATCCATTAATTTTACCGGAGCTCCCTTTCCTATATTGAAGATTCGATATGGAGCAGAAGAACTTGCAGGATCGGCAATATTTGAATCCCACTCCTCATTTCTTACGGCTGGATTATCAATTACTTTAATTACACCGGAAATAATATCATCGATATAGGTAAAATCCCTTTCCATATTTCCATCATTAAAAACCTCTATTGGTCTTCCCTCAACTATCGCTTTTGTAAAAAGGAAAAGAGCCATATCCGGCCTGCCCCAGGAGCCATAAACCGTAAAAAATCTTAACCCGGTTGTTTTAATCCCATATAAATGACTATATGTATGTGCCATTAATTCATTTGTTTTTTTAGAAACGGCATATAAACTAACAGGATGACTTGCTCCCCTATGAGGACTAAAGGGATACTCCGTATTTAACCCATAAACGCTTGAACTTGAGGCATATGAAAGATTTTTTACGTTGTATTTCTTGCAGGCCTCAAGGACATTAAGAAATCCTTCAATATTACTGGTAATATAAGAATGAGGATTTATAATACTGTATCTGACCCCCGCCTGAGCTGCTAAATTGCAAACAGCATCGAATTCTTCATTTTCAAAAAGACTGTTAAGCCCGTCTTTATCCTCAAGTTTTAACTGTACAAAGCAGTAATTTGAATATTTCTCTGATTTTACAACCCGACCATACTTAATTCTATTTTTCTTGATACCGGTCTCGTTTAATCTACCATATTTTAAACTTTGATCATAATAATTATTTATTGAATCAAGCCCTGTTACTTTATCTCCCCTTTCAATCAATTTTCTGGCAAGATGAAACCCTATAAAGCCCGCTGTACCGGTAATCAGTATTTTCATAACGGCTTTCTGCCATCTTTTCTATCGTCTAAATACCAATCGTATGTTTTTTTGATCCCTTCTGTAAGACCGGTTTTTGGCTCCCACCCAAACCCGTTTATTTTTCTGACATCAAGTACTTTTCTGGGAGTTCCATTCGGCATATCTCTGTCCCAGTTAATACTAACATTGTATTCCACAATTCCAGCTATAATTTCAGCAAGCTCTTTTATTGTAACATCTAACCCTGTACCGATATTTATAAATTCGCCAATATCAAGATAAGAATATTTTTCCATCAAAAAAACAGCAGCATTTGCCAGATCCTCAACATACAGGAACTCTCTTCTGGAAGTTCCATCACCCCAGAGGGTTACAGGAGTTTTATTTATTTTTGCTTCATGTATTTTCCTCAGCAGAGCAGGTAAAACATGTGAAGTGACGAGGTCAAAATTATCATTTGGTCCATATAGATTTGTCGGCATCGTTGAAATAAAATTGGTTCCGTATTGTTCGTTATAGTATCTGCACATCTTAATAGCTGTTATTTTTGCTATTGCATATGGTTCATTTGTAGGTTCCAGCTTTCCGGTTAATAAGGATTCTTCTTTTATGGGCTGCTCGGCATATTTTGGGTAAATACAAGAAGAACCCATATTTAGAAGTTTTTTAACACCGTACTTATATGCACTATGTATCACATTTAATGCAATCGATGTATTAATATAAATAAAATCCGCTTTATAGGTATTATTTGCATTTATTCCACCGACTTTTGCCGCAGCAAGAAATACATATTCCGGTTTTTTTGTTTTAAAAAACCTGTTAACTTCTTCTTGATTTGTCAAATCAAGCTCACGATGTGTTTTTGTAATAATATTACAGTAATTTCTTCTGGCCAATTCCCCTAAAATTGCCGAACCAACCAATCCTGTATGTCCTGCTAAATAAATTTTACTATTCTTATTCATGATAATTATTAACTTTGTATCCGCCTTCTTTTAGATAGAGATCTTTTTTATAAATTTCAAGATCCGCTTTTACCATAATTCTAACAAGTTCTGCAAAGCGAATTTTTGGTTCCCACTTAAGCTTTTTTTTGGCCTTTGACGGATCACCTAATAAGAGATCAACTTCTGTTGGTCTGAAATAGTCGGTATCAATTTCGACAACTGCTTTACCGGTTGATTTATTAAAGGCTTTTTCCTTTATTCCCTTCCCTTTCCATCCAATTTCAATCCCTGCCTCTTTGAAGGCAAGGTTTACAAACTCTCTTACTGTATGTGTTTCCCCCGTGGCTATAACATAATCCTCGGGTGTTTCCTTCTGCATCATAAGCCACATCGCTTCAACATAATCTCCTGCAAAACCCCAGTCTCTTTTTGCATCAAGATTTCCTATATATAGCCTCTCCTGTAACCCAAGTTTTATACGGGAAACAGCACGGGTGATTTTCCTCGTTACAAAAGTTTCTCCA
>CAZEKV010000067.1:0-12835 GCA_964512945.1 uncultured Spirochaetales bacterium | reverse complement strand
ACGGATTCTATACGATATCGGTTTTTGTATAATGCCATAATCACCACCCCAATTCTTTTAAAAATTTATTCATCCTGCCGCGCACGGCCAATAGCTTTTTTTCCAGTTCCTCAATCTCTTTTTGTGTTGCCGGGATATCCACCTCCTCTTCTTCCTCAAAGGTATCCACATAACGGGGAATATTCAGGTTAAATTCATTTTCTTTGATTTCTTCAAATGTGGCACGGTAGGAGTATTTATCGATGGTCTTAAACTTGTTATAAGTAGCTACAATCTTTTTGATATCCTTTTCCCGCAGTTTATTCTGATTCTTGCCTGATTCAAATTCACGGCTGGCATCAATAAAGAGCACATCTTTTCGGCGCCCCTTACCTTTGTTGAAGATGATAATGGCTGCGGGAATACCTGTTCCGAAAAAGAGGTTTGCAGGCAGACCGATAACCGCTTCTATTAAATTTTCTTCTAAAAATTTCTGGCGGATTTTACCTTCCGAAGCTCCACGGAAAAGAACACCGTGCGGAACTACAACACCTACTTTGCCGGAATCTGCAACAGCGGTTTCAACCATGTGGCTGATAAAGGCGTAATCTCCCTTACTTTTGGGCGGTGTGCCGCGGAAAAATCGTTTATAGGTGTCACTCTCCGCCTTATCTGCGCCCCACTTGTCCAGGGAAAACGGGGGATTGGCAACAACAATATCAAACTTTTTTAAGGAATCTTTTTCTATCAATTTGGGATTACGAATGGTATCGCCCCACTCAATTTGGGCGTTGTCTTTTTCGTGCAGAAACATATTCATTTTACAGAGTGCCCATGTGCTGCCGTTGCTTTCCTGGCCGAAAAGAGCGTAGTTATTGCTCCCGATCTCATCGGCAACCTTAATAAGCAGAGAGCCGGAACCGCAGGTAGGGTCACAAATAACACTGCCCTCTGTTGGCTTTAATAATTTTGCCAGGAGTGTCGAGACTTCACCGGGGGTATAGAATTCGCCCCCTTTTTTTCCGGCATCGGCCGCAAAACGTGAGATCAGATATTCATAAGCAGCACCAATTATATCACGGTTGCCGATAATAGACGGGCGCAGGTTGAGTTTAGGATCTGCAAAGTCTTCTATTAAATGTTTTAGACGTTGATTACGCTCTTTGGTCCGTCCGAGATTACCTTCGGAATTGAAATCAATATTACGGAAAACATTTTCGAGTTTTGATTTATTGCTTTCTTCAATTTGTTCAAGTGCGATGTTGATAAGCTCGCCAATATTATTTTCGTTACGGCTTGCGTAAAGAAAATCAAAATCACAATTTTTGGGTAATACAAAACGTCCGCGAGCAAGTGCCCGTTTAACCCGTATCCTGTCGCCCTTGTACTGTTTTTCGTACTGCTCTTTTTTATCTTTCCACAAATCGGAGAGATATTTAATAAAAAGAAAAACCAGAATATAATTCTTATATTCGGACGGATCAACAACCCCCCGGAAAGTGTCGCAGGCTTTCCAGAGGATATTATTAATTTCGTCTTGAGAAATAGGGGTGATATTATCTGTCATGGTAACTCCATATTGTTTATGCTTTTTTGCAAAATAGCGTTGAGCATTTTTTCTTTTTTGTTGACTATTTGTTCCATTAACTCATACTCCTTTTTTTTGAGCCTGTAAATTTCCGCAATAGTTTTCTGTTTTGCCATTGGAGGGACAGGAATTTTTAGACTTCTAATCGTTTTTATGTTTATAAGCGGCACGGTACTCATCAAAGTATTGGCTTTAAAATATGCGATTGCTTCCGGCCGGCCTAAATACCACGCAAGATAAGCTGAAAGCAGTATCCCTTTGTTTGTTCTTATGATAAAGAACTGCGACACAGCAATGGTGTTATGGATATCCTCATCAATAAAAACGGCATAATTATTCACCCCCCGAGCACAGAAGAGGATATCCCCATTTTTTAAAAAATGCCCGGGTTTGAATCCATTTTCCCCTGTTTTAGCAAGATTTCGGTAATCGATTTTTTCACCTTTTACGATATTTGCCATTTGAACGACTTTTACAGGAGCATCTGGAACATCATAAATTTTCTTACGAAATTGGTATCCCTGTCGTATTTCTGCCAGTTCTGATAGAAAAACCCTGCTTTTATCCATTCAAGACATGTTTTATTGCACTAAAATTATTCATCACTCAAGAATGTAAAATATTTTAGTGCGTAGGTCAAGTATTTTTGCACTAAAACAACTCATCGCCTGTACTCTGCGTTTTTCACCCTCCCCCACCGAACCCCTTTTTGAAAAATATCTTATTATGTGATATTATGGGGGTAAGGAAGGTGGGTGATGTACAGGTTGATACTATTCTTTCTCGTTTTAACACTCCTGTCCTGCGGTTTGGACAGGGCGGATTACGAATTTGAAAATAATACAGCTGCCACAGACATCAGGGTTGAACCCCTCGGCCAGGGCTGGGCAGGCTTTGATCTTGCCCCTGGAGCCGTTCATACGGTAACCCTCGACACCTATCCCATTCAGTTTTCCTACGGTGATCCACCCGCCGCACCCGATGTTGATGTTGAAGAATCGGTAATTTGCGATATTACGGGGAGGGATTCCATTATTTTTACGGACAGGTTTACTTTCTAGATTATCGATATTCCGCTCCGCTTCCTGTAATGCCTGAGATGATTGTAATAGAAGATTCCCACACCCCTTCGGCTGCCTGTATGGTTCACTTTAAGAGACATGAGGCTCCGGGGCTTTTAGGGCTGATATTTCTTTGCCCGGGGATTTTGCTTGAATGATAAAATTTTAGGTGATACGATGGAACCTGTGGATTCCGGGAAAATTGTTGAGAAAAAGGTAATTCCTCTTCTTTCTGAAATGATAAGGAACCGGTGCGTAAATAATGGTTCTCCTGCCTCGGGTAATGAAACAAAATCTGCAGAAACCCTTAAGTCTTTTTTTAATTCCTATGGGATTGATAGTGAAATCCTTTTTTCAAAACCGAACAGGGGTAATCTTCTTGTACGTATTCCCGGAACGGATCCCTCGGCATCTTCTTTGATGTTTATGGGGCATATGGATGTTGTCCCGGCAGACAGGAACAGATGGAGCTGCGATCCTTTTAAGGCTGTCATAAAAGACGGCTATATCTACGGAAGGGGCTGTGTTGATATGCTGAATATAACTGCCGCTTCCGCTGTGGCATTTGCCGAGAGGATATCACAAAAGGGAGCCCAGAGGGGGGACATGATTTTCCTTGCTGTGGCGGATGAAGAATCCTCGGGGCTGCTTGGGGCCAGATGGCTCGTTGAAAACCACCTCGAAAAGGTAAGGGTTGATTACATGATTACCGAACTCGGGGGATTTTTTATTGATGGAAGGAAAGGCCCCTGTATTACAATCTCGGTTGGTGAAAAGGGGGTCGCCTGGGTAAGACTCAGCGTAAAGGGAACTGCCGGACACGGGAGTATGCCCTATAATTCTGATAATGCTTTTTACAAAATACTAAAAGCCGGGAAAAAGATTGCTGATTATAAAGAAAAACCGGTAATTACCCCTCAGTATAAGACCATGGTAAGGCATCTGGTAAAAAGAATTACAACCCGTTTACTCTGTAATAGTTCTTCCGGCTTAAAAAAGGGCTTAAAGCAAATTTTTTCCGGGAATCCGGGCAAGGCAAGAATCCTTCATGCAGCCTCGAGAATGACCATTAACCCCGGCAGACTTGAGGCGGGTCGGAAGATCAATATTATTCCGGACAGGGGTTTCATTGATCTGGATATAAGGATCCTGCCCGGGCAGACAAAGGCCGATATCCGTGAAATCCTCGAAAAAATCCTTGGAGAATTGGCGGATAAGGTCTCTATAGATTTTATAGATTTTTTTCCCTCGAATATATCTCCAGACGATACAACTTTAATGGGGGCAACCAGAAAGATTCTCAACAGGGTTTATCCGGGCGTTGATCTGGCTCCTGTTATGATGAGTGCGGTTTCCGATGGGCGTTACTGGAGGCAGCATGGTACCGTGGTCTATGGATTTGCCCTTTTCGATGATAATATGACATTCTCGGAATACTCAAAGATGCTTCACGGGGTTAATGAAAGGATTTCCATTTCAAGCCTCGAAAAAACCTATGATTATTTTTACTCTCTTCCGGGAGAATTCTATTGATGTTCTTCCAGGCCAGTATACGGAATCAATTATTACCTCCTGCTGGCATTGCTGCACAATTGAGCCTGCAGAAAAAATGCAAAAAGGCTGTTCTTTCCGGATTAACCATGATAAAATTTAAATAGATCGGGAGGACGAAAAATGTATTGTAAAACGGGGGGGGGCTACAGGCTCGTTATGCTAATACCGCTCTGTCTTCCCGAGACTGCATTTTTCCCGGGTCGTTTGGTAAAAACCTCTCGGCAAACGGAAAGTCTATAGGAATAAGGAGGTAAAAAATTAAACGGTAAGTAATTGTTCAAAGTAGAATGATTACTTAATAGGTCAGTTCAGAGGACTATTAATTGTCGCTACTGACTTTTGCGTTGGGTTTCAAAAAGAGATTCTCAACATCATAAAATTATAGCTCACTGGAGGATTATTATGGGACACTGTCGTGATTGTGATGTATGTACAAGATTAGGTATTATAAAACTATTGAGATCGCCAATAACTCTAACTTACAACATTCTTTTCTCGTGGAATGTTGGTTTATTTATCAAGAAATGCCCGGAGTGTGGACATTGGTTAAGCCAGCATCAAAGAAGAGGAGATGGTTCATTTAAAGATTAAGAGTAGAACTTAAAAAATACTTGTTACAGAAATGGGTGTCCATTTCCGTAGCGTGATTTAAATCGTTATAACTGGAAAAAAGATTAGAAAAAAATGTCTCAGGTATTTGAATACTTTCAAAGAAACTAGAAAAAAAATGTTTCTTGATACGAAAGCAACTTCCGCCTGCCTCATTTGCTAATGCTACTGCATTTTTTTGGATTCTGCGCCGTATCGACGTCGTTTCTGTTTACTCATAGTTAAACCTCGTTTTAATAAAATTTCGGCTTACCTGCTGCTCTGTTTTAATCGGGCAGGTTCATATCCTTTGTATCCAGGCTTCTATTTGCCGGTATTTTATATTTGTTATTGCTTAAAAAAATAATTATTCTTATATTAGTCACCATGGTGATAAAAAATTATCCGGAATTTGAGCCGATAAATCTAAAAATGAGGCCGGAGCTTCATTCCCATCTTTCTCTCTTAAAGGACGGGGTTTCGGAATTTACTTTTGCCAATCTATATCTTTTTAGAAAAACCTATGGATACAGGGTAAGCCGCCTGAATAAGAATAGTTATATTATTTCAGGGAAAAAGGGGTCCGAAACTTTTTTTATGCTTCCTGACGGCCTCCCCGACAGGGAAATCCTCGCTGATCTCTTCAAAACCCATAACTATATAAAAAATCTCGCCGCCTCCCATTCCGACGCAAGGCGTGTTCTTCTTGAACAGTGGAATTATTGTGTTAGCGAGGATCGTGATAATTTTGATTATCTCTATCTTCGTAAGGATCTTTCACAGCTGGCAGGAAAAAAGTATCACAAAAAGCGGAATCTGGTTAATGCCTTTATAAATAACTATAACTATGAGGAAAAACTTCTCACCGAGGATCTGAAGGGCGATGCCTTCAGGATTCTTGACGAGTGGAACAAAACCCGCAGTGGGGATTTTGAGGCAGCAAAAGAGGCTCTGGAAAAAAAAGATGTTCTTGGTTTATGCGGTTACGTTTACTATGTTGACGGTATACCCTCGGCCTATGTCCTCGGTGAATCGATATGTGATAAAAAATGCTTTGTTGTTCATTTTGAAAAGGCTCTGGATACCTATAAGGGGCTGTACCAGTTTATCAACAGGGCTTTTGCCTCAATTCTTCCATGTCAATGTAAATATATAAACCGTGAACAGGATCTCGGGGATCCGGGGCTCAGACAGGCCAAGATGACATATCGTCCCTGCGGATTTATAAAAAAGTACAGGGTTTACGAGGCTGCTGTATGGCCCTGTCCTGAAAAATTTCCTGACTGTCATTGCTACAGGGCTAATTAATATTATGGCAATAGATAAGGGGATTATAAAATCCCATTACGAACCGAGGCTGGATAAATACAAGGAAAACCATCAAATACTTAACTGGGAAAATAGAGAGGCTCAGTTAAAACGCTTCAGGGTTTTTATTGAGAATGTCGATGTGAAAAACCGTTCACTCCTTGATGTGGGATGCGGGCTTGGAGATTTGTATTCCTATATAAAAAACCGGGGAATTAATGTTGAGTATACGGGAATTGATATCCTTGAAAAAATGATAACCGGTGCAAGGGCAAAAAATCCAGGGGGTGAGTTTTTCGTCCATGATCTTTTTTCAGAGACTCCGGATTCCGGGAACTCTGGAGGCAAAGGGTTTGATATAGTTTTTTCTTCAGGGTTATTTAATCTGAAAACCGGAAAGGACAGGGATTTTCTGGTTCATGCTGTTTCTGTTTTCTACAGAAAAGCAAAGCAAAGGGTTGTTTTTAATCTCCTGGATACTGCATCGGAAAATAAAGAGGATATATACTGTTACTATTCTCCTGAGGAAATAGAAAAAACGGCGGGGAAGATTTTTGCCGGGGTAAAAATCATCAAAGGATACCTGCCTAACGACTTTACTGTTATATGCGATATTGCCCGATGACGGAAGCCAGGTTTCAGGTATTTTCCTTTTTAAAGATGAGCTGTATTTCGCCTTTCATTTTATTCAAGGCATCCTGATACTGCTCTTTCAGGCGGGAAGTGTTGTTCTGCAAGAGTTTAAGGTATTCGGGATCCTGTTCCGGCGAAAGATGAACTTCGTAGCCTGCTTTTTTTGACAGCTCCGCTTCTTTTTGTCTCAATACCTGAGCGTACTGGGTATCTATGTGTTCTTTCAAGCTTTTCATATTCTCAAGGTATTGAGTAAAAAGGCGGTCAATTTCCCCAAAAATGAATTCTACCCGTTTTTTGTTGTTTGTTAAAATAACGAATCCTTTTTTTAGTATTTCCAGTTCTTTTTCATATATTTCACTCTTCGGTAAAAAAAGATTGGCATAAAGAACCTCAAATAGGCCCTCTTTCACAGCTATTGCCTGCCTGCCCCCATATTCCTTTATTTTCTCTTTCAGATCGACACCTTTTTTATCCAGAATCTGAGAGGCTATTTTTTTTCCTTCCTGCCTGAATTTGTAATTCTCGAAGACTGATTTATCTCCCTTAATGTCCTCGATCCTTCCCATTGCTATTTCCAGAGCGGATTTTATTTTTCCCATATGTTCTCCATTACGTTGGTGCAGTATACAATTTACTATTGATTGGTCTTCGAATCAAGGATATCTGCACATTTTTAGAGAGGGAATCATATCTAATCATCAGGGGTTGTTTGCGAAAGTGTCGAATTATGCTATAAATCAGAAAAGTATTACGGTAGAAAACGAGAGCAAGCCTTCCGGCTTGTTTTTCCCGGGGATTGAAGCGGAAATCGGCCCGGGGTTCCCGGCGGCGGTGACAGAGCCGGAACCAGAACCCCGGGAAAAGCCGATTGGAGCGGAAAGCCGGATTGTAATATGCTGTTAAATTTTTTATGGATTTTAAAATGATATATATTGTCGGAATCGGACCTGGTGGGAAAAACTATATTACTCCCGAGGCTTTTGAGGTTGTCGGGATGTGTGATGTTGTTATTGGAACGGAGAGACAGATAGACCCCTTCAGGGTAAGTGCAAAGAAAATCGTAGTTACCGGTCCGGGGGGGGCTTTTGAGGCAATGGAAAGATACGGGAAGGGGGAAGGGACTGCCGCTGTTCTTGTTTCGGGAGATCCGGGGTTGTACAGCCTTTTAAGAATCGTTTCGGAAAAATACAACACTGATGAATACAGGGTTATTCCCGGTATCAGCAGTGTTCAGCTTGCGTATTCAAGGATAGGCAGGGTCTGGCAGAATGCAGAAATAGTAAATCTCCATGGGCGGGATATTGATGGTTTATCAAAGATTTCCCGGGGTGAGAAAAGGGATGCGGCTATCCTGACTGATAAGAATAATACACCGGATGTAATAGCACGATGGCTTCTTGAAGGGGGAATGGAAAACAGGAGGGTTTTTGTTTGCAGCAACCTTTCTTATGAAAACGAAGAGATAGTAAAGACGGATCTTGTAGAACTGTCTGAAATGAAAACATGGATCGGGTTATGTGTAGTAATACTGGGATAGGGAAAATTTACATTGTTGGTGCGGGGCCCGGGGATCCGGGGCTTGTAACGCTAAGGGCTGTTGAAATACTAAATAGTGTAAGTACTATTTACGTGCCGCGGGCTGATTTTAAAAAAGAATCCCTTGTTCTGGGGATAATCAAATCCGTGGTAAAGGATAATACTGTAATTAGCGAAATAAATTATCCTGTGGGCGGGGGAAACGTTTTCTGGGAAAAAGAAGCAGCAAGAATTTCAGTGGGTGTAAAGAACGGGGAAAAGGCCGCCTTTGTTACCCTGGGGGATCCCTCAATTTACAGTGTATCGGATTATTTCTACAGGTATATCCGTGAAAGGATTCCAGAGAACAGGATAGAGTTTATCCCCGGGATTACGTCCGTTTCCGCCGGAGCGGCTATTCTAAAGACATCCCTTGTTTCCGGCCGGGAACGCCTTGCAATAATTCCTTTACCGGATAATCCTGAGATTATCGACGGGTATATTGATTTGTTTGACAAAGTGGTTATTATGAAAATCGGAAGAGATATTGATAAGTTAATAGAATATCTTAAAAGCAGAAAGCTTGAAGATTCTACGGGCTTTGTAAGTAGAGCGGGTTTGCAGAACGAATATTTTGAGAATAATATTGGGAATATAGATTCCAGTCTCGGCGGGAATTTGTCTGTTGCCATTATTGATACACGGAGATAGAAAATGAGGGTATGTTTTGTAGGGGCGGGACCGGGAGATCCTGAATTGATTACAGTCAAAGGACATCGTTTTTTACTTTCATCATCGATTATTATTTATGCCGGCTCCCTCGTTAACAAATCGATTATTGATTCGCTGGAAAAAGGAAAAAAAATATACAATTCGGCAAATATGACCCTTGGTGAGATCACAAAGATTTATCTGGAAAATAGACAGAAAGACGGAATTATCGTAAGACTCCACACCGGCGATACATCGATTTACAGTGCTATACAGGAGCAGATAGATTTTTGTGAGCATAACGATATCCCTTTTGAGATTGTTCCCGGGGTTAGTTCTTTCTCGGGGGCGGCCTCGGCTATTAACAGAGAGTTAACCCTGCCGGGAATAAGCCAGACCATAGTAATTTCAAGGGTCTCCGGGAGAACAGGACTTCCTGAGGGGGAATCCCTTGATAGTATATCGAAGATTGGGGGTACTATAGTTCTTTTCCTGAGTATTGATAAAATTGAAAGGATCGCAGAGAAAATGGCGGAAAGACGCCCGGCAGAGACTCCTGTTTGCGTCATATACAGGGCAACCTGGCCCGATCAAAGAATACTGAGGGGAACTCTGGAAAATATATCAAAGAGGGTTAAAGAAAGCGGGATAAAAAAACATGCCCTTGTAATTATTGGAAGGGTTCTTGACTGTAGATATGAAAAATCAAAATTGTATGATGAAAATTTTTCCCACGGATGCAGAAGCGGAGAATAATGAAATTAGCAGTAGTAATCATATCGGAAGAAAATAAAGAGGCCGCCGAACTGATAAAAGCAGTTCTTGGAAATACTGAGATTTTCCATCCTGCAGAGAAAGGTGAGCTGAAAACGTTAATAGGAAAAATATTTTACAACTTCGAGGGGATTATTTTCTTTATGGCGGCGGGTATTGTCGTGCGCCTGATCTCTCCGTATATTAAATCCAAGTATACGGATCCGGCTGTAATTGCAGTCGATTCTGAGAAAAGATTCGCCATAAGCCTTCTTTCCGGGCATGAGGGAGGGGCCAACCGGCTGACATACAGGATTTCCGGGATTCTCGATTCCCTTCCCGTGGTAACGACCAGAACTGAGACATCCAGGAAAATAATCGTGGGTGTCGGATGCCGCAGGAATACCCCGGCCAGTGAGATTGAAAAAGCGATAAGGGGGGTGATGGGAGAATACGGGATATCCCCCGGAGAAATAAGATTGGCAGCTACTGCATGGATAAAAAAAAATGACGAGGCTCTTCTCGCAGCCTGTGAAAATATGGGTTTTCCCCTTGTTTTTATTACAAAAGAAGAAATACTGAATTATAAAAATGATTATAGCACCTCGGAAGTAGTTTCCCGGAATATCGGAGTGAAAGGAGTATGTGAGCCATGTGCATTAATAGCAGGCCGAAGAACAAAGCTGAGAATAAAGAAAACAGTAATCGGAAATGTAACAGTTGCAGCGGCAGAAGAGGATCAATCACAATAGCAGGAATCGGCCCGGGGGATTTCTCGCATATTACCCCGGAGGTTGTCAGAGCAATTAAGACTGCAGATGTAGTAGTCGGTTATGATTCATATCTAAAATTAATAGTTGATCTGACCGCAGATAAAAAGGTCATATCGTCCGGCATGCGTAAGGAAGTGGAAAGGGGGAAAGCCGCTGTTGCTGAAAGCCTTTCGGGAAAATCGGTAGTTGTAGTTTCATCGGGGGATCCCGGAGTATATGGTATGGCAGGTCTCGTCCTTGAGCTTTTGCCTGAAGATAAAAAGAAATCTGTAGAGGTAAAGATCCTGCCCGGGATAACTGCTGCCAATGCCTCGGCCTCTCTCCTGGGAGCCCCATTAATGCATGATTATGCTGTTATATCATTAAGTGATTTATTAACAGACAGAAGGGAAATACTAAGGCGTGTGAAATATTCAGCAAAAGCGGATTTTGTAATTGTATTCTACAATCCTGCAAGTACAAGGAGGCGGGAATTGTTTAGAAAGGCAATTAAGATTATTTTAAGATACAGATCGGGTAAAACTCCTGTAGGGATAGTCAGGAATGCCTACAGGAAAGAACAGAAGGTCGGAATTTCTTCCCTGAAAGACCTTGCCGATGATAAGGGGATTGATATGGTGACAACATTAATTATCGGCAAAAGCACTACTATAACAAAAAACGGATTCATGGTTACTCCAAGGGGTTATAGGATTCCTTGAAGTGCTTTATGGCCGCGCGGTAGGTAAATTTAGATCATAATGTCTTGACTATTCTTTTGTTTTCCCTTATTCTCAGCGGATTGTGAGGTTAGAAATGAAATCAATATATACTTTGATATTAATCATTATTTGTTCGAGCATTATTTATGCTGATGACGCGCCTGTAATACCTGCCCAGAGTGGAACTGTAACACCAATATATAACAATGATATCAGGCTGTTGGAAGAGACAATAGATATTTATCTGTACAGGAACAAATATGAAGTTGCAGTAAACTATACTTTCGTAAATACCGGCAAAGCCCAGAACGTAACGATGGGCTTTCCAAACAAAACCAGAGCAGCGTATTCAACCCCTATTTTAGATTTCAAGGCTTATGAAGGCAAATATGAAGACGAAAAAGCCTTAAAAATATTTCAAAAAAATGCTGATAAAAAAAGTGGAACTTCAGATGAGGTTGAAACGTACGACAATGATTCTTTTGAATGCTTTCAAACCACATTTAAAAAAAGCGAAATAAAGCTAATTCGCAATACATATTCCCAGGAATATGTCATAGATTATAATAACTCATTTATGCTGGTTCGATACATCCTGAAAACCGGAGCTTTCTGGAAAGGTAATATCCAGTCAATAGCAGTAACAGTTCATCTTAATGAATTTTCAGAATATGAATTAAAAGAACGAACTGCTTATTTTGAAGAAGAAGATGAACAAATGACTTATGAATTAAAAGTTAAACCCTCATCCTATCGTTTAGTCGATAATAAAATAATTATGACTTATAAGAACATTGAGCCGGATTTTAATATTGAAGTATTTTTACCGCCAAATTTGTATTTATTTGTTGGGGCTAGTTCAAGCTTAAAAGGGGAATCCCATAATTATCAAGCTAAAAATATAATTGATAACAATCTTTCAACTGCCTGGGTAGAAGGTAAGCCGGATGACGGCATAGGAGAATCGATAGTAATCGTTATGACTCCAACTATTGCTGGTGGAAAAATTCTCGGTGCTTATATGATTAAGGGTATTGCTTTTATTAATGGTTATTGTGAAAACAAAAGGCTCTTTTCATTAAATAATCGGGTAAAAAAAATGAAATTAACGTATACTGACTATAAAGTAAAAAGATCAATGATTATTAATCTTGAAGATAATATGTCTCTACAATATTTTGCATTTGATGAACCTCGTTTGATTTCCGAACTAACATTAACCATTTTAGAAGTTTACAAAGGGACAAAATACTCTGATACGGCTATTTCTGAAATTAAGATTTATCCTGCTGATCAAGATTATTTTGAAAAATAATTTTGACAATAACATTTTTTATATAATATTTCACAGTTGTTCAGAACATGAACTATTGATTGCCTGAAATCGTAACCGGCAATTACTCGGCTTACGGTGATCATTAATAAAAAAAAGCCTGGCAATTCACTACGTGCTTTCAGCACTCCGTCCACGTAATTGCCGATGGCAATTACTCGGCTACGGTCATTGCCATTATTAATAAAAAAAAGCTGCTGAGAATCCCGTCCGGGATTCTCTACGCAGTTCCGTATTCGCCTGTAGGCGAATACTACACCCAGGGGCTTTTTTTATTAATAAAAAAAGCCTGGCAATGACCTACTCTCCCACTTAAAAGCAGTACCATCGGCGCA
>CAZEKV010000066.1:0-12936 GCA_964512945.1 uncultured Spirochaetales bacterium | reverse complement strand
CCCTGACCATGCAGTTGACTATCCACTTGTTGAAGATTCCGTTTTTTATAGCAACCGTTTCGCCGGTATTCAGATGAACTCGGATGATTGTTATCATGTAAATTGCCCGACTATCCGCAGAAATAAAAGCTATAATAACGCCTACGGCCTGAATGATCTTGCCTCTATAAATGCCGATATTTCCTACAATCTGTTTTATGCCAACAGAAAATACGAGGTGATTTTTAGCTTTGATCCCGGGCTGAATGGTTGGAGATATCCAAGCACCAACGCCCGCTTCTTTAATAATGTTATTTATAACAGGCGAGTTTTACAGGAGCAGGATGCTGTTTCGGTAGAGCGATATGTGATTGGCTTACAATTTAAAAACAATATAGTTGATGTCAACGAGGGAACAGAAACGGCCAACAATATCATCGTATTTGCCGATAATAATACTAACTGGGCCAGTCATGATCTGGATTATAATATCTACTCATCAGGAGGATTCCGCTGGCATAACACCCCTTATTCCGGTTCGACTGCTTTTGCGAATTGGAGAACTGCCCAAAATCCATACGGAAATGAAATAAAGTCACAAAAGGCAAATCCTGAATTTATTGATGCCCCCCTGAATTTTCGACTCAAAAACATCTCTCCTGCCCGGAATAATGGTATAGATTTAGGGTTAACCCTTGATTTCAATAAAACTGCAGTTCCACAGGAAAAAATAGTAGATATAGGGGCATATGAATATTGAGCAGCAAGAAGAGTTGAAAATTCATAAATACTCTCCGGCTCAAAAGGGGAGGGGTCTTCTCTCTTAACTGTTCACACCTGTTCCAAAGATCTCTTGCTGTGCTTTTAAAAAAATGCTACAATAATTTATGCATAATACGAAAATACTGCTACGGTTTTTTGATAAAACTTTTATCATAAAATTGCTGCTTCTAACACTTTTGTATTCTCTTCTGCCGCTGGCTGAAATTATTTTGCTGTTATCCATAGGGGCCGGGATCGGTAATTATTTGACCCTTGCCATTGCTGCAACAACGGGATTTATCGGTTGTTTTATTGCCTTTAATGAAGCCTTGAGCATTTTGTCGGCAATAAGGAAAAAAGTGAAAGCAGGCCAGTACCCGGGGAAAGAATTCATAAATATGGCTGGTGTTTTTGTTGGAGCAATATTGCTGCTAACGCCCGGATTTTTGACTGATTTTTTTGGATTTCTCCTCTTTTTTCCGTTTTTTAGAAATATAGTGGGGAAAATAATTACAAAGAAAGTAGAGAATCAGTTGCACGAGTTGTACGAATATTTAAAGTTATACGAATTGTAAGTGTCACTCCCCTCTAATTCTGTAAACAAGGAGAAGGAGTAAATACCAGAAATAAAGGAATACTCTAAATATCCTCCAGGGTTTTTTGATTAACGATGGTAGGAATTCAAGCCCTTTATCGAAAGCCTTGCTTGATATCCTTTTCTTTTTTCCGGAAAAAATATCAAAACAATCTCCGGACCACAGGTATATACCGGGACTGAAATGTTTTCGGTTTTTTAGTATCCACTTGCTTTTTCCGGGGATTCCCTTACCGGCAAGCAGAAGAGAGGGAGAGGCTTTCCTTACCGCAAGGACTATATTCTGTCCCACACTCTGAGAAAAATATCCCGAATGACGTCCGACTATCTTTAGTTTTGGAAAAGACGTTCTTATATTGTCTGTTGAAGTCTGTAAATCCTTATTGTTTGTTCCCAGTAGATAAACGGATTTACTATACTTATCAAGGATCCCCATCAATCGGATAATGAAGGAAAAAGGGAGATATCTTGACGGTATTTTTTTCTTTAAAAATTTTGCACCCTTCAAAATACCTTTTGAGACAGGGAGAACCAGTGAGGCTCCGTTTAGAATTTGCCAGTAGGACGTGCTTCTTCTTGCCCTTAGAAGATCACTCAGGGTTATAAAAATAATGTAATGCCTTTCTCCATCAACCAGAAGACTTTTTACACATTCTTCAATATCAGATTCCCTTAAAACATCTACAGGAACCCTCAAAACATTTATTCTTCTTTTCTTTCTATCATCCAAAACCGTCTCTCCAAAAGCATTGTTTTAGTAGATACATTAACCAGGCCGGGACTGTTTTGGTTTTCAAAACTTGATCCGCCCGATCTCCTTCAGATTATCATATTTCGGCATAAATTGTCACCTGCTGAAGCAGAAACAATGCTTGCTTGATATAAAACCGCCGTCAGATATTAACCAGACAGCTTTTATGTAACGGTAAAAATGGATAAGAAAATTATTTCGTTTCAATTATTTTAATATAAACCGTTCGCTGCCTGGGGCCGTCATATTCACAGAAAAATATTCCCTGCCATCTCCCCAGGCTCAGGTGCCCCTTTTCTACAGGGATGCTTACACTTGAGCCGGTTATTAGCGTTTTAAGATGAGCGGCGGAATTTCCCTCCAGATGGGTATAGCCGTCATTCAGGGGAACGATCTTGCCCAATTCCATATTAATATCATGGAGTACGGCCGGATCCGCCGCTTCATTTATTGTCACTCCGGCGGTTGTATGGGGAATATAGACGACACATAGTCCCTCTTTAATCCCTGAACCGGCAAGCTCCCGCTTTACCCTTTCAGTGATATTAAGGAATTCTTCCCTGTAGTTTGTTTTTACTGTAATTGAAAAAAAACTCATCTTTTCTTCTCTATAACCTCAAGGGCTTTTTGAAGAACTATATCATATTCCAGATCGAATACCGGAGGGTTTTTGTTGTATTTGTTTATCTCATTCTTGATCAAGCGTTTTAAAACATTCTCTCTCAGTACAATCTTTTTGTTTCTAAGTTCTTTTATAAAATTATTTATATCAGAAGCCGATATTTTATCTCGTTTCTTTTTGTTGACAAATTTTTCAACAAGATTTTCTTCAATCAATATCTTATACGAAGCTATTTCTTCCTCTGTAAATTCATCTTCCTTTACAATAATATTCGGTTTGATACCAATTTTGTTTATATTTGTACCGGAGGGGGTATAATATTTTGAAACTGTATATTTGAACCCTCCTTCGCCCAGCGGCTGTATCTGCTGAACCGAGCCTTTCCCGTAGGAAGTTTCACCAAGAAGAACACCCCTCTTTGTATCCTTCAGGGCTCCTGCCAGAATTTCAGAGGCCGAAGCGGAACCCTTATTAATCAAGACGACTATTTTTAATTTTTTGGGAACAATTGTTCGCCAGCCGGTAGCGTTATACACCGCATTTCTTGATTTAATTCTTGACCTTGTACTTACGATAACACCCTCGGAAAGAAAAAAATCCGATATTTTAACAACAGAACGCAGCAATCCCCCCGGATTATTTCTCACATCAATAATAAGAGCCTTGTAGTGATTCTTTTTAAAAAAGGAAAGTGCCTCCTGTACTTTTTCAGGTGTATGCTCCGTAAACTGAATAATCCGCATATAGCCTGTTGAATTGTCAAGCATTGCATGTTTCACAGTGGGGATGACAATTTCCGCCCTGGTAATGGTTACGTCAAAAGCAATGTCTTTCCCGCGTAGTATTGATATTCTAACATCGGTTCCCGCCTTGCCCCTTAATTTGTCAAGGACATCATCTATTGTCATTTTTTCAGTCGATTCATCCTCTATTTTCACAATATAATCGCCAGGCAGAATATTTGTACGATATGCGGGTGTATCCTCAATGGGACTCACAATTTTTACAAAAGGAAGTTGACCCGAGGCTTCTGATCCAGGCTCCGGCTTTGATATATAGAGTCCAAGCCCCCCGAATTCTCCGGTCGTTGCATCCATCAATGATCTCATATCATCCTTTGAAAGATAGTATGTGTAGGGATCTTCGAGGCTTTCCATCATCCCCTTTACAGCTCCTATAAAGAGCTGTTCAGGGTCGACATCTTCTACGTAATTCTGTTTCAGGAATCTAAAAACATCCTCCATTTTTTGGGCGTATTCATTAACTTGTTCATTCTCGGTTTTATTTATAGTTCCGTTACCGGGTACATTCTGGGCGATAACAGGGACTACAAGAGACACGATAAGAATCAGCGAAAGCAAAATCCATATGTACCGTTCTTTAATTCTCATGATCCATCCTTATAAAACAAAAATATATCTGCGCATTATATACAAGCATTTCCACGCAAAAGTCGTCATTTAGTATAATATAAAACAATTTTTAAAATAATTCATATAGGTTTTTGCACAATATGGTTTTTTTTAGAATCAGCAGACTATAATGGCCGCTGAAACATTTTATGCGGGGAATATTCAGCCCGGACTTGACCAGAACAGGAAGCACACCTTAGAGTAGTTGACATGAAGCATATCAATAAAATATTTTTCGGGGCATTTCTCTGGGAATTACTCCGTTTTCCTGTTCTTTATCTAAATATAAGCAGGTTCCTTAATCCTTCAAATAGTTTTTTTTATACTGTTTTAATTATCTGGATGATATCCGCACAGTTACTAATCCCCGGGGGGCTTTTCTATTACATTTTTTCTTTGAGGCATAATATTTTCCTTCTTTCATCTTTGATCTTCGGAATGGCCTTAAGATTTTTCTCTTTTCTCTCCATTTTTATCGCTGGCTTAGTAATAAAGAAAATTTCGTTTGATAGTTTTTCAAGGGATTTTTTTCTGATCATAATGTTTATTCTGATATTTGATTTGATTTTGCTTTTCTTTCTATTATTATATAGGGCAGGGATTGATAAATAATGAGAGGGATAAATGATGCAGATCCTGCCGATTGCCAGTGGGAAAGGCGGAGTTGGAAAATCTCTGGTTGCTGCCAATATTTCAATAGCTCTGGCTCAGGCCGGTAAGAGGGTTGTTCTGGCTGATCTTGATCTTGGCGGATCAAATATGCATATGATGCTTGGTATCAGCAATATTAAGACCGGAATCGGGAATTTCATCACCAACGAAAATATTAACTTCAAAAATATCGTGCTGAATACTGAATATCAGAATCTCAGATTTATTCCCGGGGATATGGAAATTCCGGAAATGGCAGATCTGAGGGTGTCTCAAAAAAGAAAACTTCTCTACAATCTTTTTTCTCTCGATGCCGACTATATTGTAATTGATCTTGGTGCCGGAACCCATAAAAATGTCCTTGATTTCTTTCTTTGTTCAGGCAGTGGAATTATAGTAACGGCTCCCAATCTTACGGCGACACTTGATGCTTACCTGTTTTTGAAAAATATTCTCTTCAGAATAATGTACAGCTGTTTCAAAAGAAAATCTCCAGGTAGAACGAAGATAGAAGAATTGAAGAAAGAAGGGAAACCCCTTCAAAAAGTCTATATTCCGGGATTGTTGAGAGAAATTGAGGGGGTTGATCCGGAGGGTTCTGCTCTTTACAGGGAAAAGGTGTCAAAATTCCGTCCCCGGCTGATTCTTAATTTACTTGAGAATCCCGGAGATGCAGGTAAAGCCCTGAAATTTAAGAGATCCTGTAAAGAATATCTGGATCTGGAAGTTGGCCATCTCGGTGTAATATACAAGGATAAGCTGCAAACGACAGCCCTGAATTCCAGGCTGCCTGTAATTATCTACAAACCGGATTGTCTCCTGTCACAGGCTGTTTACAGGATTACGGACAAACTTATACAGGAAGAGATTGAAGGAGGTTCCCTTCTTGATTTTCAGAGCCTTGAAGACAGTTATCTTACAGCGGAAATGGAGGCAGATCTTGATTTCAAGTTGAAAGGTAACGATATAGAAGAGCTTCTTCATTGCGGAGCACTTTCTATGAATGATTTATTTGATACAGTAAAATCACAACAGCTGGAAATTCAGCGCCTTAGAAGTGAGAATTTGCTGGTCAAAGAGAAATTATCAGATTATCTAATTCAGGATTCATAGCAAAAATGCCGGATAAAAAGGTAACGGGATTTCCGGATATTATAATCGATGATACTCGCCTCGAGGCAAAAATTTCTTTTAAAGTCCGACCCGATGGGCGTGAATGGAACAAAGATCAGCTTCTGCGTTTCGCCGCAGAAAAAGGGATAAAGGAAGGAATTGATAGTGAGGCTCTGGAAAACTTCCTCCTGGAGGCATCAAAAAAGACAGCTTCCGAAGACTATACATTTGTAATTGCAAAAGGGACACCCCCTGTTGCTCCGGAAAAGGAAGAGATTAAATGGGAGAAATTTGAGATTCCCGAAAGATTGTTAAAATACAGCAGGATGGTGCTTTCAAATGCCCCCAAACCTGAAATTAAACAGATAAAAACCGAGAAAAAAAAAGTCGAAAAAATAATTAAAAAAAAAGCGATTTTACCCTTCTTACCCCCAACTGAAGAAAAAAAGGTTATTATGGAAAAGATTCAGAAAGAGGAAACTGTCAGCATTGATCCTTCTGTAAAATTTACCGGATGGGCTGTAGAAGGAGCCACTCTGGCCGAGATTTATCCCGGCACCCCCGGGAAACCTGGTAAAGATATCTCCGGCAGGCAGATACCTCCTTCAAGCGATTCCTCACAATCTATATATCCCGGAAAAGGTATTGAAAGGAAAAAAAATGTTCTGACTGCGGTCTTTTCGGGATTTCTGAGGGTTGGAGCCGATTGGGCTGATATTATTCCTTTCAAAGAACATTCATGGGAAATTACTTTTTCCAGGGATAGAAGCACAAGTTTTTTGTCTTTTATTCCAGGGAATAAAGAGGCGGAAATACCCGACATCGACGAAATTATTAAAAAGGCTTCTCAAAATGCAGGTTCGGAGAAGTTTATTTTGTCAAAACAGGAGATAGAAACACTCATCCTGGAATCAATCAAAACAGGAGAACCCATATCCCGGAAAAGTCTCAGTCTCGATGATGATTCTTTTTTTGATATCGAAATATCCAGAGATAACCTGAAGGCTGTTTTGAATATTCATAAGGGAAGGGGATCGGGGAAACAATTATCACTGAAGGAGCTGGGTGCAGCAATAAAAAACTCGGGACTTTCAAAGCTGAATATGGAAAAAATTAAGACCGATATCCTTGAGTTTTACAAAAGCAGCAGTATTGATCTTAAGAATTATATCCTTGCCGAGGGGCTTTCTCCCGGAACAGGAAGTCGTGAAAATACTGTACTGGAGATTGATCTCCTTGATGAAAAATCAGTAAAAAAAATAAAGGATCAACAAATATCCGACAAAACCATACCCTCTCTGGACGAATTCCCCGTCCAGGGGGTTGAAAGTATGGCTCCTGTAAAAGAGGGACAATCCATCGGAAAAATTGGAAAGTTGAAAAAAGGCAAATCAGGAAGGGATATCTTTGGAAATTCCGTTTCCGGAGAAAATGAAGAACGATCCGATGTGGTCCTTTTAGAGAACATAAAAGAGGTCTCGGGATCGATAATCCCTGAGATTACAGGAATCCTTGATATATATGAAAAAGGCGGGATCAAATATCTAAGGATCCGTCCCCACGAAGATTCGTACATCGATGTTACGTCTTCACCGGATGATATGGAGGCATGGATCACCCTGAAAGAAAAAAAAGGGACAGCTTTACCGCTCCAGCTGGAAAAAATAAAAAGTCTTATAAAAGAGAAAGGGATAGTAAAGGGAATTGATTTTGATGCTATATCAAGCTATATGGATATGGCAAGAAAGGGCGAGACCGTACATAAGAAGCTTTTTGCAAAGGGGACACCTGCTCAAAATGGCAGGCCGTCGGAAATCCAGTTTTGCAATCTTGATACTAAAAAACAGAAGAATAGCACATCCGAACCAATTATAATTAAACGGGGAGCTAAGATTCCTGTAAAGGCGGGTACTGTAATCGCAAGGATTCCTCCCCTAAAAATGAAGCCCGCTGACGGCTGGACAATAAAGGGGGATCCTCTTCCTTCTGTAGTTGAAAAAGAGGCAACTCTGATTGCTGGGGATAATGTTAAAACCGAAAAAAGTGATGCAGGAGAAATCTTGTATATTGCTGAAAAAAACGGCGAACTTTCTTTTGATGGAACCACACTGAATGTTAAGAGCAAATTGATTCTCGAGGGAGATCTTACTTCGAGAAACACCAATATACGATTCCCTGGAAGTGTTGACATATCAGGGAATGTTCAATCGGGACAGGTGGTTTTTGCCGGAGGCGATCTTTTTGTTAGAGAGGGGATTGAAGCCGCACTTTTATCAACAGATACATCGATCTACATCAATCTTGGAATAAAAGGGGGAGGTAAAGCGATTCTAAGGGCAAAAAAGGACATAAACACTTCCTTTGCGGAGGAGGCTCACCTCCTGTCTGTGGGAAACATAAATATAAAAAATACATGTTTTAAATGTCTTGTAAAATGTAATGGGAAAGTCTCCCTTGAATCTGATAAGGGAAATATTGTGGGAGGGAAGATATATGCAAGGCAGGGGATTGAGGCCATGAACATTGGAAACGAAAATGGCATTAAAACAGAATTACACTTTGGTCAGGATTTTCTGATTATGGATCAAATCCAGGTTCAGGAAAGGGAAATACATAAACTGAAAGAAAATATTCTAAAAATCGATATATTAATGAAACAACTTGAAAAAAATTCAAATAAGACAATGCTGGATAAGATCCGGCATAAAAAACTTTATTTTCTAAAAATCATCAATAAAAGGAGCCGGCAATTGTTCCTCTTAAGAGAAAAGTTTGAGGAACATTTTCCATCGGGAGTAAAGATAAGGGGCACGGTGTTTCCGGGAGTTTCGGTAGGGTGTCATGGCAGAAATTTGGAACTTGAAAAAAGTTATTCAAATATTCAAATAAAATTCAACTTAAATTCCGGACGAATTGAGATAAAATAAAGTGTGTATAATAAATTTCTCTATTTTGGTATATTTATGTTGATGGGAAAAATTTTCAATAAAAAGGGAGAATGCCATGAAAAGATATTTTACATTTCCTGAGTGGATTTCACAAGAAATAATTCCAGGCTTCCCTTTGATAAAATGGAATGCTTTGCTGTACCTGATGGCATTCGGGTTTACGATTTTTCTATTTTCCCGGCAAATAAAAAAAAATAAAATTAAAACCGGAGAGGATGATACAATCAATCTTTTTTTCTGGTGTAGTCTCGGGATGCTTCTGGGCGCCAGGATTTTTTATATTTTTGTATATGATCCGGCATACAATATTTTCAAAGAGCCTTTGAATTTTCTTTTGCATATTTTCTGGCCTTTTGACAGGAGTTTTCATTTTATTGGAATTTCGGGGATGTCATATTTTGGGGGTTTGATAGGGGCTTCCTTTGTATTTATACTCTTTTGTGCCATTAATAAAATTGACATTCTGCAATGGGGAGATTTCCTGGCAGCTGCATTTTCTTTCGGATATATCTTTTGTAGAATCGGGAGTTTTACTGATGGAAAACCTGCTGGAAAAATCACCACCTTCATCGGGGGAATGATTTTTCCGCAAGTTCCCGCCGACAAACAATTTTCAGCAGGACTTCCGTGGGTCAGGACTGCGGCAAAAAAGATCGGACTAAAAATACAGGACGGAGGCATGGTGAATTTTCCTCGTCATCCTGTTCAATTATATGAAGCACTCCTGGGAGGGGTGGTCTTATGGATAATCCTCTGGTTTATTTTTGGGAGCCGCCGAATTTTCAAGGGGTTCAAAATAGCAGTTTATTTTATTGGATACGGCCTTTTTAGATTTTTAATCGAATACTTCAGGGAACCGGATGCACAGATGGGATATGTGTTGTCATTTACCCATCAACAAGCCGATCCTTTTTCTATACTGTGGCTGAATTTTACAATAAACCATGTTTTTTCCGCATCCATGGTTTTTGTCGGACTTGTTTTCCTGTTTTTTTCAGGAATTATTTCAGGGAAAAAATCGTCCGAACCCCCCTCTGTAATTTGACAAACCAGTACCCAGCTCTTACCCTTTACTGTATCCGTTAGATCTCTTCCTTTTTGCTGTTGGGGGCCTGAAATTTGATAAAACTTGTTATTGTCGAGGATGAGCGTATCGTGGCTCTTGATATGAAAATACGGTTACAAAACCTGAATTACAAAATCCTTGATATACTTTCTACCGGGGAAGAGGCTGTAGAAACCATTCCTGAAAAAAGACCGGATCTGATTTTAATGGATATCCGGCTAGGGGGAAAAATTGACGGGATAGAGGCTGCAGCGCTAATAAGGGATAAATGTCATATTCCTGTCGTTTTCGTAACTGCATTTGCGGATAGGAAGACCCTGGAAAGGGCAAAAGTAACGGAAGCGTTTGGATATATCTTAAAGCCTTTTCAGGACAGAGAGCTTCAATCGAATATAGAAATCGCGTTGTACAGGCATAAACTTGAAAACAACGTCCGTCTGAGCGAAGAAAAATTCAGAGCCATGATTGAACAAAGCACCGAGGTAATTGTTGTTATAGATTCAAATCTTACAATTCAATACATAAGTCAGTCTATAAAAAGAATGTTTGGATATGAACCCAAAAAACTATTGAAAAAATCCATTGTAAAGCTTATTCATCCGGATAATAAAAGGGAAATAAGCAATTTGTTCAACATCTCTATTGAACGCAGACAGCATATACCCCCTGTTGAATTTAAGTTTTATCATAAGGATAATTCCTGGAGAAATGTTGAAATACGCGGTAACAATATGCAGGAAAATCAGCTTATAAATGGTATTGTTCTGAACATCAGAGATATAACAGACCATAAAAATGCCGAAGCAAAGGCTAAATTCTATGAATACCATGATACACTAACGAGACTTCCAAACAGAGAGTTATTTTTATCACGTCTGGAAATAGAATTGGAGAAAGCGAAAAACAGGAACAAAATGTTTTTTGTCATGTCAATCGGAATTGATAAATTTAAGGTAATTAATAAATTGTATGGATCAAGTATTGGTGATTTGCTGCTCAAAAAAGTTGGATTATCCCTGGGGGAAGCCTTCAGGCCGGAAGACCTGGTAGCCTGTTTCGGGGGTGACAAATTCACCATACTCCTTTCAGATATATATCAGGAAAGTGATATCTCGTTGATAGTGAATAAAGCAACGAACGTTTTTTTACATCCCTTTGAAATAAATGCCCAAAAGATACAAATAACCGCAAGTATAGGTATTTGTATTTATCCCCATGATGGCACGGAAAGAGAAAGCCTGCTGAACAACGGCGAAACTGCAATGTATATGGCAAAAGAACAGGGGGGAAATACCTACAGGCTGTTTGACTCAAAAATGAACAAAGAATCCATTGCAAGACTGAAAATGGAAAAAGAACTCCATGAAGCGATACTTAATGATGAATTTGTTGCCTATTACCAGCCGAAGGTCAGGAAAAATGGTGAAATTATCGGGATGGAGTCCCTGATAAGATGGCAGTCAAGCAGGAGGAATAAATTGATTCCCCCTGTCCAATTTATTCCCATAGCGGAAAAAAATGGGATGATAATTGATATTGGCAAATTGATTCTCCATCATTCCTGTAAACAAAACAAGAAGTGGCAGGATGCCGGATATAAGCCCATGAGAATAGCTGTGAACCTTTCTCCTACTCAATTCAGGCATCCGGATCTAATAAAAATGGTCGTAGATGTTCTGCAGGATACCAATCTCGACCCAAAATGGCTGGAGCTTGAAATTACGGAAACAGGAATCATGGAGAATGAACTCGACGCCATTCAAAAAGTGAATGAACTCCATGATATGAACATATCAATATCCATCGATGATTTTGGAACCGGCTATTCTTCTTTAAGTAAGCTTAAAGATTATCCGGTTGACACATTGAAAATTGATAAATCCTTTATAGATGATCTTCCGGAAATCCAGAAATCCATTATTGTTGTCAGAACTATCATCGATCTTGCACACAACCTCGATTTTAAAGTTGTTGCCGAAGGGGTCGAAAACAAGAAGCAGCTGGATTTTCTTGATGCCCATAATTGTGATCAGTATCAGGGATACTACTTTTTCAAACCCCTGCCCGTTGATAAATTTGAACAGGAAATAAAAAAGGCGTAGAATTTATACCGAAGATTTCGTTGTTCATCCCGGAGTTAAATAGGGGATGCCGGATGGACATAAAACTTATTCAAAGATGATTTCCCAGACGGTTCCTTCCGGTGAGTCCATAAATTGAATACCTTTATCAAGCCATTCTTTTCTGATTCTGTCTGCTTCTTCGTAATTCTTGTCCGATTTTGCGGAATTCCGTTTGCTAATAGCCTTTTCAATTTCTGCAGAGGTTATTTTGTTTTCGAAAAGGAATTTTTTATTGATCTTTTCAAGGTATTTTTCGGGGTTGTCATTGAGGAAACCAAGCACCCCTGAAATGGGGTTCATTTCCGATCGAAATTGGCGTAATTCCTCGATTCTTGCGGAGATTTGTTTTTTCTTTCCGGAGAGGATGTTGTTCATTTCTGAAAAAGCCGGAGATAATGCTGCTATTACCTTTGAAGTGTTGAAATTCTCATCCATGGCAGTTTTAAATTTCTCAAGCAAGAGCCCGTTGTTTGGAGCAGCAATATCTCCCCCTGCATCACCAATTATTTTATCAATTTTACTTAATGTTTTATAGAAATAGTAAACCCTTTTCCTCGCAATACGAAACGCATCCGTAGAAAAATCTATATTGGCAGAATAGGTATGACTCAGAATTACATAGCGGATTTCGTCACTTGAGAATTTCCTTAACGCCTCCTTTATCGTAAAAAAATTACCGAGACTTTTACTCATTTTCTGCTTATCCACCATAACCAGTCCATTGTGAATCCAGTAATTCGCCATTGGCTTTCCTGTCAGTGATTCACTTTGAGCAATTTCATTTTCATGATGGGGAAAGATAAGATCAATACCCCCCCCGTGGATATCAAAACTATCACCCAAAAAATGTCTGGACATAACAGAACACTCAATATGCCAACCGGGTCTTCCGGGTCCCCAGGGAGATTTCCATG
>CAZEKV010000065.1:0-12946 GCA_964512945.1 uncultured Spirochaetales bacterium | reverse complement strand
CTGAAGCAATGGAGAAACCCTGCATTCTATCTATTTGTCCTCCCATCTATGATTTTGCCCTATTCGATCTCTTTCTAAAACCCTATGGGCTTTTAAAGATTTCCAGATGGTTTTCTGAAAATGGATATAAAACCTGTTTTATTAATTCGATGGATTACAATAACGAAGAAACAGAAGAGGTTTACGGAAAACCAAAAAGAAAACCGGACGGAACGGGAAAATTCTACAGATCCATACTCCCGCTCCCTCCCTCTTTAAAAAAATATGGAATAAAAAGGAATTTTGCAAGATACGGCATTCTTAAAGAAATCCTGATAAAAAAACTAACAAAAATAAGGCCCGATCTTATCCTGGTTTCTACGGGTATGACCTACTGGTACCCCGGTGTTCTGGAGATTATAGAAATTCTAAAAGATATCTTCCCGAAAACTCCAGTTGTAGCAGGGGGCATTTACTCTACCCTTATGCCGGTACACCTTAAAACGAACAGCCCCGTCGATTTTGTTGTAGAAGGGAGTGGCTGGGAAAAATTAAAAACTATTCTCCATAGGTTATCACTCCCCGTTCCCTCCACACCCCCTCCGACTTTCCCCGATCCCGGAAACAGAATATGGAATGATTCAGCAGTGATAAGGCTTAATGAGGGATGCCCCCTGAGATGCAGATACTGTGCCTCAGAACTAATCCATGAATCATTTAAAAACGGCAACCCTGAGACTTTATTCAACTATGTTAGAGAGGTAAACAAAAAACAAAAAACTACAAACTTTGCCTTCTACGATGATGCCCTTTTAGTAAACAAAGAAAAGGGGCTTATCCCTTTCTTGAATCAAATAATTGAATCGAGATTGGATTTGAATTTTCACCTTCCCAATGCTGTACACATCTCTCATATTGATGCAAAAACTGCAATTCTAATGAAAAAAACAGGTTTCAGGGAAATCCGCCTTGGCTACGAGAGTTCATCCGATATATTTCACACAATTTATGACAATAAATACGATCTGGATAGTTTTTCCGAGAAAATAAACATGCTTAGATCTGCAGGATTCCAGAAAAAAGAAATAAGTGTATACATACTCGCCGGCCTTCCAGATCAATATCCGGAAGAAGTTGAAAAATCCATAAAAGTAGCTTCAGACTCAGGAACCCATGTCTATATCGCTCAATTCTCTCCTGTCCCCGGCACAGCTCTATGGGAAAAATCCGTTTTGCTGAGCCGTTATCCCCTTGCAGAAGAACCCCTCTTTCATAATAACAGCTTTTTTCCCATGGAATCGGATAAATTTTCCAGAAATGATATGAAGAGACTCAAAGCCCTTGCCGGAGAGCTTAACCTAAAAATAAACCACGAACCCAGAAAATAATGAAATATTAAAAAAAAATGTTGCATTTTACTTATTTTCCACTGAAAAAACCATATTAAGGATATATTTACAGGATATTTTAGTGTTTCTTGATTCAAAAACAGGAAATGGCGGTTCACATAAATTAAATTATAATGTATAATTTGACGATAAAAAAAGAGAATATAAAGTTGGAGGATAAGTCGATGGATGTAACAGATGAAAGGGTAGCAACGTGTGAATTATGCGGGGGACTGTTCGTTGAGACGAGAAGAAGGTATTTTTGTGACCATTGCAAACGTTATTTTTTTCTTTGTCCTAAATGCCAGCTGCACCATGCAAAATGCACTTACTGCGGCGTGCCCTTGAAAAAACAAACAGAGCCTTTCCACAGGAAGGCCGTTTCAAAATAATTATGTCTAAAAACTGATTTGCATAAGGGTTACTTGCAGTCGGTTTTCATACATTTTTAGTGTTTCCCCCGCTGCTGTCAGATCGTATTGCGGGGGTATTTTTTTCCGGAGGCTGATCTGAATGGTCTCCTGCTGGATAACGACATTCTGTTTTGAGAAAACATTTCCCGCATTCCGGTTTTTTTTTGCTACAAAGGGTCTTTGCATGCCTTACAATCAAGGCGTGGTATTCATTGTATATTTCATCTTTCCTGCTAAGGTTTTCCTGAAAGGTTTTCTGAATTTCCCCATATTCTGAGCTGAAATCTATTAGACCAATACGCGAAAAAATCCTTTTTGTATAGGCATCAACAACAAATGAGGGAAAGGAATAGGCGTAAAGAAGTATGGAATCGGCAGTCTCAGGACCTATCCCCCATATAGCGAGGAGCTCATTCCGTAACGGGGTCTTTTCCAGATCATCCCCTAAATAATCATTTTTCAGAAGAAAGCTTGTTACTTCTTTTATCTTCACGGCTTTCTGATTATGATAGCCGCTCTTGCGAATCAATTTAGATATTTCAGAAACTTCCAGCCTAAGAAGCTTCTCCGGAGTGTCTACACTCAGGAGAAGGCTTTCCAGAGCAGATGAAGCATTTTTCCATGTCGTGTTTTGAGTTAAAACCGCTCCGAGGATTATTTCGAAGCATTCCTCCCTCGTCTCAGGTTTTCGATAATCTCCGGGGTGATATCCGCCTCTGGAGGCAAGAGGCCACCAACCCTGTCGCCCATACTCTAAAAGCAGTTTTTTGTATATTTTGAGAATAGGAGTATTTCCCATAAAGCCCCCGGGGCGTACCACAAAACTCTTCCCGGGAAGCCCCCTAAAAAACTATTTCGATTAGCATCCCCAAAAAAATCATCCCTTTTTTAAAACAGCCTGTGCGGCAGCAAGCCTCGCAATGGGAACCCTGTAGGGAGAACAGGAGACATAATTAAGACCGGCATTATAGCAAAAGTCTATTGACCTGGGATCTCCCCCATGCTCTCCGCAAATACCGACCTTTAATTTGGGTTTTATCTTTCTACCCTTTTTTACACCAATATTGATAAGTGTTCCAACCCCGCTGATATCAATACTCTGAAAGGGATCGTGATGAAGAATATTCTGATCCAGATAATCGCCGCTGAAACTCCCAATATCATCACGGGAAAATCCGAAAGTCATCTGGGTTAAATCATTGGTACCAAAAGAGAAAAAATCAGCATATTCAGCTATTTCATCTGCAGTAAGAGCCGCTCTTGGTATTTCTATCATTGTTCCAATTTTATAGCCGATTTTTTTCTTTCTTTTCTTGAAGATATCAGCAATTACACTCTCTGCATTTTCCTTTAAAACTTTAAGTTCTTCCCATGTGCCTACAAGAGGAATCATTATTTCAGGGTAGACTTTCTTTCCTGTCTTTGCGACATCCATAGCGGCAGTGATGATCGCCTCAACCTGCATATCATAAATTTCCGGGTATGTTATACCAAGTCGACATCCCCTGTGGCCTAACATCGGATTCATCTCATGGAGAGAATCGGTAATTTCTCTGAGTTTGTTCGGCTTTAAATTAAGCCTGCCCGCTATCTCTTTAATATCGGCATTCGTCTTAGGAAGGAATTCATGAAGCGGAGGATCAAGCAACCTGATTGTTACAGGAAGACCGTTCATAACCGTAAAAATTCCCTTAAAATCCTTTTTCTGGAGTGGGAGTATCTTTTTAAGAGCCGCCTTCCGGGATTTCAGATCATCGGCAACTATCATCTCCTGAAAAATTTGGAGTTTCCCCTCATCAAAAAACATATGCTCCGTCCTGCAAAGTCCTATGCCTTCTGCTCCAAAACTCACAGCAACCCGCGCATCCTGGGGCTGATCGGCATTTGTTCTTATATTAAAACCCTTATCGAGATCCTTTCTGCGGGCGTTCTTCCTTATCGCATCAGCCCATCCCAGAAAAATAGTAAGATCTCCTGTAAATTTCGGCTTCACCAGAGGAGCATCGCCCTCAAAAACCTCTCCTGTTCCCCCGTCTATGGTTATCCAGTCTCCTTCCCTGTATTTTTTCCCGGCAACCGTCATGGTCTTACCGCTTATTACCAGGTTCTTGCATCCAGCCACACAGGGAGTTCCCATGCCCCTTGCAACAACTGCAGCATGGCTTGTCATACCGCCGGTTGCTGTTAGAATACCCTTCGCAGCATTCATTCCCCCTATGTCCTCAGGAGATGTTTCCTTCCTGACAAGAAGAACCGGTTTTCCTTCCGAGGCCCACCTTTCAGCATCATCTGCAGTAAAGACAATAGAGCCGCTTGCAGCTCCTGGAGATGCGTTCAAGCCTTTTGTTAAAAGCTTCAAAGATTTTTTCTTTTTGGGATCTATCATGGGATGAAACAACTGATCCAGTTGATCCGGCATAACACGCAAAACGGCCTCTTCCCTTGTAATAAGTTTCTCGTTTGCCATATCTACAGCACATTTTACGGCAGCCAGCCCCGTTCTTTTTCCATTTCGTGTCTGGAGTATATAGAGCTTGCCCTGCTGAATTGTGAACTCCATATCCTGCATGTCTCTGTAATGCTTTTCAAGCCCATCCTTTAGAGCAACAAGTTCCCTGAAAATAAGGGGATTCTTTTTGTTCAACATACTTATTTTGTGAGGAGTTCTAATCCCGGCGACAACATCCTCCCCCTGGGCATTCATCAAAAATTCACCGTAGAACTCTTTCTTGCCTGTTGAAGGATCTCTGGAAAAACAAACACCGGTTCCGGACTCATCGCCAAAATTTCCGAAAACCATTGTCTGGACATTTACAGCCGTACCCTTAAGACCGCTTATGCCATTAATTTTCCTGTATTTTACCGCCTTCGGATTGTTCCATGAACCAAACACTGCATTTATTGCCGCCCATAACTGCTTTACGGGATCCTGCGGGAAATCTTTTTTCTGTGTTTTCCTGTACACATCTTTGTATTTTTTAACTATAATTTTCAGATCGTCAGCATTTAGATCCGTATCATTCTCAACTTTTTTCCTCTTCTTCTCGGCTTCCAGAATGTTCTCAAAAATATCTATATCCATACCCATGGCAACATTTCCAAACATCTGAATAAAACGCCTGTAGGCATCCCATGCGAAGCGTTCGTTTCCTGTCTTTTCCCCGAGCCCGACAACAGCCTTATCGTTCAGGCCGAGGTTTAAAATAGTATCCATCATCCCGGGCATGGAAACCGCCGCCCCCGAACGGACAGATACAAGAAGAGGATCTTTATTGTCCCCAAGTTTTTTTCCCATGAGTTTTTCAAGCTTTGTAAGATTCTTGTCCAGCTGGCTTTTCATTTCAACGGAATAACTTTTTTTATTCTGGTAATACTCCGCACACACCTCGGTCGATATCGTAAATCCCGGAGGAACGGGAATCTTCAGATTCGTCATCTCCGCAAGATTAGCCCCCTTCCCGCCAAGGAGTTCCTTTAATTTAGCACTTCCCTCAGCCTTTCCATTCCCAAAAAAGTATATCAATTTCCGTCCAGCCATTGAAACAAACCTCCTGTTTTACATTCTGCCCTGAGCAAGCAGTAATAAAATAAAGAAAAATCTTTTATATATGAATAAAAAAATAAACCAGTTGTGTTTTAGTTTTAACAGAAATTGTCTGATATGGTCAATGGAAACCGGATATAAAATAGGAATCGCGGCAATAATAAGAGGGATGAAGATCTAATAGGATCTCAAATCAGGCAGTATAAGCCTTTAAAAACTGACTCCTCGAGGGATGCTGTAATCTAACAAGAGCCTTTTTTTCTATCTGTCTGATTCTCTCTTTTGTTAGATTATACCGATCCCCGATTTCTTTTAGAGAAAGGGGATTTCTGCCGTTAAGCCCAAATCGGTGCTGAATAATGTCAGCCTCTTTGTCGGAAAGAGTATTCAGAAGATTATTTATATCACTCTTAAGAGCCTTTTCTATAACGACCTCATCCGGAGGCATGTAGTCGCAGTCTTCTATAAAATCACTTAACAAGGATGAATGTTTTTCGTCATACACAGGTGTCTCCAGAGAAACTATATCCCTGGAAATATTGATAAGGTTTGATACGTGTTCCTTCTCCATACCAACAGCAGAAGCAATCTCCTCAATTTCAGGATCTTCTTCTTTTAGCGATTGGAGATCTTTTCTCGCCTTCTCTATTTGTACCAGCTCATTTGCACGATTAAGGGGAAGCCTTATCATCCTTGATTTTTCACAAACGGCCTTAAGAATGGACTGTTTAATCCACCAGACGGCATAAGAAATAAAATGATAGCCTTTATCAACATCAAATCTTTCTATTGCATTCATAAGCCCGATATTCCCTTCACTTATCAAATCCGAAAGTGGAAGCCCCTGATTCTGGTATTTCTTCGCAACATTTACAACAAAGCGTAAATTGGATTTTATCAGAACGTGAATTGACTTTTCGTCGCCTTCTGCGGCCAGACGGGCGTGATGGGTTTCTTCGCTTCTGGTTAGAAGGGGTATTTTGTTTATTTCTTTGAGATAAATTGAAAGCACATTTTCATCGTCGCTATATGTGGATCTATATGGAATAGTTTTTCTTTTTTTTTGCATTTAAGTCTCCTGTAAATATATAGCAATATACATGCCAATATGCCATCATTTTTTTGTAAATGTAATTACTTACAGGATATAGAGTTAAGAAAAATCAATATCTAAAAAAAAGCAGATACAGGAACGAAATGTGTCATTTTAACACATTCAAGCTATTTCATGGTTATTCTGTATCAAAATGACCAGAAAAAAGCTCTTCTTCATTTATGTTGTGTCCACAACAAATTCCATAGGTTAATCCGCTGCCGCAGATACAGCGGTCATTCATTGACATTTTTTTCTTCTTCCTGAAATTTACATGTATTTGCTCATTTTTTATCAGGTCAGGGGGGATATAAACCGGAAAAATAATATTTGTGCAATTAAATACAGACATTTTATCTTCCGGAGACATGGTGTCAAATCTTCTGGTTTTCAAGAGCTCTTTCCAGGAATCCAGAATAAGATCTGATATCATATCCTTTTCCGCATTCGAAGAGAGTTTCCCTCCCGGTTTCATTTTTAGATACTTTGCCAGCTGAATCGAATAAAACGCCTTCCAATCATCAAGATTTGATGTTTTCTGTTTTGCCATTCCATAGGCATTTGAAAAGCGTTTCAACATTTTGGAAGAATAACCTGATTTTTTAATCTTCCGGGCATTACACCAGCTTCTTATGGCAATATTCGATAACCCAAGTTTTTTTAGGGTTACACCGAGATAGAAGAAAAGTTTGTATAGATGTTCGGATTGACTGACAGGGCATTCTTTTAAGGCCTTATTAAAACTCCTTAGAGCAGGCCAGAGCCTGTGTTTGGAAAGACAGTCTTTTCCTTTTTCAATATTTATATACCAATTCTGCATGAATCCGGTTAATTCCTCACATATAAAGTACTAATAATATTTTATGGTGACAATATTTTATTTTAAAAAACATGCGAAAAGTCGGGATATTTAAAAGTAAATCAAAGTGGAATCTATGGGCACCAGATCCTGACATATAAAATAGAGGAAAGCATAACGCCTAAAACAGGATCATAGATATAACAAAGAATTATAATTATTTTTGAAATAAGAATAGTAAACTTCTTGACCCAAAACATTTTCAGTCGTATATTTTCTTAGCATAAAGTAACATAGCATTCAAAGAAAAGCAAAAACAAATCAGGAGGAACTTATGAAGCTAAAGCCCCTTGGCGATCGTGTTATTGTAAAAATGAAGGAGAGTGAATCAAAGACTGCTGGCGGTCTTTATATTCCCCAGACAGCACAGGAGAAAACACAATCAGGTATTGTTGTTGCTATAGGCGATGATTCAGATGCTATAAAAGTGAAAGTCGGCCAGGAAATATTGTATGATAAGTACGCCGGAACCAGTATAAAGGTCGATGGTGAAGAGCAGCTTGTAATTAAGGCTGATGATATACTGGCCATTCTGGAATAAGAATTACTTAAGCGTGTTTGTGGATTACGGTTTTACCGTAATCCGGCTAATAGCGGGGTTTCCCCCGCTATTTTTTTTGTTTCTGAAAACATTGCTTCCATGAATACCCTTATCTGATTTAATACAAAAAGTTTTCAATCTCTACGAGTAGCCCCGCAGTATTGCGTTTTTTTACGATTGTTTCAGGCAGGGATTTTAAAAAAAGAGACCCGTATTTTTTGTGGATAACCCTTGGGTCAAGAATTATAACAACACCCCTGTCAGTATTTCTTCTTATCAACCTTCCAAAACCCTGCCTCAGTTTCATTACAGCCTCTGGAAGAGATAATTCCATAAAGGGATTTCCCCCGCCTATCTTTACGGCTTCCATTCTTGCCTTGAGAATAGGCTCTGTTGGGACTCTGAAGGGCAATTTAACTATAATCACTACCTCTAAAGCCGCACCCGGGATATCAACTCCCTCCCAGAAAGAATCGGTTCCAAAAAGAACGCTGGAAGTATCGGCTGAGAATTTCTCCAGAAGTCTCGATCTGTCATCTGAACCCTGGATCAAGAGAGAAATACCCGGATCCTTAAACTCAGAAACTACAACTGAATATACCTCTTTCATCATCTTATATGAAGTAAAAAGAACAAGAGCCTTCCCTTCGGACAGCTCTATGACTTTCATGATAAAAGATGCGGCAAAAGAAGAATAATTATCATCTGAGGGAATGGGTGCCTCTACAGGAAGACCAAGGAGTACATTTTCTTTATATGGAAATGGGGATGGAAAAATCTTTGATAACACTGTCTTCTCGGCAATCCCTGAAAGTCCAGTTCTCGACATCCAGTATGAAAAATCATTATTTGTGGTAAGGGTTGCAGAGGTGCAAACAATTGAATCATATGGATAAAAAACAGCTTCCCTCATTATCCCGGATATATCAAGGGGTGTAATAATATATCTTATACAGGGGTCTCCAGTACCAGATTTCAATTTTTCAACCCAAAAAACTCTGTCGGGATCATCTTCATAGGCATTAAACCTTTCGCAAAAACTACATATTTCCGTTAAACGCCGGAGAATCATCTTGTACTCGTAATAATGAGGGTTTTCCCTGTCTTCATCGGGCACTTCTCTTTGCAATTCTCCAAGGGGTATAAGTAAATCCTTCAAACTAAAAAGAAATGCCTTTAATCCATTGAAAAATAATTCTTTTACTTCTTCTGATAATTCAGCATTTATGCTGAGATCTTTTTTGCCGCCAAGATGCTGATTTATAGATTCATCAAGCTGAAAAATCTGATCCTGAACATCCTTAATTTTGGAAAATATACTATTCTGCGAAACTCTAACCTCTGACAGTTTATTTATTTCTGAAACAAGGCCGTAGAATCTCCCGTTTTTCTTTCTGAGAATACGGGAAATATATCTGAACAAAACAAATCTGCTGAAGGATTCTGAAAAGAAGGAAGTTGCCGAGTTTTCAATATTATGAGCCTCGTCAAAGATTATCTTTGAAAAAGGGGGCAAGACAGCTGTAGTACCAAAACCCATACCGGAGACCCTTAAAGAAAGATCGGAAAAAAGCAGATGATGATTAACAACAAGAAGATTTGCTGCAGCAGCCTCTCTTCTGGAACGCAGCACAAAACATTTTTCGCGTTTAGAACAAAAGAGTCCCATACAGGTGTCAGATTCAGAGCAGATCCTTCGCCAGAGATCCTGTTTTACCATAATAGCAAGATCGCTTCTACTTCCTGTTTTTGTAGATTTTATCCATTCCTTTATCGCTTTAAGAACCTCCCCTTCTTCCCCGCTGTTAAAAAGGGAATTTTCTTCAGAATAACTATTCAGCCGCCTTAAACAAATATAGTTTCCCCTTCCCTTCACAAGGACAGCCTTGATCTTACTTTTCAAAAGGCTCTTAACCATTGGGATATCTTTTTCAACTATTTGCTGTTGAAGATTAATTGTGGCAGTTGAGATTAAAACCCTCTCTTCATTTTCCTCCGCCCACCTTACTGCAGGAAGTAGATACGCAAAAGATTTTCCGATTCCCGTACCTGCCTCAGCAGCACAGATCAAATTATTATTGAAAGATTCTATTACAAACTCAAGCATTTCAATCTGGGAATCCCTTGTTTCATAATAGGCGGCGGCTTTACTTAATAATCCCCCAGGAGAAAGAATATCGATAAGGGGTTCTGGATCTATTTTTTTTGTTTCTTTTATTTTGACCGGTTCGATAACCGAATAAATTCTTTTTACGTCATTATCAACGATGTAGAAGCCAATCCCCTGACTGCCGAGATGGGCAGCCACTCTTAAATCGGGGGTGCTGGGGGAAAGAGCCCCTGAGGGGTGATTATGTATTACAAGATCTCCCTTTTCGGCAACATCCATAATTACAGGCACAGTGTTTTCGTTTCCCCTCGCCCCTATTGTTATGCTATCTACAATTCCATCAGAGGAAATTTTTCCAACACATAGAACTTCGTGTCCATCGGCTTCCTTGATAATATTTCTAATTCTATTTATTACTTTTTCAGAAAATTTTTCGGACGAGATCATATTCTTCATCATTATTCCCTAAAAAAGGAAAATATCAAGTGTCCTGACAAATTTAAGGGATTCCAGTTTTGAAGCTCAAAGGCTTTTCCCTGCTCGAAACTTGACAGATATTGATCCCCATGATATCACTTAAAAACTTTATCTTTCCATTGAGGGTTTTTTTATGGATAATTTTTCTGTTGCAATTCTTGGAGCTACCGGTACTGTCGGACAAAAATTTATCACTTTGCTCAAAAATCATCCCTATCTTAAAATTGTGGAACTTGTAGCCTCGCCCAGGTCTGCCGGGAAATTATACAAAGATGCCTGTAACTGGAAGCAGGATACAAACATTCCCGAAGAGATAAAAAATATAAAAGTAAAATCTACAGATGAAAAACTGGAAAGCAAAATCCTTTTTTCAGGACTCGATTCTTCTGTCGCGGGAGCTGTAGAAGAAAACTATGCCGACAACGGGCATTTTGTTATAAGTAATTCAAAAAATCACAGAATGGATGAGGACGTTCCTATAATAATCCCCGAGATTAATCCCGATCATTTTAAGATAATTAAAAATCAGACAAGGAAAGGTGCCATAGTTACCAATTCAAATTGCTCTTCAATGTTTCTTGCCATGGCACTTTATCCAATTTACAAAAAATATGGCATCGAATATGTTTATGTCTCGACAATGCAGGCAATAAGCGGGGCGGGTTTTCCGGGGGTTTCATCTATAGACATTCTTGGAAATGTTGTACCCTTTGTATCGGGTGAAGAAGAAAAAATGGGAATTGAGTGTCAGAAAATTCTTGGGAAATACGAAAATGGTAAAATTATTCCCGCAGCCTTTAAGATAAGTGCTCATTGCAACAGGGTTCCGGTTTTTGACGGCCATACCGAAACACTTTCAATCAAACTAAAAAATAAGGCAAGCGTAGAAGAAATTAAGGAAACACTGAGGGATTTCAGGGGATTGCCCCAGGAACTGAGTCTTCCCTCTGCTCCAGAAAAACCTGTTATAGTCTTTGAAGAACCGGATCGCCCCCAGCCTGCCAGGGATCTCTGGAAAGAAAAAGGTATGGCAACCTGCGTGGGACGCATAAGAGAATGTCCTATCGCCGATATTAGAATGGTAATTATGGGTCATAATACTATTCGCGGAGCTGCAGGGGCTGCAGTTTTAAATGCGGAAACATTGATAAAATTGAAGTATCTGGATTGAGATAATGCAGAAATATTCAGCAAAGAGATTATATGGAAATAAATTTTTTAAAATTAAACATTGGCAGCAATGATATTTTGCTCGTCGATTTTCTAAAGGCCACCCCTCCCGAAGATTCGATCATCCCTGATATAGCGAAGTCAATCTGTAAACGCCACAGGGGGGTCGGTGCAAATGGCCTTCTTTTAATCCTCCCAGGGAAAGAAGAAAAAATCTTTCTAAGATACTTTCTCTCGAATGGACGGGAAATAGATGTGTTCTGCGATCCAATAATATGTTGTGCCAAATATATATTTGACAGAGGTCTTACAGGAAAAGATGATTTTAAAGTTGAAACAATCTCCGGTAAAAAAAAGGTAGATATAATTGACAGCAAAAACTTCAGAATCTGTTCGGGAAAACCCTTTTCAATACCGGATAACACAGAATTATACGAAGAACCGGAAAGTGAATATTCTGTTCCTATAGTTCTGAACAATAAAAACTATAATGTCATCCCCTTACGAATACACACCGGAGGTATAGTTCTCTTTGCAGATAGGTTAACTAGGGAAAAATACAAATCCCTGAAAAACAGTCTTAGAGAAGTACCGGAATTCAAATCCCAGCCCCTGATAGTAGCACAGGTCATTAGCAGGGAGAGTATTCAACAGAAAACCGAAAACTACAAGGACAGCAGGGAGATCATTTCGACAGCCTCCATGAGTACCGTTGCCTCGGTAATCAGCGGATTCACCGAAAGAGAAGTCGTTGTATATTCAGATCAAACTGAACTCTATGTACAATGGCTTCAGCCTTCAAACAAGATATATGTTACTACTTCAGCAGATTATGCCTTTTCCGGAACCTATTACCTCGAATAAATCTTGATATTGAATCCGCTTTGTTTTTACTGTAGGATCAACTATGGATCCAATATTCAACCGCCTTGGGAATCTTATAAAATCTATCTTCCAGGAGAGTAATTATCTCCATGGGACAGAAGATGGGGATTCTCCTTATGATCCCGATCTGAAAGCTGCAGAAGAAGAAATTGAGAATTTTCTTAATAATGAAAACAGAGAAAGTGAGAGAAGAGAAGACCAGAAAAAAAGAAACATCCGACCCCCGGAAAATTTACGTCAGGACTATGCAAATCTAAAGGTTCCTTTTGCTTCGCCTTTTAAAAAAGTGGAAGAATCATATAAAAAATTAATTAAAAAATACCACCCTGACAAATTCGCAGGAAGCCCCGAGAAATTAAAATCTGCAACGGATATCTCATCGAGGATCAACCGCTCTTTTCAGAATATTGAAAAATACATAGATAACTGTTGAAGCTTTTCGGCAGTAAAAAAACAACTCTATAAGAGCTTGTATTCATTAATTTTT
>CAZEKV010000064.1:0-13144 GCA_964512945.1 uncultured Spirochaetales bacterium | reverse complement strand
TTGTATCCAAATCATTTTTTCTTATATCAAATATATTATCTGAAAACATTTTTTCCACTTTTTCAAAGGCAATGTTAACCTTCAGAATGTTCCGGCCTTTTACGAAAATGTTTTTTACAGTGACCCCGGGGCGTGCTTCTATTTGTGCCCGTATTTTTTCAGGATCCAGCAAGGTCTTTCCCTCTTCGGAAACAGAATCAACGTATTCTTTATCCATTACTAACTCAAGAGAGGCTGTCCCGGAAGTATCATGATTTACGGTAATGCTCTGTGTTACAGAACAGGATATTGATAGGAGAATACTCAAAAAAACTAATACTCTTTCTGGCAAACTAATTATTCTAATCATTGTCACTCCATTACATCTAAGGATAGTTTATAGACTTCTATCGATCTATCAAGAAAATTCGAAAATGCAATATATGTATTTTCTGGAGAAATAGCAAGCCCCGTGGGCTGGTTACGTCCCCATACCCAATCAATCAGTTCAAAGGAATCTGTATCCATTATGTAGATTTTACCATAAACAGGCCCTTTTTTTAAATAAGATTCCGTATTGTTGGGACCCCTGGATGAAACAGCAAGATATTTGCCGCCTTTAGACAGGGCTATCGTATTTACTTTTTCATCTACAAATACTTCTTTTTTTACACTGTCATCTTCAGGAGAAAGGATGATAACACTCCCCCTTACCATATCTGAAATATAAAATAAATTCTTATTCTTGTCGTATACTATATGACGCTTTGCACCCCTCTTATATTTGATTGTTTTTACTATTTTGTAATCTTTAAGACGGATTTTGACTATATGGCCATTGCTGAAAATGCAAACATACAAAAATTTATTTTCTCCATCAACACACATTCCCCTCGGGATTCCTTCAAGCGAAATGATTTTTAGTATTTTATGGGTGTCTACATCTATAACAGTTATGGTCCTGGAAACCCAATTTGAAACAAAAGCTGTTTTTTCTTCCCTGTCAAAAGCTATGAATTTACTCCAAACTCCTTTTGTATATATGGATTCCTTGTATTCAAAAGAATCTAAATCCACGATGTGTACACAGGATGTTGTCATTTGAGATACCCACATCTCATTTAATCTTTTGACAAAGGCTATTTCTACAAACCCGTTTTTCCCGGCATATTTTTCCGGAAAATTAATGCGCTTTATTTTTTTCAAACGTTTAACCGAAAAAAGATCAACACCATTATCCAGCAATAGAGCACTCACAAGATATTTACCGCAGGGGGTAAATTCAACACTTTTGGGCTGAGAACCTGTTTTTAATTCTATTACCCTGTTAAGAAAACTGCTTTTCTTTTCAAGTTTTTCTTCAATAAGACAATTTTCCTTAACTAATATAAAGATAATTCTGTCTTTGTATTCGCTCGATGAAAATTTTAAACAATGCTTTCCGGAAGCTAATTTAACGCTTTTCAGGTATTTATTTATTATTTTTGTATTACATTTTTGATTATCAATAAGTATTTGATACTCGGGAGGAGCAATTTTTAGTGTTACAGTAAATTTGCCATCGGCATTTATGAAATATGCAAACAGCAAAAGAAGAACAAAGACTATTCCTTTTTTTATTTTCATAACTGCTATTCAAACCCCTATAGTTATTCCGGAGTTACATTTTTTTTAAGATTATCAAGGGAAACATTTAAAAAATATTCTATGTTAAGCAGCCCGGTTAAATATTTGCTTTTCCCCTCAAGGACACCAAGTTTTGCCTTCTTCAGTCTTAATTCCGCATCTTGCATCTCCAGTAAATCTATACTCCCGGCATAATAGCCTTCTTTTGCCATATTATAGGCTTTTTCAGCTACTTTTTCATTCAGCTCAAGTGTTCCTATGGAATTCCAGTAGTTTTCCAGTTTCATAACCTCTGTTTCAATTTTAATCTCCGCCTCCTGGAGGGCTCGTGTTAAATTTAATTCGGCGATCTTCATAGCATCCTTTGTATTGAGTATTTCTAAGAACTTTTTAGATCGCGGTATCAGGGCATCCAGATACATGGAAAAAGAAAAATAGAATTTCCCCGAATCATACCAATTGTCTTTTCTATTTTTGATCCAGCTATCCCCGAAAGCATCTCCCATAAAAGAGGGACTCCTATCATATCCCATGGCAAAAGTTGGACTCCAGTAAGCCAGCATTAACCCTCTTTTTTGATTTTTTAATGCTTCAAGTGATTGAATAAGAGATTTGATATCGAGACTATTCGACAGGTATTTTGAAATTAATATCTCCGAATCCAGAAAGATTTTTTCAATTTCAATCTTTCCATCTATGAAAATTGCTGTTTTTCTGGGAACACCAAGAATTTGTTTGAAATTCATTGTCATAGCGGAATAGGCTATTTTTAAGCTGTCAAGTTCCGGCTTCATGCTCTCATAGCCTACCTGTGCTCTTAACATATCATATTCGGAGGATTGCCCGTTTTCGTAATTAATTTTTTCTTTTCTGAATCTGTCTCCTGCTGCTTTCAGGGTTTCTTCCATCAGCTTGTTTTTTTCTTTCATTAAGAGTAGATCGAGAAAAAGTTTTTTTACATTTTTTTCTATATTTGATCTGGCAGCTTCAAAATCAATTTTCCCTTTTTTATACTCCGATCCGGTATATTTTATTCCGTAAATCAATCCTGCGTTTAAACGTAAACTCATATCAAGCCCGAGTCTAACACTCCATTGATCTTCATAACCCGGAAGAACTTCATTTGGATTTGAAAAAACCATGGATGTACTGATTTCGGGAATGAAATTATTCCAGACACTCTTTCTACTTCGATTTTTTGATTCGATCTTTACTCCGGCAATCTTAATATACAAATTATTTTCCAGTGCCATTTTTACGGCCAGGTCAGGATTGATATGAATCTGATCCGGTATTTCTTTTTCTTCTGAAAAAATGGCGGCTGGAAATAGCAGTAAACTAATTATCAAACATCTAATCATCTTGTTCATTATCATCTCCTAATCTAAGTATTCCGTTCATAAAAAGTTTGTATATGACTCGTATTCTTTTTAAAGCTTCTTCTACGCTCCGTTTTTTTTTGTAGGAATCCATTGTTTCTCTAATAACCTGGAAATTCAGATAAATAATAATTTCATATAAATCAAGGTTGTTTGAAATTAATTTCCCGGAATCAAAGGCCTCCTTAATAAAAAAAAATTTGTTTATTAAAAAATCATTTTTCGGGGGGTGGTGTTTTATTTCTCCCCTCTGTATTCTGAACCAGTTCAGGACGGACAGAACCGTTGGATTATTCAGCAGGTGAGAAACTGTAATAACCAAAAAACTAAAAACATATTCCGTAAAAGAGTGGATATTTTCTTCTTCCGCCATAAATAATTTAAAGAGGACTTTGTACTCCCTTTCTATCATCTGAGACAGCATGTCTTCTTTCCCGTTAAAATGGAAATAGAGGCTGCTTTTTGACATCCCGGCTCGGCGGGCTATTTTTTCAATTGAAGCCTCCCATATGCCATCCCTTGCAACAACATCGGTAATTGCAGTAAATATCCTGTCCACCGGCAGTGCCTTTTTTTTGGAGGAACCAATAGGTTCGCGGAGTTCTCTGGGTTTATTATCAACAAGACAAATTTTCTCAATAGAATTAAAGTCTATATTAGATAATTTTTCGCTGTTAAGAAAACCATTAAGAAAAATACTATCAATATCATCAATTATCCCCTTATTGTCCTCTCTTATCAATGCGAGGTTCGTATCGTCAAAGCATAAAATTCTTGATAAAAAAAAGACCAGTGTGTTTATAAAATAGGGAATCGAAACAGCGGGCTCCGGAAAATAATCTCCGAGAAATTTTGTCTGTTTGGCAAGGATATCATAGAAGAGGGGGGTGCTTTCGACAGGTTCTTTCATAATATAGAAAAAGAGGAACAGGTAGTATTCAGGATTTTCTAAAAAAAATTCGGTGTGAGATTTATTGAATGAATGGACAATCTCCTGAATCCCCTGCCCCGAAGACAAATCCATAAATTCTCTAACTATGCGGCCATAGGCACTGGAAAACCTGATCTTCATGGACTTTAAGATGTCATCTTTTTTACTAAAATAGCGGTACAATGCAGGTTTTGTCATACCAACTTCCCTTGCAAGGGAAGAAAGACTGGTGTTTCTGAATTTTGTTTTACCCCATTCTATAAATGCGGCGGTTATTATTTCTTCTTTTCTCTGATCGTGTTTGTTCATAATTGTGTTACCGACCGTTCGGTAACACAATTTATATCCATTTATCTGGAAAAGCAAGAGGAAACTAAATATATTTTGAAAATATGCATTTTTATTACATTTTCTTTCTTACCTGTTGTTCTGGGGCATAAGACTCTCCCGCCGTAGAAAAAACAAAGAGGCTCTATTCGTAGAGTATATCCGGGAAGAGGTCGTTTCACGCCTGGAGATATTTTCATATCCCACAAAAAGTTATTGTTAAAGATGTCATTAATACCTTATTATTTGGATATGGCTAGCAAGGTTGCTGAAATAAAGAATCAAATGGGAATACACGTCAGACCCTCGGGGTTGATCATAGAAAAAATGAAAGATTACGAAGGGAGTATAACGATCAAGGCAGGTTATGGGAAGGTGGATCTTAGTGATATTATGGGGCTTTTATCCCTTGGTCTTGCCTGTGGTGATAGAATAAAGGTTGAGGTCTCCGGCCCTGATGAAGATAAAGTATGTAGCAGAGTTGTTGAACTCTTTGAAACCCGTTTTGACTTTCCTCCACGGGAAGGCTCCTGATAAAACAGGATTGGAGAGATTTTCCAGAAGCCTTGTCTTTTGCACTGGCAGGAGCGCCTTCGGTTAAAAGGGATCGGACTAAGGAATTGCCGGGATACCAGAAAAATATATGGACTGTTTTCGTAAAAATGGTGTATCATTCCTGAAGTTTCAAAAGATAATTAGTTAGAAAAGGAAATCATTATACTGGAAAAAAAAACGGCATCTTTCAGACAGCAGCATACAGATATCCTCAAAATAGCCGCTGATATTGCTGCGTATCTGGATAAAGACAAATTATTGGAGGATTCCCATACTGTCAGCAACCTCCTGAGTAATATGGCTCGCAAAGTAAGAATTCACCTCACAATTGAGGATACCGCCCTTTATCCCGTATTGCTTAACAGTGATAATGAAGACGTGAAAGCCACTGCAAAACTTTACATGGAGGAAATGGGGCATATCAAAGAAGTTTTTAATACGTACATGAATAAATGGCCGACGGGATTTAAAATAATAGAGAACCCCGATGATTTTATAAAAGAAACGCAGGAATTATTTAAAACCCTGTCGAAAAGGATAGGGCAGGAAGATAATATATTATACGTGCTGGTAGATGAGATATAGAATTTCCAAAAATCGGAGAAAGATTGAACAATGAGAGAAAGATATAAATGGCTTATATACGGATTTGTTTTTGGATTGTTATTCCCTGCGATATCCCTGGCTCTTGATTTGTTCGTTAATCAGGAAAGCATTTCGAATCTCTTTTTAATTGTAAAAGGGAATCCTGTTTTATGGATAGTTTCATCTGCTCCCCTTATTTTATCGATAACTTTTCTTTTTATTGGAATATCCAGAGAGAATCTATTCAGGTTCAATGAAAATCTCAAACTAAAAAACAAGGAACTTCAAAAAAAGTTGCTTGATCAGGCTATGGCTCTGAATTCTGAAATCAATAATATTATGGAGGATCTCAATTCATATACCGATCAGCTCTACACTATTACAAATAATATACAAACAGGAATTTGCATGATCAACAGGGAGAACAAAATCGAACCTGGTTTTAACGATGCTTTTATTGGAATGTTCGGCAACAAGGATTATTTGAATAATAATATCGTAGACATGGTTTTTAATACACTCCCCAACGATTTAAAGAGGGACATCCTGGAGTTTTTTGAGCTTTGTTTTATAAATAAAACAGCCTCGGTCAGCATGTTAAATGCCGCCAATCCCGTAAACGAATTTGACTATCTTCATTCCGAAGCTGAAAATATAGTTTCAAAAACAATTAAGACAAAAGTTCTTCAGGTAAAAAACAGAAAAGATGAAATCGTAAAGATACTGTTGACTTTTGAAGATGTTACCTTCAAGAAAGAATTGAAAAACGAAATAAAGCAAAAGGAAGAAGAATACAACAGGCAGTACGCTCTTATGTCTGCTTTGTTCGGCAATGACAGAGATCTGGTCAAAAGATTTATTAAGGATCTTGAACAGAATGTTGGAGATCTGGAGAACAAGATAAAAGAAATACGCCAGAATGAAGTAAATACTGATATCATCAGCGACCTCGTATCCATAGTTCACTCTATAAAGGGGGAAGCTTTTTCGCTGGATTTCAGGGATATTGCTATCCGTTCAGGAGAATTTGAGAATTATCTTAAGGAAATTGCGGAAAAGCCTGTATCTATTGGAGAGAATCTAAAAATATTGAGCTTTGTGGAAGAACTGGCCGGGGAAAAAAGGGCTCTGGACAGGGTTATCAGTAAACTCTCAGGTTTTTTGAGGGAGCAGGAGAGTTCCGAACCTGGTTCTGATAAATCTGTGGGAAATCGGCGGGTTAAAGAAAAACCTATTCGGGATTCCAACAGCGATTTGTACGAAAGCACGACAGTTCAGTTGTTGGAGAAAGCATTGCATTTGATCAACGATAAATCAGCAGAAGAGTGCAAGAAAAAATCCAAACTCCACTTAAAAACCAATCTCAAAGACATAAGCGATGAAAACTATAGAATATTTAAAGAAATTTTTCTTCATCTAATAAGGAATTCCATTGCACATGGAATTGAGAATCCGGAAAAAAGAAAAGAAGCAGGAAAAGACGAATCGGGGAATATTAATATCAGCATAATCCGTAAGGACAGGAATATCCTTCTTACATATTCTGATGACGGCTCCGGTTTTGATCTAGAGAAGATTAAAAATAAAATACGGACAGAAAACCTGGCTCCTCAGGAAGAAATTGAAAACATGAAGGATAATGAAATCATCAAGTATGTGTTTAAAGATGGATTTACTACAACTAAAAATAAGGATATGGTGTCAGGTGCGGGTGCAGGAATGTCCAGTGTAAAAAAGAATGTTATGCAAAAGTTAAACGGTAAAATGAGTATTGCCAATAATCCAGGCAAAGGGATTGTGGTAAAAATGGGCATTCCCGTATAAGACCTGTTGTTAGTGTGGAGGAAAAAATGAAAATTTTGGTCGTTGATGATTCCAGAATCATGAGAAGTATTATAAAAAACAGTATTAAATCAAAGAATATCGCAGACGAGGACATCTATGACGCAGAGGATGGTGAGGCCGCGATAAAAATAATGGACAGTGTTGATATCGGCATACTCCTTGTCGACTGGAACATGCCCAAACTAAACGGACTTGACCTTGTGAAAAAAGTGAGAGCAATGGAAAAGTATAAAGAGATCCCAATTGTAATGATTACATCCGAAGCTGCTAAATATAATGTGATGGAGGCTCTCAAGGCTGGTGTGAGTGATTATATTGTGAAGCCTATAAGCGGCAGCACCCTTGAATCAAAATTAAGTAAATATATTCAGCAGGAGTAAGTATGAATGTAAGATACATAAATCCGTTTATTGAAGCAGCTTCAAATGCCTTTGCAACATTTCTACAAACGAAAATAACTCCCCAAAAACCGGTTATATTTAACCCCGAGAATAATGACCTTCATTATGACATCTCCGGGATCATTGGATTAGCCGGGGAAGTAAAAGGGGTTGTGGTTGTGAGTCTTCCCAAACTGGTCGCCCTGAAAATTATATCCGGAATTTCCGACAGGGATATAAAAATATTCGACGATGATGTTGTAGATGCCATTGGTGAAGCAATTAATATAATTGCGGGAAACGCCAAACGGGGTTTGATGGATTTTAAAATTGCCATATCTCTTCCTTCCATTATTAAGGGTGTTAACCATAGAATAACGTGGATGGCCGGGGTTCCGGTGATCCTTATACCTTTTGAATGTGAATATGGACCTGTCTATTTATTTATTAGCATGAAAGAACTCTTATAATCACCGGTGTTAGAAATCAAAAAAAATTTATGCTTCTTAATTCTGCCGTGAGCCGGAGATGTTTATGTGTGTAATTCCCCGCATCTTCTTTACAATAGAAAGAAACTTTTATATCCTTGCGCATAATGTTTAAGGGATTGATGGAAAAAGAAATCGAGATTGTTGAAAAATATTTTACCATAAACGGGGAAGCTCCTTTTTCAGGCTGTCCTGTTTTTTTGATAAGATTCTCTTCCTGTAATCTAGATTGTTTGTACTGCGACACCAAATACAGAAAAGAAGTAAACGAAAGACCAAGCCTGTATGAGCTGGAAAAAGAGATAAGATCTATTGTTGATGATTATCCGGGAATCCTGGTGTTATTAACAGGGGGAGAACCCCTGTTGAATGAACGCAGGGCGTTGGTAATTGAACTGGTTAAAAATAACCCCGGCATCAAATTTTGTGTGGAAACAAACGGATCTATAGATATTAGGGGTCTGCAGTTTCCCAATTGTTTTCTTGTCCTGGATTGGAAAACCCCGTCCTCAGGCTTCAAAAATAGTTTTATCGAGAAAAATCTCGATTTTATGATCCCGGGTAAAGATTGTATAAAATTTGTCGCAGCCTCTTCGGATTTCTCTTTCGTCAAAAAAAGAATTATGAAGATAAAAAAAACCAATCCATCAATAAAAACCTACATATCGCCCCAATGGGGGAATGTGTCATTAGAAGAATTATCCAATTTTATTTTAAAAAATAAACTGGATGTGTCATTATCTCTCCAGTATCACAAAATAATATGGGGTGCCAGCAAAAGGGGCGTGTAATATGAGAAAATCTCACAATGATGAAGATGCTCTGGTTTTGATGAGCGGAGGACAGGATTCAGCTACCTGTTTGCTCTGGGGAAAAAAGAATTTTAAAAAACTGGAGGCTGTAAGCTTTTTTTATGAACAAAGACATGCGAGAGAAATCAATTATGCTAAGAAGATTTGTAAAAAATTCGATATCCGGATAAAAATTATTGACCTTTCCTTTTTACAGGATATCGTTGTTTCCAGTCTGTTTGCGGGTGGAGGAGACCTTTCCTCCAATCACACTTCCTGCAAAAGTGTTCCCTCCAGCTTTGTCCCCTATAGAAATCTAATTTTTCTCACAGTCGCTTCTGCCTGGGCAGGAACAATCGGCATCCGGCATTTAATTACCGGAGTATGTGAAACCGATTATTCAGGCTATGCCGATTGTAGAGATGTTTTTATAAAATCGGCTCAGACTGCATTGAATCTATCTACAGATTTCAAAAATAAAAATATTGTTATCCATACGCCCCTTATGTGGCTGACAAAGGCCGAAGAATTTAGAATGGCCGAGGAATTCGGATACCTCGATTTTATTTTAAACGAAACCCTGACGTGTTACAGGGGAGATGAAAAAATAAATGATTTTGGAATGGGCTGCGGTAAATGTCCGTCATGTTTACTGCGAAAGAAGGGATATGATGAATACAGGGAAAAATATGGGAAATAATCCTCTGGGTAGAGAAACTGATTACAACACTATGTATAATCCGGAGATACTTTTTCCTGTTGAAAGATCAAAAGGAAGACAGTCTTCAGGAATAACAACCACCCCATTTACAGGATATGATATATGGGTGTCTTATGAATTCAGCTGGCTTACCTATACAGGTAGGCCTGAAGTCCGTAGAATGCTTATTGTTTATGACTGCCTATCGGAGAATATTGTAGAATCAAAATCCTTGAAGCTTTATCTTGGAAGTTTATCCATGACAAAATTTAAATCGGAAGAAGAGGTCGTAAATCTTGTTAAAAAAGATGTAGGAAAATGTCTTGGATCTGACAATCTGGAAATCTTCCTTTTCACATCCGATAAAAGCCTCAATTACACCCGAATAGATGATGAATACTGTCTAGACGATCTGGATATAAAAATTTCAGAGTACAAGTATAACCCGAGCCTATTGGAGTGTGAAGATTTCCCGGGACGAAAATGCTCTGATAAATTTTTTTCAAATCTTTTTAAATCAAATTGTCCGATAACGGGGCAGCCCGACTGGGCAACGGTCTTTATTGAATATAGCTCGGAGAAACGGATAAAACGGGCTTCACTTTTAAAATATCTAATCTCATTTCGCAGCCATTCCGATTATACCGAAAACTGCTGTGAAAGAATTTTCCATGATATTTATAGGTTTACAAATCCGGAAATCCTGATCGTAAAATGTTTTTTTACACGCCGTGGGGGAATAGAAATAAATCCCTGCCGGTTTTACGGTGTACATCCCGATAAAAATTTTACCGCACATTATTGGCGGCAATAATCAAAAAAATCTACGTCATTTCAGACCCCCCACCCATCTCAACTATTGTCTCAAAATGACTTTAAGAGATTAGAAATAATGCCTGCCCAAAGTTTGGAATAAAATAAATTGATTTTCTCAACAACATCTTCTATCATTATCGTATGCGGACAAGTATTATCCGAAAAAATCTTTTTTTATCTATGGGTTTCGGCATTTTGATGGGAATAATCTTCCCCCTGTATTCTTCGATATTTGTAAATTTTAAATCATACAAAATGAAATTGTTTTTTATCGCCGGGTGTGTTATCGCTGGAATTTTTGTTGGAGCAGTAAGTTTTTTGATTACAAAAGTGACAATAATTAAAAAAATAGAGTTAATAGGCGGACGGCTGAGAAAAATCAGTGAGGGAACCGGTGATTACAACGAGAAAATTAAAATAGACTCAAATGATGCTATAGGCGAACTTGTTTGTCAATTTAATAAAGTAAAAGAAAAACTAAATAATATGCTTGGGAGTACTTTTAAAAATATCGAAAAGACCGAGGCGGGAAGTACAGAGCTGACCGGAGTGATCGGTGATTCTATTTCTACATTCAGTGACATTTCGAATTCGGTTGAAACTGTTACAGGCATTGTAGGTCGGCAATTGGGAAATTTCAGTCTTGGAGAGGTTATCTTAAAAGATTTTAATAAATCGGTTACTATTGTTGTTAGCGACATACTGGAACTGTATACCCAGCTTGAAGAACTAACATCCATAGTTATACGGCAGACCGCTAATGTGGAGAAAATCAAAGACCAAATATCAAATCTTATATCTTCTGTTGGAAATGATTCCAAAATAAAAAGCGAATTCTCCCTGGAGCATAGCAGTAATGGACTCATAAAAGAGATTGATTCGGTTTTTCGCGCACTGGACGATGACCTGATTTCAATTAATAAAAACATTGTTCAGATAGATGATATATCCTCAACAACTAATGTACTGTCAATCAATGCAACTATTGAAGCAACCAGAGCAGGACGTTTTGGAAAAGGATTTGCTATTGTCGCCGATGAAATAAGAAAATTGTCGGCGGATACGGAAAAAATGACAAAAGCTATGAAGAACTCCGTAAGCTCTATAACCAGAAAAGTAACTAATTCCTTCGGGGAGATTAATCGATGTCAGAATATTTACAGAGAATCGGTAAAAAGCATTAATCAGTCAATTATGGAACTGTCAGGTGCTGCTATTGAAATCAGCACGGTTACTGAAAAGATTAGTAACGAACATACAGAAATAGGAACCCTGTTAAGTAATATTAAAGAAAGGATGGTGGATATGAACAATACTTTTGTGGATGTTACTGCTATTTTTTCCGAAATGAAAAAGGGCATGACTCTTATAAACGAAAATATGGATAAAATAAACGACAAAGAAGAAAAAATTGAAGTTTCTGTCAGAAAATCAATGGAATTTGGTAATGATGTGGTTATGTCAATGAAAGCAATAAATCAAGAGATTGTTAAGTTTAAACAACAAAAGGGAGAGTAAAAATTTGCGGCTCGGTGAATACCTTGTTAAATATGATGTTTTGAAAAAAGAAGAACTTGAAAGAGCACTGGTCATACAGGATCGGAGAGAATCCTTCAAACCCATTGGTGAAATTCTCGTAGATATGGAATTAATTACTATCGATACGCTAATAAAATTTCTCGAAATCCAGCTTAAAGAAAAATTTAAGGGATATGATGAATAACTGGATAATCATATCAAAAGCCTTCCTGAAATATCCTTCTTGCTGTCGCTTCTATTTTCACTTTTGCAAGTTTATGGCATTTCAAGAAACCATTACGACTTTCTGTTGAAAGATAAGAAAATCTTTTTTCAGCTATTGAAATTATTATCAAATATTCGTTACTATTAGAGTAGTGTTTTTTGCTCGTATGAAGCTGTCGATAGAGAATCGTGGCTTTTCAAAAGGGGAAAATACCCGCTACAGGAGGTTGTATGGATAATAAATATTATATCGATCTTGAGGATGGTTACGGAGCTCATAATTACAAACCCCTTGATGTTGTTCTTGCAAGGGGCGAGGGTATATGGGTCTGGGATGTCGAAGGCAACAGGTATATGGATTGTCTTTCTGCATATTCTGCTGTAAATCAGGGACATTGTCATCCTGGAATAATGCATGAAATGTTTGAACAGGCAAAAAAATTGACATTAACATCCCGTGCCTTCAGAAATGATCAGCTGGGATTACTGTATAAAGAACTGTGCGAGCTTACAAATTCTCATCGTGTGCTTCCAATGAATAGCGGGGCTGAGGCTGTGGAAACTGCAATAAAAACTGTACGAAAATGGGGATATCAGATAAAGGGAGTTCCAGAAGACAGGGCGGAAATTATAGTCTGCGGAAATAATTTTCACGGACGGACAATTACTATTGTCGGATTCAGCACAGATGAAAGCTCCAGAAAGGGGTTTGGCCCCTTTACCCCAGGATTTAAAATTATTCCATTTGGCGATATAGAAGCTTTTAAAACTGCAATAACACCGAATACTGTCGGTTTTCTTGTTGAACCGATTCAGGGTGAAGCTGGTGTTAATATCCCGTCTCAGGGTTATTTTAAATCTGTTCGCGAAATTTGTTCTGAAAAAAACATAATGCTGATTCTCGATGAAATTCAAACCGGGCTTGGAAGAACGGGAAAACTCCTTGCAGAGGAACATGAGGGTATTGAATCCGATCTTACGTTGATTGGAAAAGCTCTT
>CAZEKV010000063.1:0-13181 GCA_964512945.1 uncultured Spirochaetales bacterium | reverse complement strand
ATTTTCTTGTTTCTATTCTCCGATACAGGTTCTGAAAGGTATTGTATAAGGCTTAAAGCATCATTTATCGTATCATCACCTTTTTCTTTTTCCGCCGCAGATCTGGATAATCTTATTTTTCGATTTAATTCTTCGATTGCTTTTTGCTTTTTTATCATATTAAGATTCAATTTCTTTATTATAGTTTCTTTTTCGGTTAGATTAGTTTTTATTCTTTCAAGTTCATTTCTGGATGTTCTTAGTTCGGCTTCCGAAATATCGGAATTATTTTCCGAGCCTTTTTTACTTCTATAAATTAATTTCTTAAACGAGTCTATGGCTTCAGACTCAATATTTCTTTTTGTTCTAATTGACGGAAGGCTGTCAAAACGAGAATCAAATAGGTAAGCCTTGAGATTTTCCAGTTTATGTAGAGCTTCGGAGTATTCGCCTGCAGAAGTGCTATCGACGATTATTGAATATTTATTTAAGATTGTGTTTAAAAACTTTTTTTCCTGATTTGCTGTAAAGAGTTGCCTTTCTCTGGCTATTTTATCTGCCTCCTGGGCCGAGGCCAGAGCCTTAAGCTTTTGTTCGGTTTCTGCTGTTTTATTTTGAAGTTGCCTTTGAAGTTCTTCATTTTTTGATTTATACTTTTCTTCAAGTTCTGTCTTCTCCAGATTGATTTTTTCCAGAGTCCCTATTGCTGTTGATAGAGCTTCTTCTTTTACCCTGATTTCATTATCTTTTTCTAATTTAAATGAATCAAGATTTTGTTTATACTTTGATTCTTCATCTACCTTTAGTTTATTCAATTCTTTGATTATTTCTGCCTGGGATTTCCCCTCATTTTTTAGTCGTTCTCTTTCGGCGGAAAGCTTTAACTCCATTTCTTTTTTCAATTGTTCTCTATGCTTATCTATTTCTATTTCCATATTACTCTTCAAATAGTCACTTTCACGGTTTAATGCATCGATACTTTCGCGAATTTTCTGTATTTCGGCATCCTTGCGGTCAAGATCCTCCTTTGTTTTTTCAAGTAAACTACCCTCAGTAGAATCCTGAATAGAATCGTTCAGGAGAAGACCAATCTCATTTTTTTTAAAAAAATCTGAAAGAAGTTTATATGAAACAGCTATTATCAGGATGGCAGATAGAAGAACGACAAAAGGAATAAGGATCCCGCTTTTTTTGGGTTTTATCTCAAAAAGATTATCATTTATGGCTATTTTATTATCTTTTACAAGTTCATCTATAGCCTTCATGATCTCGTCTTTTTCCTCATCGGAAATCCCCTCAAGGCTATTCTCCTGGTCAATATCCGCTTCAGGTTTTAGATCATCTTTTCTGCGCCCGTATTTTATTTCTTGAATACTCTTACCCATACCCTATCCCGTATCCCCGGCAAAGTATTGGTATTTATTACCCGGAGACCCACCACATCATTATAATTCATTTTTGATTAATTTAAAAGAACGATTATTTGCTGGTTTTCTCTAATCCATAGAAGGAGACGGGGTCTATTCAGAGGCAGTAAATACCTGGAAGGAGAATATTTATTTTGACAGGAACCCCGAATATGAATAGAATTAGAACCGGGTCACTAAAGAAAATGTTCAAATATCCGATTTTGTAGGTAGAATCTTAATAAAAGCTGGTTTTCATTTTGAGTATAAAAATAAAAATTGTTTTCATAGCCCTGCCCATTCTAATTACTTCGCTATTAGTTACAGGTTTTGCCACAACCCTGTCGGCCGAAAAGGGCGTAAAAGTGATTGCAGAGCGATTTCTTGGGTTTAAAGCGGAGATGCTGGATAATTATATAAAAAACCAGTGGCATCTTCTTGAAAAGAACGATATTTCAAGGGATAAACGCTATGTTGAAGCGGTAAAGCATTCGGTGGCCGAGTATGCAGCGAAAATATTATCCAGGGGAAGTGAGCTGATTATTGCTTTTGATAGAGAAGGGAATCAGGTTCTTCCCGAACCCGAAAAAAAAGTAATTAATATTTCAGAAAAAGAAAAGAAAATAATAATGAACAATATCAGCGGGAAAAAGAGCGGATGGACGGAAATAGAACTCTCCGGTGTCGACAGGGTCGGCAATGGGATTTTTTTTAATAATTTTGGCTGGTATATTCTGGTTACTGACGAAAAGGATACTTTTTATTCCTCTGTTCGTTTGATAATAATGCAGAGCAGCGTAATTATGGCTGTTACATCCATTCTCTCTCTTTTTGTTTTGATTGTTTTTTCGAATTATCTAATGCGGCCTCTGAGTAAAGTCGTAACGGCTATGAAAGATATTATTTCAAAGAATGACCTTTCCAGAAGGGTAGAGGTTGAATTTAAGGATGAAACGGGTCGTCTTGCACACACCTTTAATATCATGACCGCCGAACTTGAGAAACTCCATATCCGAATCAAGGATTTTGCACTAAAAGCAGTTCTGGCAAAAAAGAAGGAGCAGAAAATAAGAAATATTTTTCAAAAATATGTTCCAAAAAGTGTGATTGAAAATATTTTCAAGAATCCTGAGTCAATGCTGGTGGGTGAAAATCGTGTCATGGTAATTCTTTTTTCCGATATCAGGAGCTTTACAACAATTTCAGAGGGATTCGCACCGGATGAGCTCGTAAGCTCCCTTAACCGCTATTTTACCATGATGGTTGATATTATTATGAAGCATGGGGGAATAATTGATAAATATATCGGTGATGCTATAATGGCCTTTTTTGGTGCCCCGGTAAAGCATGAAGATGATGTATTCCATTCTGTTCTGGCCGGACTCGAAATGCAGGATGCCCTGAAAGAATTTAACATTGATCAAATCAATCGCGGTAAGCCGGGTTTTCAGATAGGGGTTGGATTAAACTATGGTGTTGTAACTGTTGGTAATATCGGATCTGATAAAAAAATGGATTATACCGTAATCGGGGATATGGTAAATTTGGCCTCCCGTCTTGAGGGGTTAACAAAAAAATACAAGCAATGGATGATAATATCGGCAAGTATACACAGGAAGGTAAAAGACAGAGTAAAATGCCGCCTTCTGGATACGGTTATAGTAAAGGGTAAAACGACAGGGGAAAAAATATACACTGCGAAGAAGGTTTTAACCGAAAACGAAGAAAAGGGGTGGAAATATCATCATGCGGGTCTGAAATATTATTACAACAGGGAATTTAAAGAAGCACTTCGCTATTTTCTCACAGTAAAAAAATTCATTCCAAATGATTATATTGCGGATCTGTTTCTTAAAAGATGCAGGCAATTCATAAAGACGCCACCGCCCCAGGCCTGGAATGGAACAGTTAAAATGGAGGAAAAATAATACTCCTTCCTACTGCCGGAAAATTCTATTCTGTTTCCGGGAAGATCATCGACAGCCTTTCCTTAATATGTCTGTCTCTTTCAGCTTTTTCGTGGGCAAGAGATACAACTCCATATATAGAGATTCCCGATCCGGCGAATACCGCACACCATTTCAGGCTGTTGAGAAATCCGGCCTGTCTATTTTTTCTGACAACCATTCTGTGTAATTCTTCCATTTTCCCGGGATCTGAGGTTTGTAGATATTGTTGATAATAATCGTCGCGATCCCTTTTGCATTTTCCCGGCAGATCGGATATAAAAATAGCTGCTCCGAGGCCGTCAAGGGCTATACCCGTAAAGATTGTCATTATTGAGGTAAACCGCGAATTCTTTCGTTTTCTGATGTTTTTATATTCTCGATGAATCTTTGTTACATAATTGTATTTATCAATATATCCATAATAATTTCTGGAATTTATCAAAAAAGAGACCTTTTTTATAGCCTCAAAATGTTCTTTGAGCCTGTTCCAGTTTGATTTTCGAAAATCTCTGGATCCCGCGTCAGCCAGTATATCGCAGAGCAGCCGGGCATTTCCCATTGCTTTTCTTTTTAAGATTTCCGGATGAATATAGTTACCGGCATAGGCGAAGATATAAGATGATGTTTCAATTAGTTCGGGATATGGATTTTTTCTGTTTTTTATGATGAACCTTTCATTCTTCAGTAATTTCCATTCTGCTTCAAGCTGGGCATATTTGTTGAATACTTTTTCCATTTCATCTTTGTTTTCAATTTTTTTGATAAGAGAAAAGAGTTCCAGGAAGTATTTATCAATATGCCTCTGTTCCCCCGTCTCACCCCATTTCGAATTTATTGTATTGTTAATATCATTAATCGATTCTAAATTAATCTCAGAAACAAGGGGCGGCATTAGTGTAAGTATTAGAAGAATGATTACAGGTTTTAAGTTACTCATCTATTTCAGCTCCATATTTTCCTGTGGAAAGAGCACCGCCTTTTCCCTTATCTGATTCTGTTTCGGTGAGCAATTTGATTTCCTTTTGTATTTCCTGTTTTGAAAACAACGGATCATAGAAGACCATTTTTTTTAGGTAAAACACCTTTTTTTCTTTTGAATTCTGTAATTCAGCCATCATGTTACAGGCCTTATCGTACACCTCGGGAGCGGGAAATTCCCGGAGTATCAATTTCAATTTCGCAATGGCCAGTTTGTTTTTACCCTCAATTTTATATATTTTTGCAACTTTATATAAAGCTTCAGGCATAAGGAGTGAATCGCTGAAGTCATTTATTATTAATTTATAATATTCCAGTGCCTTGTCCCGTTTGTTAAGAGTCAGGAATTCCTGAGCTTTTTGATAGTGATCATTTGCACTATCGCCCCCGGCTCCAAGGGATCTTACAGTTACAGAATAGGTTTCAAGGTATTTTATTTTCTTTTTGTGAAGTACGATATCGGTTATCAATAGCGAGAGTGTTGCCGAATAAGTTATTGTCGTCAGCGGGGAAAAAAAGGACATTTTGTCATTATCTTTTCTATTACCATCGACAAGCTCGCCTATGGTAAGACCGCCGGATAAGAGGAAGAGGGTTGGGACAAAAACGTTGAGTACATTTATTCTTTTTTGTTTGGGGTATATCGGATCAATGTAAAGAATATTGTCTTCACGGTAGATATCGTACTTTCCAGATGGTAATTTTAGGGGGGTTCCTGTATTCTTAATTTCTATCCCGTTTAAAAGTATTGTATCCTCATCGTGTATCTCTATACTGACAGTAATGGCATTAAGTTTTGGTTTTATATACTTAATTTCTTTTTTTGATGTTTCAACAGTTGTAAAATAGTTGTCATATCCATTTTTGACTATTTCTATCTTATGCTTTCCGGGTACAAGCTTTTTTAACAAAAGGGGGGTCGTCCCTTCTATTTTGGTACCGTCAATCTTCACTCCCGCACCCGTTGGAGAAGACGAGATAAACATTATTGAATCACCACTGGCCTGGGAAAAAAGATTGAGTGCTGTTAAAAAATAAAAAAATAATCCAGTGGTTCTAAGAAAACAGTTCTTTATCTTCAAAATAGCGGCTCCACCTTTTTCAAAAAGTCCTCCTTTAATATACACCATTTTATTCCGTTGTACAAATATACAGGACTTTTCAATTTAAAAATTATTCAGGCTTTATTTTTGAGAAAGTTTTTTATGGATCTGTCATATGTTTTTTCGATATCGTTTGTAAAATAGCATGCCGGCAATTCCCCGAGAGATTTATGGTATGCTATACATTCACAGCAATGCCCTTTTCGTGAACAAGGCTCGTATGTACAATTACAAATAGAAAGGTTTTTCCTGTAGTTCGAACATTCCACAAAAACGCTCCCTGAAATAAGGTCATTAAGACATGCTTGAAGAATTACCCACAGGTACACATTATAGGGAGGAGGGGGCTAAAGGTCAATGGATTTCATCTTTTTAACTGTGAGTGCTCTAATGCTGGACACTGTCATATCGGCCATCGAAAGATCCTGATTCCCCGAATTCGGATTTTTAAAGCCTATACATTTCATTTTTGCTGCCTTTGCCGCCCTGACACCATTGGAGGAATCTTCAACCACAATACATTCAGAGGGGAGTATTCCAAGGAGGGATGCTGTATGAAGGAAAATATCCGGGTCGGGTTTCCCATTTTGTACATCATCTCCACTGACAAATATAGAAAAATATTTTCGCAAATCAGCTTTCTTTGTGAGAATATCTATCAGCCCTCTTGAAGAGGAAGAAGCTATGGCCAGTGGAAAATTGTTCTGACTCAATTTTTTAAGGAGTTTCTGAATCCCCCGTATGGGTTTTATATTTTTTAATTGACTCATATAGCGGATTCGGATGTTGTCATCATATTCTATCAGTTCGGAAATAGTTTTCTTGAGGCCATAATGTTTTTTTAAAAATCCCCACATCTTTTCGGCGGCAAGCCCTACAAAAGAATTGTTTATTTCTTGAGATACATCGATGTTGAGCTTTGTATATACAATTTTACTGGCTTCATACTGAAAGGGTTCGCTGTCAATAAGAACCCCATCCATATCAAAAATTACCGCTCCAAGCATGGTGCTACAATACTGATAGATAAATCAATTGTCAACATGAGCTTTTTTGTCAGGGGAGGTGTTATCATTGAAGTTTCAACATCTATCCTGTAGAGTTTGCCGGTCTTATGATAATTCATATTCGAGACTCTTTCTGTCTTTGAACAGGTTATTGTTTTTGTTGATATTTTTATTAGATGCAAGAGAGGGATCTACTGCAACTATCGATATTCCCTCGAAAATTTCACTGGAAGAGGTTAGGATATTTCCATCGGGAGAGATAATCTGGCTTTTCCCTGTATACTTTAAGATTTTGTCACCGTTTTGTTCCGATCCTGTCCGATTGGAGAGTATCCAGAAAATTCTATTTTCTATGGATCTGACTCTCGTTGTAAGCTGTCCGTATTCCGGCATAACAAGATTTGAGGGATGACAGATAATTTGAACCCCCTTAAGAGCCAGGCTGCGGGCTGCCTCGGGAAACATGTGGTCAAAACAGATCAGGATTCCAATTTTTATTTTGTTTATTTCAAAAATAGGGAAGCCGGAGTTTCCCGGGGTAAAAAATCCTTTTTCCCGATTGTACAAATGAACCTTTCTATATTTCCCGACGATTCCATCCGGGCCTATCAGGACAGCAGTGTTGTAGTATTTATCCCGGTAAATTTCCGGCATACCGATAACTATGAAGCATTTTTCTTCGCCGGCTATTCGCAAAAGAAGCTCTGTTGTAGGCCCGGGAATTGTCTCGGATGCTGCCTCCAATTGATCAATATTGCCAAAAAAATATCCGCTTGTTGCCAGTTCGGGCAAAACAATTAGATCGGCGTTTATTTTTTTTAGTGAAATCTCAATCCTCTTTCTGTTTTCAACCGGATTCCCAAAAACAGGAGAAAATTGGAAGTAGCCTATTCTCATGGGTTATCTTACCCTAAAAATGATTTCAGGATAAGACTGATTTTTATGAAAAAATATGTAAATATGGGTATAATTCCTCTTTGATGTAGCGGGATTGCCGGAAACAGGGGGACTTCTTCTTGAGCCCGGTATTTTTTTGTTATATGAACTGGATATTTGAAGGAGGAGTAATTGCTTATTCCGGAAAAAATGTCGGAAATGATATTTGAACGTAAAGAAATAGCCGCCGCTAATGGAGCTCTTGAATCCATACAAACCAGAAAAAGTCTTATAAGCGATAGTGGGGTTGAATTTGTTGTACACCTTGCTGTGGATCTCAATAAAAAATGGGCGGGGAAGGCTCTCAAAAAAGATCATGACCCTTTTTTGCCCTATGAACACTCTCTTTTTGTCGGTGATTTATCTGATACGCATGTGTGTCTTCTTACCAAGTATAATGTTCTTGAGAATCACATATTGATTGTAACAAAAAAATACGAAGAACAGACTTCCCCATTAACCCTTACTGATTTTGAGGCAGTATCATTATGTCTTAGAGGTATGAAGGGGCTTGTGTTTTACAATTCGAGTGAAATTGCGGGAGCCAGTCAAAGACATAAGCATTTACAGTTTATAGAAATAGCACCTGATGATTGGAGCAGGATTGTTCCCATAGCAAAGTTATTCTATCAAAATAATTATAGAGCAGAACCGGGCGAGATCCTCTTAATCGATGAATTACCCTATAAACATGCTTTTCTATGGACAGGGAAGACCTCTGGAGGCTGCAGCCCCGGGGATTATCTTAACTTCTACAGGAGACTTATTAGTGCCACGGAGCCTGGTGGGGGAGTAATTCACTATAATTTACTGATGACAGAGGAATGGATGCTTCTTGTTCCGAGATCAAAAGATTGCTATGGAGGCATTTCCATAAATGCCCTCGGGTTTTGCGGAACTTTGTTTGTATACGATCTGGAAGATCTTGATTTTATCAGGAAAACCACCCCGTTTTCCATCCTGAGGGATGTCGGGATCAATGTTTTTTTAAAATGATAACCCCGTTCTGGTTCTCGACATTATTCCACGAGTTTTTTCAGTTTTTGATATCCGTAATGAGCAAAAAGGTTATCAAGGATAACCAGAGCCGTGTAATTTTCTGAGATCGGCCATATTCTCGCTACGATTGTCGGATCGCGTCTTGTTATAGCTTCGAGCTTTTTATTTTCTTTTGTATATTTATCTATGGTATGCTGCTCTTTATCTATTGTCGGGGTGGGTTTTACCGCGAGACGTACTATCACTTCCTGTCCTGTAGAAAGCCCCCCGGTAATACCGCCTGCATTATTGGAATCAAAAATAACCCTTCCGTCTTCTGAGTGCATTTGATCGTTACATTGATGCCCGGTCATATTTTTTACGCCGAATCCGGCACCTACTTCAACACCCTTAACAGCTCCAATTCCCAGCATTCTGCCCAGTTCGGCATCAAGCTTATCGAAAACAGGTTCTCCCAGGCCTGGGGGAAGTCCTTTTACTACCACTTCTACAACTCCCCCGGCGGAATCTCCCGTAGATGATATTTTATTACATGCTGCTACCATTTCTTCAGCTGCTCCTAAATCGGGGCAGTTGAGTATGTGGTGTACGCCGTATTTTTCCTGTATTAAATTGGGATTGAATTCGGGTGTCTTTGATCTTATCTCGTCTATTTCATTTTCTATCTGAGCCATAACCCCGATTTTTTCGAGGAAGCGCATATCGGGGTTTATACGCCCTTTTACGTATACTTCCTGATAAAAAGGGTCGTAATCACACCTCATTTTCTTGTAGGAATTCGAATATTTAATAACATCGTCGGTAGGAATATCGGGGCAGACAATCCCTGCAAGCTCTTTTACATAGGAACAGACCTCAATACCCGCTTTCTTCAGTATTTTCTTAGCGATATAACCTGCGGCAACAATTGTTGATGTATATCTCCCGCTGAAAATACCGGCACCGATTGCATCGTCGGATAAACCGTATTTCATAAATGAGGCATATGATGCATGTCCGGGGCGGGGTGTTCTGTTTGTATCCTGGTATTGCTTTATATGAATGAAATGGCGGTCAAGATTAGGAATTAGTATTGTTAATGGGGTTCCATTTGTTTTATTTTTATTGCCGGCGCCCTCTATTGTATCCGCTGCATTCAGTCCTGTGTATATTACCGGGAGATCCGGTTCTTTCCTGGGAGAAGAGAGTTCATCCGCTCCGGGTTTCCTTAAAAGCAGATCTCCGTAAATTTCTTTTTCATCGAGGTACATACCGGCGGGGATGCCTTGAATGATGGAGGTTAGTCCATCTTGATACGAGCCGCCCCCAACAGTAACCTGAAATAATCTCCCTGTATGACACCCAAGCATTTTTCATCTCCGTATTTATTTTTTTGCAATTTACTTTTATGGGGAGAAAATGTCAAGCGAGGCCTGGTCTCAAAATAAGCAGTTAATAGAAAAGGTTGCTCTTATTACTATTAGCCAGGTGAAGGAGGTTGATAGCGGGATTTATGAGGATTTTTTCAATGTACTATCATATTGGAGATCGGTTGGGGGTGGGCGACATGATATCCCTGAATAAAATCAACGCCGATTTCTTTTACTTTCTGTCTTACAGCAGTATCCTGGACATATTCGGCTATTGTTTTCATGCCGATTACATGGCTCATACTATTAATTGCCTCAACCATGGCATAGTTTACAGGATCCTCATCAATATCTTTCACGTACGAACCGTCGATCTTGAGGTAATCTGCAGGCAGATCCTTTAAATACGAAAAAGATGAAAATCCACTCCCAAAATCATCAAGGGCAAAAGTGCATCCAATTTTCTTTAGACTATTCATGAATTTACGTGCACCAGAAATATTTGAAACAGCTATTGATTCTGTTATTTCAAAGCAGATTCCTTCAGGATTGATATTGATTTCTTCAAATTGTTCGTAAACAAAATCGAGGAATGTTTCATCTGCCAGAGAAGCGGCCGAGAGATTGATTGAGAATAATTTCTTGATTTTTGTTTTTTGTTTAATTCTTTTAAAATGCATCATGGCGTTTTTAATAACACATCTGTCAATTGCCGGCATTAGATTATACCTTTCTGCTGCAGGCATAAAATCTCCAGGCAATATCACATTGCCGTTTTGATCAATTTTCCTGAGCAAAATTTCATATTTGGATCTGAATTTTTCCGGATTAAATAATGGTACAATGGGTTGGTAGTATAACTGAAAACGATCTTCTTCCAGGGCACGGATAATCCTCGATACCCACTGCATATCTCCCCTGCGTTTTTTTAAATTATAATTGGTTGTCTCATAAATCCTTATCCTGTCCCCGCCTTCCTCTTTTGCCAGATAACAGGCATCATCGGCGTTAGCAAGAACAGATTGGCTATCTTTACTATTTGAATCAATAATTACCAGCCCAATACTGGAATTTATTTTGAAAATCTTTCCTCCCCATGTCAGCTGAAAATTGTGAAGCTGCAAATGCAGTCGCTTTGCAATGACCTTTGCCTGTTCAGGACTGGAATTATCAAGCAGAATTCCAAATTGATCCCCCCCGAGCCTCGCACAGGTATCACTATTTCTAACCACCGATAGAATTATCTTTGTTATTTTCAAAAGCAGCTCGTCTCCCGCTGCATGACCGGCTGTATCGTTGATTACTTTGAATTGATCAATATCAAGATATAATAATGCATGTTGTAAACTTTTCACTTTTTTAGCATTGTCAATCAGGTTTTTTAAATGGATGGAAAACCCCTCTCTATTAACGAGGCCTGTGAGTAAATCATGACTGGCCTGGTATGAGATAGTATCGTTCATTCTTTTTATGCAGGTAATATCGCGAAGCATAAATACCTGGCCTTCGACCTGGCCGTTATCATCCATTATATTTGTTATTGTTCCCTCTACCGGTGTAATTTTACTGTTACGGTTTTCCAGAATTGAGTTGTCGATGATGCATGGGATTTTTTCCCCATTTCTTTCTATGAGATCCAGAAGATTAAATTTACGTTTGGAGTTATTGTACTTTAGAATTAAAACATCCTCTATTTTTTCATTCAGGGCTGATTCCATTTCCCATCCGGTCATGTTTTCCGCAACAGAGTTCATATAATGTACCCGGTTATTTCTGTCTGTGGCAATAACAGCGTTTTCCATATTGTACAATATGGTTTCAAAAAGTCTTTCCTGTTTTACAGCCCTTTTTAGGGTTCTGTTCTTTGATAGAGCGAGGTATACTGTTGTGAATAGTTCTTCATCCTTAAAAGGTTTCAGAAGATAACCGGCAGGATCAACCTGACTTGCCTTCTCTAATGTGGCCTCATCCCAGTTCGCAGTTAAGAAAATTGAGGGAATACTTAATCTTTTTTTGATTTCTATGGCGGCATCGATACCGTTTTTATCCCCATTTATTGCAATGTCCATTAAAATCAGATCAGGAAGGTGTTTAACAGATAACTCTACCGCTTCATTGTACGAAGAAGCTATTCCAACGACCTCGCATCCGAAATTCTGCAATCGTGCCTTGATATCCAGAGCAATGATGGTTTCATCTTCGACTATAAGCAGTTTTCTTTGGTGCATTTTTCGCCTACAAAAATTGTTACAAAATAATATAAATAAAAGGGAGAAATGTCAATATCTCCAATATCTCCAATATCTCCAATATCTCCAATATCTCCAATATCTCCAGCAAGGAAGATAATTGTTCCTGGTATCATATAAAGAGAGATATGGGAAATTCTATATTAATATTGACTTTCAGAATATTTCTTCTATGCTTGATTATAGATTCTTGCAGGAATAAGTGAGGAATGATATGTCATTTGATTTTAAAATGAATGTGCTTATAGTTGATGATTCCGGTTTTATGAGAAAGATATTCAAGAAAAACCTTGTTGAAATAGGATTTTTGAATATTTTTGAGGGTGCAAATGGCGAAGAGGCTATCAAGCAGTTTGATACGGAGAATATTGATTTTGTTATTTCTGATTGGAATATGCCGGTAAAAGATGGACTTGAGCTGCTAAAGTGGGTTAGGGCCAGTGATAAATATAAGGATACTCCTTTTATTATGGCTACCGCTCAGGGAGATAAGGCAAAAGTAGAGGAAGCGAAAAAGGCGGGAGCCAACGGACATATCTCGAAACCTTTTAATTCAGAACAGTTAAAGGAGGTCATGGAAGAAGTCCTGGGGATAAACAAAAAGTCAGAGGTGGAACGGAAAAAGGCGAAAATTGTGAATGGGAAATTGGAATTGAATATTGGGCATATCCAGATTACCGACCATCTTATCCTTGGTATGTTAAAACACTTTATTGGATCCCATTCTATTTTAACGAAGAATTTTGATCTGAAAACCCATTGTTTTTCCGGATGGAATCCTCTTTTGAAGGCTCTTGAAGATGGCTCCATCGATGGAGCCTTTATATTGGCTCCAATAGCCATGGATCTTTTTGCATACGATGTTCCCATCAATCTTGTTTCCCTCGCTCATAAAAACGGCAGTATTTTTGTCCGTTCTACAAGATATCCGGGTAACGGGGATGAATCAGTCTCAAGTGCCTATTCTAACAGGATTGTGAGTATTCCCCATAAGATGTCAATCCATAATATGCTGGCTCATAAGTACTTAACTGAAATGGGTCTTTCTCCGGGAGTGCCGGGACACGGGGATATTGATGTACAATTTGAGGTTGTTCCCCCGATAAAGATGCCCCGTATTATGCGTGAGAACAAAGAAGTGGCCGGTTTTATTGTAGCTGAGCCGATAGGTTCAAATGCCATAAATATGGGAATTGCTTCAAAGGAGTTTGTTTCGAAAAGCATAT
>CAZEKV010000062.1:582-13390 GCA_964512945.1 uncultured Spirochaetales bacterium | reverse complement strand
AAATCTGAGTATGAGTTGTCCAGGCGAATACTCGTATCAGTCTTTAAATATCGAAATGCAATCTCCGTCGTAAGAGATCCCGCTATGTGGGCATATGAAATGCCGTCCCCACCAGAGGATGAAGCAAAAAATATGAGTTATGAGGAAATTAGATTCTATAGGGAATCAAGGGCTTATCAAAAAAGATGGGATAAAGTTCAGGCCGAAAAAACCTCTTTGAATGCTGATTTATTAGAAGCAGAAGTGATATGGGGGCAAGAATTAAAAAAGCTATTCAAAGAAATATTTAATCTTGAACGTGAACTACTCACTTGTATTCATAATTACTTTGAGCTTATCAATCCGAATAGAAAGAAAGCGATAAGAAAAATTGACAATAACAAACGAGATGTCAGGCACGATAAGCTTTCTGAAGAACCAGATGAATTTGAAAAAGATCTCATCACAGCAATAGGAGCTGTTGAAGAGTATTTAAAAAAGCATGAAAGGGTATAACAAGGCAAAATGCGGTTACGGAATTAGTTTGGAAAACGTCTGACGGAAATTGTACCTAACCCTGTTTGCATCGGACAAGCCTAACACCCCGAAGGCAAGCAGTGCGATTTTCGATAATTGGCTTTGAGCAAAACGGCGTCAGGGGGACACCACCCCCGCCGGTGAAGCCAATGTCGAGCCTGTAGAAAAAGTGCAAAAAGATTGTTCTCCGGGATGGTTACATTATTCCGGGAAAGTATGGTAGAATACGGGGAAATCTGGCAAGATATCTTATACGAAAATAAATTAAGGATAAAAAATGGATCACGAAAATGATATTGCCGGGAAAAGAATATTTGCCTTTATTATCGATTTTATTAGTGTAGGAGTAATTCAAGCAATCGGATTTATGTGTATTACTTTGATGTATCAGAAGTCGGGGAATTTAGTTGATTTATTACTTATTTATTCCGGATTCAGCTCGTTATTGCTAATTTTTAAAGATGTGGTAAAGGGTCAGAGTATTGGAAAAAGAATCATGAAAATTGCTGTAAGAAAAATGGAAAACACTTCAGAAATTCCCGGGATATCTACTCTTTTATTAAGAAATCTTTTTTTAGTCATCTGGCCGATTGAGTTAAAAACCTTCTTTTCATCCAAAAATAATTTGCGTTTAGGCGATAAATTGCTAAAAACAACTGTAATAAAAATTAAGGCATAACAACTCAATCCAGCGGATTTTGCCTCCGACAAAACCATTGATTTGGATATTGAGATAGAAAAATTATGAACACAACTATTGAATTAATTAGAGAAATCTTTTACCCATAGCCGTATCCAACACAGGAAAAGGAGACTGAAGGAACAGTCCTGCATTTTTCCAGAGAGAATATCGGAAAGTGTAAATATATTTTGTTGCTCAGTAAGATTGACGAAAAGACCAATATAAAAACCTTAATCCCATGTAAAAGAAAGAACTGAAAAGACAGTACCATGCCAACATTGCGAAAAGCATTGGGGGTCAATTAAGTTTGGTAATCTTCAGGGACAAATGGATAAGGTTCATTATTTACCGGAAAAAATAGAAGCCTAACAAGTCGGATGCAGGCAACGGCTTATCGCCGCTCATAATCCGCAACGTCAAGCCCGCATAAAAAGTCCAAAAAAAACTGTTCTCTAAGATCTAAATGCATTCGAAACAGAAGCACAAATGCGCGGCGGTGAACTGATATAATTACCGGGGAAATATATTTAACAGTTGTTCAAATAAAAATACTGAAGTAGAATTGGAAAGAGAGAAATATATTGTAAAACGGGGTTTTTCTACAGGCTCGTTATGTAGACAGGAGTAATAACATGGAGACTCTAAAGAGAATATTCACATTCAAATTTGAGATTACGAAAGATACAAAAGTTGCTTTTTTGTTGGGATTAATTGTTATCGGGCTCAGTTTTTTTCTAAAATTCTTTCGTGCAAATACACATTTTAATGAAGTCATTTTTTTTATTATCCTTGATATTTTGATAAAAGTCATTATAGGTTTTTACATTCCATTACAGTATATGCTAATAAAAAAGAATAAAGGATTAGACATATTTGGATTGACTAAGAACAGGTGGAAATCAAGTTTAGTTTTTGGGTTGATCTTCATGGGGCTTTTGTTTATACAATTTGTGACTGACTCTGGCGATAAGGGAGGAGTCATACTGCTTAAGCCAGGAGTTTTTATACCTGCTTTTTACATATTTGTGGCAGGTATTTTTGAAATGATTTTTATCTATGGCTTTCTCAGGAGAATTTTTGAGGACTCTTTTGGGATTCTTCCAGGTATTATTTTGACATCGTTGTTTTATAGTCTTCATCATGCAGGATTTCAACCGGAATTTGGAAAACTTATTTTTGTTGGAATTATGTATGCCTCGGTTTATCGTATTACTAATAATCTGCTGATAATATTCCCCTTCTTTTGGGGAATTGGTGCTATATGGGATGTTTTAGTCAACTTTGGCACAACTGAACTAGAAGGGACAAATACTTTATTGAGAGCAACCTGTACTTTGGTACTGATGATAGGGGTGGCGCTGTATATCAAAAAAAAACATCGGCTGTCAACAAATTATAATGGCGAATAACCGCAGAGATACGGTTTCCATATATTTACGGGTTTAACGCTTTTACGTATAACTATTTTTTTTGAAATAGTTACATCATTCAGGGAAAATATTGTAGGATGCGAGGAAATCTGGTGATATGTTGGGATTGTAAAATTATGAAAAGATTACAACTGTTAGCAAAAAATCTAAATAAACGCGGATTTGAAACTGAGATTTTTGGATCTAGCGGTCCTGCATCAAAAAGAATTTGTGACATCGTTAACGGGTGCGTTGTTGGAGTCGGGAACTCAATGACATTGGAAAGTTTAGGCCTTTTTGAAAGCTTAAAGATTAATGCGAAAGAAGTCTTCTTTCATCTCCCCGGTGGAGCCGGCGAAGCTGAAAGAAAGGCTTTGACCGCTGAATTTTACCTATCATCAGCAAATGCAATTTCTATGGATGGTCATATTGTAAATATTGATGGAACTGGAAATCGTGTGGCTGCTACATGTTTTGGATCGAAACGGGTCATCTACCTGATTGGAAAAAATAAAATTACAGAAACACTTGATGAGGCAATGACCCGTGCGAAGGATACTGCCGTGAAACTGGCGAAACATTATGATCGCAAAACCCCCTGTGTAACAACGGGGAAGTGCGAGAATTGCTTCTCACCTGAATGTATTTGTTCAATAACTACAATACATCGCCAAAAACCGTACGGGATAAACACATCCGTATTTTTAATAAACGAGGAACTTGGACTCTGACAACCGATTGATGTCAACATAGATGACGTATGATTTTTAGAATAATCATGCAGCCTCTTCTGTTTTTGCAATAGTCTCTAAACTCGGATTAAGATAAACGGTGTGATTTTCTTTCCACTGATTTACCGGGTTACTCCATCCACAAGGATTTCTTAGAGTTATAAAAATATCATATGGATTTGAATCCTTGGATTCATCACTACAGCAGGTATCTATAATTTCCTGTTTCTCAAAATCACCGGGCTTCGCGGGAATCTTTTTAGCTGCTCCTTTTCTCTTATCAGAAATATTCCCGGATTTCCAGCGCTGATAAGTTCTGACTGAAATCTCAAGAACCTCGCAACTTTTGCTTAAACGAGCGCCATCTGACATTGCTTCAGTAATAAGCTCTATGATTCATTATTAGGCGGTAAAATCCTTTTGACGATGTTCTCTTTGAACGCTATACTGTATTTCATAGTTGTTTCTCCCGAATATTTTCATACGGCAACTATCCTGACATATGGGAAAGGTATAATATTTAGTGATGGAATTGAGAAAGATTTTTTGAATTTTAATATAGTGGTGCAATTGCAGAAGTCGGCATTGCGAATGAAAAAGCAAATTTGATAATGAATATTTCCAAAATTTAATCTTAAAATTAATGGGAAATGAATTTAACAGCCAATACTGCATTGAAATTAGGAGCATATTTTGGAAATACCCCTGACTTTTGGCTCGGAATCCAAAATGAATTTGATCTTAGAAAGCAAAAAATGAAGTTAGAAACGGAATTGAAGAAGCGAAAACTATATTGACACAAACCGCTACAGGAGGAGGTGATATATAATTAAAAAATTGACAATGTTATGTTAAACAAATCGTTTCAAACTAAGCTGGTTTCATATTACAACAAGAAATCTATTTATACGGGGAGTTTTTTATGAAAAAAAAAATAAGTATTGTTATTCCGTATTGTAATCGCATTAATACTTTAAAATATGTACTTAAAGCATTAAATGCCCAGACAATGGATAAAAAAGATTTTGAAATAATAGTTGGGTGTTTGGAGTATAGTACAGAATTATTGGATTTTGTAAAAAAAGAGTTATCAAATCTAAATCTTGTACTGGTCATGACAAATGATTCCTGGAATGTTTCAAGGGCGCGTAATATTGCGATAAAAGAAGCTATTGGGGATTTAATAGTCTTTTTAGATGCTGATATCCTGGTTCAAACTAAATATCTAGAACTGACTTATCAAACATATTTATCTTCTGATGACCCTCTCTTTATTTTAGGACAAACAAGGGATTATGATGAAGGAATTGATGTAAATAAATCCACAATGTTAGCTTACGAGCATTACTTTGAAAATTTTTTGCAAAAAACCGCTGCTGATGTAAACCTACCTCAGGATGTCCGCTGGGAAACTGAGCATCATATCGAATGGGCACTGGGATGGAGTGCAAACATCTCACTTTCACGAGAGTTTTTAATGGAAAAAGATTTATTATTTGATCAAAATTTTAAAGACTGGGGGGTGGAAGACATAGAATGGGCATATCGAGTAGTTCGCGCCGGTGCGAAAATACATTTTTCCAGAGAGATTTGGGCCATTCACCTTCCTCATTTAAGAAATGTTGAAAAAAACCATTATACTGAAAAAGTGAATTTTAAGAAAATGCTTTATAAATGGCCTGCCCTGGATGTTGAAATTATTACAACATTTGGAGACATTAAAGGCAATCAGAGATTTAATGAAGTAATGGATAATATTTCGCGAGTTACAACAGACCAATGTAAAGATATTTGTACAATCGAATTTAAAGATTCCCATCAAAATAAATATTTGTACGTTGGTGCTTGTACTGGTAAAGACAAAACCATTCATCATAATTTTTTACCGGATGAACTTAAAAGTTATTCGATTTCAAAAATATTACCATTATTGGGGATTTCTTTACCCTATACTGATAATTCAATCAAAAAAATTTTTTATTCCCCGGAGATTGAATTATTTGATGAACCCATAAAAAAATTACTTGATACGGAAACTAAAAGGATTTCGAAAACTGTAATTCAATCTAAAATAGAAGTAGATATTTAAACATTAAAGAGTATAAAATATTGTGTTGATTGTCACTATATAATGGTCTGGTAAATTCAGACCAATTTTTGGTGGTGAATAAAGTGCATCTCCTTTAAAATAGCAAAGGGGGAATAAATTGACAAAACGTAGAAATTTTGATGAAGATTTTAAAGCGCATGTTGCTCTTGAGGCAATCAAAGGAGAACAGAAACTATCAGAGTTGTCCGGTAAGTTTGAAGTACATCCGAATATGATTCACCAGTGGAAGCTAAAAATGCTTGAGAATGCTCCGAGCCTGTTTTATAGTGGTCTTGACAAACAAGACCACTATAGTTGCCGGGATAAGTATATTCAAGAGTTGTTCAAATAAAAATACTGAAGTAGAATTGGAACGAGAGAAGTATATTGTAAAACGGGGTTTTTCTACAGGCTCAATAGCTGAAAGACCAAAACGGAGATGATAATGGGAATAGAAAAACAAGGTTCAGTTACTGAGATTCCTATTGATGCTGCAATTCAGTCAGGTTTTTTGATCAAAGCCATTTTTCACGGATATTCGGGAAAACGGCAGGAATACCCTATGCGTCCGTTTAAATAATTTATCGATTATGAGAGGGAAGGCGAATGAAAAAGCTGGAAATAATTACTTTATTTTTATTTATTCTTATATGTTTAGGCGACCTTATTGTTCCCTATATTTTAAGTATATTTACTCCTCAATACAGTCATCTAAAAAATATGATGAGCGAATTAGGTTCACTGCAAAATAAAGTTGCAATAATATATAACGCCTGGCTCATTATCTTCGGAATTGTTTTTGTTTATTTTAGTCTATATTGGTATTGTGTTTTTATCAAAGAATATAAAATAACTGCATTATTTGGAATGGTTATTTTGATACTTTTCGGCATTGGCAGTGGAATACTGGCAGGAATTTTACATATTAAACCAGGAAATAGCGCAAGCAATATGGCTTCTAATATTCATGCATTATTGTTAGTGTTGGGCTTTTTTGGTTTTTTATTCTTTCCTGTAATAACTTATTCTTATTTTAAAATAAATAATCATATCAATTTACTTATTTTATCAAAAATACTAACTGTTACGGGGATATTATTTTTTATTTTATTTGTTATTTCAGAAAGAAAAGTATTTAATAATACAATTATTGGACTTTCCGGTTTATGGCAGAGACTGTTGCTGGTGAATTATTATATATTGCCTGTCATTATATCATTAAGAAGGCTGCAGATTATTATTAATAATTAATTATGTGTTAATGTTCACGGCATCGACACCCTGAAAACCAATCAGTTAGCCTCCATTTTATTTATCGGCTGAAAACTAATCTACTCGATGGTACGAATTATAGGGGGGGGATCACCTTTAAAAGGCAGCGTTGCTGTCTTGACAATAGGGTCCACTATAGAATTTCAGGGGGTCAGTATTGCGACTAGTGACATTTTATATATTAATTACCTCTATTTTCTATAATTTTACTGTCATTTCTGAAATATTTACATCTATTGGATAATTGATATTGTGTTTCAAGAATAATTGAAGATTATTTTTCATTCTGATTTTTTCAATCCATGGACCTACATTTAATTGATCAAATACTTTTTCTGAATTAATATTTATTCTTAGATAAGGTATATTTTCTGAATCGTTTGTTCGATAATGGATTAGTTTTTCAACTTCTGGAAAAGTTTCTTTAATAATGAATACAATACGATATTCTTCTTCTGCTAAAAAACCTTGTTGCTTAAAGAAATATGATTTATATAGTAATGATTTAATAATAAATTCTAAGTGGTCATAACTAGAAAACTCTTCATCATTATATTCATTATCAGATGTATAATAACTATAGAGTAATTCTTTAATAAAAGTTCTTTTTTCGTCTTCCGTATAAATCACTTCTCCATGAAGGACTTCTCTATGAGGCATATTGTCGTTATCTAAACTGCTATTTGGAATGACTATTTTATCAAAATCTGAAATATTATTATTTGTCGGACTATAATCACCATTAAAATTATTTATACCTAATTGTTTCAGCAATACATCATAATTGAACTTTATATTATATCCATTATTTGACGCAAAATAGCTCCACATATTAAATTTGTCACTATTTTTTGAAAATGAAACAACAAAAATATTTTTACTTAAGTTGTCAAAATATTTACTGAATATTTTATTTACACATTGCTCATATTTTACTAAGTGATCTTTTAAATTTGATGCAATCATTTTTTTTTTGAAATAAGCATTATTTTCTTCTTGGAAAAGTGTCTTAAGGTGTACTAATTCATTTTTATCGTTTAGATGCGTATACTTTGTTGCCCACAATTCTTTTTTTTGTAATATAGAAAGAAGAGCAATATTATTTGTGTAATGTACTAATTCCATATCTTCCCTTTATTCGATATAACACAATCACATCCCCTGCTCTCCCCGTATTCTACCATATTTTCCCCTAATAATGCAATTATTCCAGAAAAACCGGTTATACGTAAAAGCGTTAAACCTATTTCCTCCGTATAGATATATGGAAGCCGTATCCCTATGTGTCAACATAGATGATGTAAATCGCAATCAGGGTACTTGATAAGGGGAGAAAATAGCTGTATAATCCGGTCAAAATATTAAAAAATGGAGTTAAGAATGGAAAAAGTAGAACTGTTAGTTAAGGGAATTCCTGATGCAGTGCTGACAATGTTTCGAGGGCTTTGTTCGATCTCAGGGAAGACAGAGAGCGAGGGTATTATCGATATAATGATAGAATATATCGAGAAGAATGTCGGCGGCAACAAACAAAATTTGAAAAGTATTGTAGATGAATACAGGAAGTCATTAAAGGGATAGCAAAAGCCGTTGTAGAAATTTTTCGGGGGCGATCCTGTCAGGAAAATTTTCTAAAAGGCAGGACGTTGCCCCGGGTAGTACTGAATTCCCCCCTGATTACTTAGTTTATGGGAAAACGGCTGCGGCGGCTGCCATTTTTATGCGGTTATCCTGTGTTCTGGGTTTTTCGTAAGTTGAGATACGATATTGCTTAATATCAGCCTTTCCTTTAGTATGAAGGAAGAAAAAGCACCTACGTTGTAATAAAAACGAGATAACCAATGAAAAGTATTGATGATTTTTTTTCTCTTTTCGTTAAACTTGACAGAGAGGAATCTCTTGAAGCAAAGATTGAATTGATTGAGGAAAGAACAAAAAAATTACAGGGCGCCTCCGATGTTAATATTCTCTGGTTTTGCAGTTCGGAATGTGATGCATCTGCCGGGATCCATTTTATTCCCCTTGAATTTGCTCGTTTTTTTCCAGAGAAACCCCAGGTTTTTGATAAGCAGTTTATACTTCCCGAGAAGGTTCCAAAAAAGGAATTTTTTTCCGCCACCTCGGTTTATTATCCGTTCTCTACTCATAAGGGAAGGCTTCAGGGGGCACTGGTTATTGGGTGCGGGCATCCTGAGTCTTTTTTAAAAACCCATTTGCCGGTACTGGGTCTTCTATCGTCAAAGATAAAGGATACCCTTGAGACCGGTTTTCTTCTTCAGAAAGTTAAGACTCTGGCAAATTTCCCCGATTTTAAATACGGTACCCCAATGTCTTCCGAAATAACGGGTATGTTGATGGCACAGCTTGATTTCCCGGTGTATATAACTGATAGAAAAAATAATTTCCATTACGCTAACAAAACTTTTTTAAATCAATTTCAAATAAAAACCCTGGAAAACCTTCAATCCAACGGTTCTTTCTTTCTGGAGCCTGAAATAATTTTTGACGGAATAAAAAAACTGGAAAATGGAAGCCGTGTAGTAAAATACAGTACAAAAATCAATACAGGAAAGAACAGGACTCTCGTTGTCCATAATTCAGCAACATTAATCAATAATAAGGTTTTCGGGGTGATCTTTGATGTAACAAAATTTGCCGGGGAAAGTGAGGATTTACAAAATTCTCTGTTACTTCAGCAAAATTTGGCGGAAAAACTTGAGTCGGCAACAACTCTTCTGGAAAAAACACAGGCGAGTACTCTGAAGTCTCTGGCTCATCTTGCAGAATACAGGGATATGGAGACGGGGAATCACCTTCTTAGAATCCGCGAGTATGTTATCCTTCTTGGAAGAGAGCTGTTAAGACGTCAACCTTATTCTTTTAGTTTATCAGAAAAATATATAGAGGATTTATATATCTCGTGCATGCTTCATGATATTGGAAAAGTGGGTGTTCCTGACAATATTCTCCTAAAGCAGGAATCATTAACGGAGAAAGAGCATAAAATAATGGAGTTTCATACCATCTGGGGATGGACAATCCTGAATCAGGCTGATGAAGAGATCGGAGAACAATCCTATCTGACTCTGGCGGCAAATATAGCTTTGCATCATCATGAAAAATATAATGGAACGGGTTATCCCTACGGACTGAAGGAGGATGCGATATCATTAAGCGCCCGTATAACTACCGTGGCCGATGTCTATGATTCCCTTCGATCAAAGCGCCCCTACAAAAAAGCCTGGGATCACAAAGCGGCAATAAATAAGATTATTACCCTGAAGGGAAAGGATTTTGATCCAATTCTTGTTGATATCCTTGTTGATATTCAGGATGAGATTCAAAGTGTAGAGGAAAAAATTCCGGATTAAACCGGTGAATCATGAAAGCAGCTTTTGTTTCAATCATAGGAAGGCCTTCTTCCGGAAAATCTACTCTTATAAATACCCTCTGTGGCCACAAAGTGTCTATTATAAGCCCCATCCCCCAGACAACAAGAAACAAAGTGCGTGGGATCCTGACAGAAAAAGAGGGCCAGCTGGTGTTTATCGATACTCCGGGATACCATAGTTCGTCCAGGAAATTCAATTCCTGCCTCACGGATCTTGTAAAATCCTCTCTTGATGAAGTAGATATTGCCCTTTATGTGATAGATTCCTCAAGGCCTCCGGGAGAGGAAGAAAATGATTTAATTGATACATTAACAAAATTTAAGGGTAGTTTGGTAATTGCTCTAAACAAAAAAGATATTGTAAAAACGGATAATAAAGAATTACTGGATTTGTTGAAACAAAAACTTGCCCCTCTGGCGATATGTAAAATATCCGCTCTGAAGAAAGAAGGAATTCAGGAATTGTTAAAAATTCTTTTCAGTCTTTCTCCCGAAAACGAGCAAATGTATCCCGGGGATTATTATACGGATCAAAACCCGGAATTCAGAACCTCAGAGATTATCAGAGAAAAAGCCCTCATCCATGCCAGACAGGAACTTCCCCATGCCATTTATGTTGAGATATCGGATATGGAGCATAATGACGAAAAGAAAAAGTTATGGATAAGGGCATTTCTTGTTACGGAGAGGGAATCCCAGAAGGGAATCCTTGTCGGTAAAGGAGGAGCGGTAATTCGTCAAATCAGAATAGAAGCCCAGAAAGAATTGAATGAAATATTTGATGCATACAGGGTTTTTCTCGATCTCAGGGTTAAGGTTAATAAAAAATGGAAAAAAAAGGATCTGCTGTTAAAAAGAATGATCTACTGATTTTCTGACGACCTGTCCGTTTGCCTGCACCAAAAAAAGTTCGGGTTTTTTAAATGAAAAAATACCATTTTCTACAACTCCAGGGATAGCGGCTATCATCTTTTCGTATTCGCAGGGATCAAAGGGATCGTCAAATGTTACGTCAACAATCATGTTGCCATTATCCGTTATAACCGGCCCCATTTTTTTGACGGCCATGCGCAGTTCTGGTTTCCCGGAAAATGTTTTTATGGTTTTGATAATGGATGCCCGCGATTCGGGGACAATCTCGAGAGGAATGGGAAAAGAGATCCCCAGACTTTTTACCATTTTGTTTTCTTCCGCAACCACAAAGAACTTTTCTGCCGAATAGGCTACAATTTTCTCAATGAGTAAAGCCCCGCCGCCGCCCTTTGTAAGGTTGAATTCTCTGTCAATCTCATCTGCGCCATCTATTGCAATATCAAGATATCCATTTATTTCACAGCTGTTGAGACTCTTCAGGGGAATTTCCAGTTTCTGGCATTCAATTTCGGTCTGCAGGCTGGTGGGAACCCCAAAAATATTCTTCAGTTTTCCCTTCTTTAGCAATTCACCTATTCTTCTCACAGCCCAGATTGCCGTCGAGCCCGTCCCGAGTCCCACCTTCATTCCACTTTTAACAACTATATCAACGACAGCCTCTCCGGCTTTTTTCTTCAATTCGTCTCTATTCATATCTTCTCAACACATTTATGATTTTTTCTTTTCCGGCAGTCAATATGAAATTTGCCAGTCTTGGCCCCCGGTCTTTCCCGATCAGAACTTGATAGATTACTCTAAACAATTGTTTTGGTTCCAATCCGGAATCTTCTGCAGTTTTATACAGGAATTCCCCTATTTGTTTTTCGTCTAATTGATCAAATTCCGATTCTAATTTTTCCAGTATCCGATGTAATGCCTTTTTTTCGTTTTGCGAGGTTTCTACAACAGCTCCGGCGTTTCCGAGACTGAATCGAAAGTCTTCGGGGGCGAACTTCTGTATCCAGTTCCATGCACATTTTGCCCGGGATTTAATCTTTCCCTTCTGTTCCTCTTTTATCCCTTCAAGAGATTTTATTACTCCGTCAATATCCCCTGAATTAATCTGCAAAAGATTGCATAAATGTCTGAACGGTATCTGAAAGGGCATTTCCCGGGGTATTTTGTCTATCTGGGAAAGTACGTAAATACGTTTTTCTTTTTCACGCTTTTTTTCATTTACAGTTTGAACACCATAGTAAATACGCTCGCATTTGTCGTAATCTTCGTATATTTTCAAGACATCAAGATCGAAGGATATGGCAAATTCCACATTAGGCCGTGTTCCTGCAAAAAGATATCTGACTATTTCCGGCTGATAAACATCGAGAACCTCTTTCAAGCTTACAACCTCTCCCTCTGAGGAAGAGATTTTCCCTCCCCGCCCTTTTATCCGAATAAAGTCGTACTGAAAGCTTACGGGTTCAGGGTAGCCGTAAACAACATTGGCAATCTTTTTTGCAGTATCAAAGGATCCCCCCTCTGAATGATGATCTTTCCCGGCAGGTTCAAAGTCGACCTTTTCTTTTTCCCACCTCATTGGCCAGTCGATTCTCCACAAAAGCTTTACCGCTCCTGTTTTCCTCAAATCGACTTCTTCTTCGTTATCACAGGAACTGCAGGTGTAAGTCAAATTCCAGCTATTATCCCAGTTTATAACTTTTGTTGTATCTCTCAGACAGTTGTTACAAAAAATTGTAACGGGCCACCAATTATCAGGCAGAGGAGTTGTCCTGTGTTCATTCAGTATACCCTTGATATCATTCTTTTTTTTTAATGCCTTCAGTATCCCTTCTGCATATCCTGAAG
>CAZEKV010000062.1:296-572 GCA_964512945.1 uncultured Spirochaetales bacterium | reverse complement strand
GATGCGGCTACAGCTATAGGGACTGCGCGGGGGCCGCTACCGACGCCGAACAGTTATGCTCAGGGGCAACTCCCACGACAGGAAGCAATGCTTCCAGTTCTTTTTCATTGCCTTTTGCATAACTATTTTCCCTGCCGTAGGGATCAGGGACAAGGGTTATGGGTTTCCGTAAAAAGGTTTCCAGCTCTTCTTTGTCAGGCATATTTGCCGGAACCTTCCTGAAAACATCATATTCATCCCAGGAATAAAGGAATTTTACGTCCTTGCCCTTCTCTC
>CAZEKV010000062.1:0-286 GCA_964512945.1 uncultured Spirochaetales bacterium | reverse complement strand
GGCTTTTACAACCAGATCCGCCGAGATTATTTCTCTGAAATTTCCAATATGAACGGTTCCTGAGGGTGTTATTCCTGAGGCACATGTATATGCATTTTTATCACCTTTTTCACGAATAACTTTATCTGCATAAATATCCGCCCAGTGCACCGATTTTGTTTTCATATCCAGGAGTATACTGTAATACAATGCTATTTTGCAAGCTTTCCATTTCTGGATACTGTTTACCCCTTTAGACTAATCTTTCCCACCAGAGCGGTACAAAAACCACAAAACATACACAATT
>CAZEKV010000061.1:0-13571 GCA_964512945.1 uncultured Spirochaetales bacterium | reverse complement strand
AAAGCTTCATAATTATTTCAAAGAACATGCTTCATCTATGTTGACATATTCCGAACCCGAGAAAGCTATCAAGGCAAGAAGTGATAAAACGATTATTTTTTTCATGTCATTCCTTGGCTCCGGCAGCAACAAGCATTCCAACTATTTCATTCATTTCTTTTTCTCTGGCTAATTTTAAAGCTGTTTTATTATCACCACTTTTAAAATTAACATCAGCTCCATTTTTAATTAGTGTTTTAGCTGATTTTTTTTGTCTATATTCAATTGAATACATAAGATGAGTATATACGTTATAATTGTTCCAGGCACCCCCATCAATATCTGCACCTTTTTCTAAAAGATACTTAATAACATCAGTATGACCATTTATCGAAGCAGACAATAGAGGAGTCCATCCAAATTGATTACATAGGTCAACATCTGCTCCTTTCTCTATTAGGTGTTTTACAGCAGATAAGTAACCACTACTACAAGCATCATTTAATAAAGTTAACTGATGGTCATCGAATGCATTTACATCATAATCCTTATCTAATTTAGCAATTATTTTTTTTAAAAATAGTTCTTCAAGGCCAGGAGTTTCTTTTACACCAGCTTTTTCTAACACATCAATCAATTCATAACGACCACAAGCTTTAGCTATATCAATAAGTGTTCGATCGTTTTTAGTTTTAATATTAACGCCTATTGATATAAAATATTCTAAAATTTCTTTATACCCTTGACGTATTACAGAAGTTAGATAATCTAAATCTTCTATATCTACTCCAGCTTCTACAAGAGCTTTAACAATTTCTAAATTATTTATTTCAATTGCCATCTGTAATGGAGAATAATGATCACTAAATGTAATATTAATATCTGCACCATTCTTAATGAAATAATTAACTATATTTACATCACCACTTCGAACTGCTGAAAATAATGGTGGTTGAGCTATGCTGCCGGGCATATGATTAATATCAACACCGTTGGATATTAAAATTTTAGCAATTTCAATATTTGCATTTTTTGCGGCAATGTAAATAGGAGCTGATCCATACATTCCTAAAACACAATTAATATCTGCTCCTTTTTCAATAGCGTTCTTTACTTTTTCAGCATCGTTCTTTTCTACACCATCAAACAACATTTCATCATATTTTCTTTGCTTATCGAATTCTTCTTGCTCAGCTGCTTTAATTTTTTTGATTTCTTTTAATTTTTCTATTCTTATTTTATATTTCTCATAAATATCTAATTTTAACTCTGCATTTTTTAATTCAATTCTATCAGTAAGATCTTTATCAATGGAACTTCCACACGAAAATAATAAAATTATTACTAAACTAAAAACTATTTTTCTCATGTTATTCCTCTGCTCCGGCCTCTTCAAGAAGCTTGTTTATTCCAGAAGGATTTCTATTATAATATGGATTCATTTCATATTCCTGTAATAAGGTTTTTGCAATCCCAAGAGCTGTTTTATTGAAATATTCTCTATTATAACGAAGATGCATTTTATTCATTCGTATATTTAAGTTAGCATTATAATCAATTAAAATATTTACTATTTCTTCATGCCCTTTGAGAGTCGCTCATATTAAAGCTGTATTTCCATACTCTGTTTTCGCATCAACAGCAGCTCCGTCTTCTAAAAAAAGTTATAAATTCTAAATCCCCTGTTTTTGATTTCTCTACAAAAATTATGTATCCATCTTCAATACTAAATGATAGGAAAAGTTATATTTCTTGTCAATCGAATTTTCAGTGAATAGGCTAATTTCTGTTATGTACTGTATTAATTGTCGAAATACTATTTTGTTTTCAGACAAATCGTATGGTTTTTCACGATCTCAACATTTATTTTGACTCAAAATACCTTCCACAGCATAGACCTTTCCCTAAAGTGCACACAGGAGATAATTAAACTGCAATATTTGAATAATCCACACATAGGGAGGCCGTCTTATCTTTCTCAGCCTGGTCGGAAGCAAGCTTCCTGCTCGGCCATGCATCCTGGGTGCTACAATATCTTCCTGATTTCAGGAGGATTCCGGATCACTGCAATAATCCTCATCTCTGATCTGCATTTCGGCCTGGTCATTCGCTTTGCTCATTGCTCGCCCATGCATCCGGGGACAAACCATTGGGTCTAAGTTTTTGATATTAGAAAACATTTGGAATCAAAAATTCATAGATCAAGTTTTTTTCAAAGGTTTAAATCAATAAGTACAAGCGAATTTAATTTGTTTCTGAATAGAGATTTAAATGTGTTGATGGAAAAATATATTGATCCTTGACAAACAGTAATTAACCAAAATAGTTAAGTGTTATTATGAATCGCAATCTATTGTATTGTTTTTGTGGCATTCATTATTTGTTCAGGTATTCCAGGGCTATTCAATATGAAAAGAGGCACATATCTAAGAATAAATGCAATTACGGCTGCGATTAGAAAAAGTATAGGTCTCGCAATGTGGTACTGTAATGGAATTGGGGCACCATTCACTTTAATTGCATGTGATGTTTTATTTAGTTTTTGCTCTTGCACAGATTCTTTGTCCCATTCAGTCAAAAAATATTTAACAGGTATTTTTTTACCTGCTTTAACATTTAAAAAAACAGGATGAATTGTTATTTGAAAAAAATTGTCATCTTCATCGACAAATCTAATCTCGGCAGTTTTTGATTCTGCCGTTGCAAAGCTGGTTGCTGGGCCTTCGCTGTTACTTTTTGATAAGGATGAAAATGATGCACCAACAGTACCAATTGCAGTTGTGTAGTGTTTGTAATGGATGACACCATTAACTCTATTACCATGTTTACCAATTACAACATAGTCGATATAAGGCCAAAAATGAACAAATGCAGTTATTACAAAAGTGACAGATAGTAAAATAAAAAACCATGATGCCATGTGTAAGAGTATTTTCATGATGTGTTAATGATAGGAAAAGTTATAATTCATGTCAATCGAATTTTCAGTGAATAGGCTAATTTCTGTTATGTACTGTATTAATTGTCGAAATACTATTTTATTTCCAGACAAATCGTATGGTTTCTCACATTTCCAACATTAAACAGCATATTTTGACTCAAAACACCTTCCACAGCATAGACCTTTCCCTAAAGTGCACACAGGAGATAGTTAAACTGCAATATTTGAATAATCCAAACCTGGGGGAGGCCGTCTGGAAAAGGCAAGTAAAATTCACATGGTTTCGGAAAATAATTTTCGCATAGCAGTGGAAAACAGAATTCACACCCCTATGGAAAATAAAATTCCCATACCTTTAGACGGCTCTGACCTCCTTTGTGTTCAATAATCTATATGATTCTCCCTCAAGGGTAAAAATATGCGCATGGTGTAAAAGTCTATCCAGCATTGCAGTTGTCATAATCTCATCTCCCATTATCTCAGCCCATACAGTAAATGACTTATTGGAAGTGATTATTATTGGCTGCTTTTCATACATCTCACTGATAAGATTGAAGAATAAATTGGCTTCCCGCTTTTCAATAGGAGTATATCCAATTTCATCAATAATGAGCAGATGCTCTTTAATATCCTGTTAAGACGAAATCTGGAAGTTCTTTGTAAATCTGATGTTTTGAGAATCCTCATAAGATTGGAAACTCTCTCAAAACATACCGAAGAACCTTTCTCGATGGCTTCAAATCCCGGTGCTATTGAAAGATGAGTTTTCCCGAGACCCGGAGGACTATAATGGTCCGGTAAATTCAGACCAATTTTTGATGGTAAATAAAGTGCATCTCCTTTAAAATAGCAAAGGGGGAATAAATTGACAAAACGTAGAAATTTTGATGAAGATTTTAAAGCGTGTGTCGCTTTTGTAGAGGCAATAAGCAAGGCCATCATAAAAATTACTTCATTCGTGTTCCTGTGTCTATGTACGAGACTTTAAGTTTATAATTTCAACGGCCGAATAGCTGTGATATACAGACACCTAAAAGAAGCATAGAGGGTTGGAGAGGTAAATTAATTTGAATAATAATCTATTTTAAATATTTCAATTCTATCAATTTTTCCTTTTACGCTGATTGGTTCAAGAGCGATAATTCTTTTATCAGCTGAAAGCAGTGCTTTTACTGATTTGGATATTATTATTTCATTACTGCCGGCAGCTGAACATAATCGTGAAGCAAGATTGACATTATCCCCGATTATTGTAAAATCCTTTCTATAATGGGAACCGATACTGCCGAAAATAACTTCACCGGTGTTGATGCCAATACCGAATTCCGAAACGGTTCTGCCTATTGTTATGCGATTTCTATTAATCTCCGCTATTTTTAACTGTATCTCCATTGCTGCTTTTACAGCTTTATCTGCCATATTTTCTCCGGCAAAAACTGCGACAATCTCATCACCGACAAATTTATCAATATCTCCGCCATTTTTATGAATAATTTTTGCCTGAAAATTTAAATAAAGATTAAGAATTTCAATAACCTTATCCGAGGTATTCTTTTCGCTCATTGAAGTAAAGCCGCGCATATCTGAAAAGAATATTGTTACTTTCTTTTTCAGGGTTTTATTATCATTACGGCCTGCTTTTTTCTCGACAGAATTTTTAATCATCGAAAGGGTTGATTGAGAAATAAACTTTTTCATCTGAATATTTTCTTTGACAGATGCTACCATTTTGTTAAATGTCGCGGCAAGAGATCCTATTTCGTTCTTAACAACAATGTCAGCCCGGGAATCCAAATCACCGCTTCCAAATTTAAGCATGCTTTCATCCAATTTTTTTATAGGAAGAATAATGGAGATATTGATTTCTCGAAATATAAATACAGCAAGAATAAAAAACAGGGTAAAAATGACAATAAATAAAATACAAATATTTCTATAGGTGTTCTTTAAATAGCTGTCAATAGAAGAATTAAATTTTTTATTAAACCTTAAAAGATTTGAAAAAAAATCTTTGTCCTTTTCTGAGAGCGTGTTCTTAGCATCTTCGATTAAAAGCCGCAGAGTTTCTTTCGAATAACCCTTGTTCTTACTATCTTCAATGCTTTCCGCTATTGAAAAGAAACTCTTCATGTGATCATTTATAAGTCTGAGAATAAATTCAATATCATCCTTTTTGGAGTAATATTTTTTCAACTCATCAAAGGTTACTGTAAGGTTATTTATACCTTGAGAATATTTAGTTAATCTGTACGGCAATGGTGATTTAAGATAGTCCCTTTCATTATAAATAATATCCTGAGCGTACTTGGTAATAAGAATTATCAGGCTTTTATTTTTATTCGCAATCTGAATATTCTTTAAAGAAAAAAACACAAATATGATAGTGCCGACCGCGAGAATGGAAAATATGATCAATATGCTTATCAGCTTTGGCCGGATATTATAATTTCTATAATCAACAATTCTTTTGAAAGAGAATGCCATTATCCGCAGCTTTTTAATCGCTCTTTTAAACATAACGCAGCCTAAATGCCAACACCGCATGTAACCGTATTTTTTAGTATTCCTGCCATATCTTTTTTTCAACTGAAATCAAAAGTTTGGAGGTTGGCACAATTTTTCCTTTAACAAGTTTATATATAATTATACTTGAAGACGGTTTGTGAATACTTTTCGTATATGTTACTTTGTTAAACGATGCTTCCGTATCAAAATTAACAAATTTTTCCAATTGATTTTTTATATTTTCGGAAGTTAAATTTGAACCGCATTTTTCTACGGCTTCCATTAAGATTTTAGCATTAATGTATCCTTGAATATATCTACAGGTCCGGCTTTTAATATCCGGATGATACCTGGCATTTAATTCTTTCATAAATTTTACACCGGGGAGTTTATCATTCCAGACTCCATAGGGTATGGTTCCGTAAACCTTCCCATCCGGCATCTCGGGGAACCGGCTGGCGACATTTTCATCAATAGCCCAGTTAAGAAGTATAACCCTGGTATCGAGTTTTAAATCATCTATCGCACGGAGAATAGCGAGAGTCGCTGCTGTTGTCTCCTGAACAATAATATACTCAGCTGATAACAGCTTTAATTTCTCTTTTGCGAGTTTTCCGGTTAACGGAATGACGATTTTTTCGACCTCGAAACCGAGCTCTTTGGCGAAATCCTCACCATCAGGAAAGAAGGGAGATCTTCCGAAAGCAGTATCATTATAGATAAAACCGACCTTTTTAGTATTGCCGGGCTGATTCTTTATAAATTTTAAGGCAATTCTTGCTTGATCGGAATAAGAAACCGCACCGATAAAATTATACGGATATTTTTCGCCGTTAGCAAGATTTTCGGAATAAGATGCGCTTATAAACGGAATTTTATCAGAATTAATCTTCGGAGCAAGAGCCTCTGTATCGCCGGTTCCCCAGCCGATAATCGCAAGAACATGTTTCGCTTTTAATTCCTCGTACCATGAATATGCCGCTGAAATTTTATACTTACAATCTTTAGCATAGAGCTTAATAGGCTTTCCATTAATCCCGCCCTGTTCGTTTAAAAAGCGGATATAGTCCTCAACTCCAGCAGCATACTCTGAGCTGATTTCTTTTGTTACTCCGCTTTTGTCAAAAATCGCTCCGATAGGAATCTCTTTAAGATTCCCGTTTGAGCAGGAAAAGGAAAATAATCCGCTTAAGATAGTTAAAGTTAACAATGTTGACTTCGTTGACCTCTTCATATTAACCCTCGATGCATATAAATTTTAATAAGCGAATGATAGGAAATTTAATCTGAAGAAACAAGGTCCAGGGTATACAAATAAGTGAAAAAACCTCAAATCCCGATAAAAAGCACTATACGAATATTATGCCGTCGTTCTTTTGTTCTCCGGAAGCGATTTTCAAAAAAGTGTCATAAAAACAGCATAAAAAAACTACAAACACAGGTTAAAAGGCATTCGTATACCATCAGAAGGGCATAAGAAAGGAAAAATTAGTTAAACGAGCATCCAAATCAATCCCTGAGGAGGGCGTTCTGCAACTTCCTGAATATTTTCCCCAGTTTTCTTTGATCCGAGATGAATACAAACTGTATCGGTGCATCAGCCGTACCCCCCCTGGGTGGAATATGCTGTGTCAGTTCGGCCAGGAAATCGGTTGCCTCAAACATATGAAGATTTTTCTTGAAAAAGTCCAAAAGACTGTTCTTTCCTGCTTAACCATGACAAATTTTAAAAGCCCGATAGTGGCGTGGCAAGAAGTTTTAAACATCTGATGAGCGGACATAGTTTCCGGAATAAACAATATTTAAGAGTTGTTCAAAAAAAAATACTGAAGTAGAATTGAAAGGAGAAAAATATATTCTAAAACGGGTTTTTTCTACAGGCTCAGTGAGGGTATTCACCTGACAGTTGCTAAAAAAGGTGGTCAGAACACCTCTGAAAGATATAGTGAATTAACAACAAAATTTATATCAGGAGGAGCAAATGGCCTCCAACAAGACAGTATCACAAAAAGCAGCGAGAAGAAAGATGGGTATTTTGAACTTGCAGAAGAAAGGGATGAACGTAAGTTCATGGGAAGGCAGAGGTGTTAGGGTAAGGCACAAAATGGAAACCAGGCATCAGCGATTATTTTTTGAGGCGCGCATAATGTGAAAGTCGAGAACGCATTGACTGATAATGGGTGGGAGCATTGTGGAAGGCCTGATCATCATCCCTTTGAATTATTTTTCCAGCTTGAGGATATTAAACACCGGATAACAAAGGTTAGAAGGCTCCGGAGTAATGGTTTTGTAGAGAGAATGCATCGAACATTACTGGATGAGTATCTGAGATGCTATCACTAAACACACTATAACACCAGAAATTTGCAACAGGATTCAGGGGAGACAGGAGATGAAAAAGATTATTTTAATCATGCTGCCGGTTATGCTTTTGTTAACAGATTGCTATAGGGATAAAATTAATCCGGCATCTTGCGGAGAAGACATTCTGTCCGGGGTTGTTACCGAAAGAAACTTCAAGCTGGGATTCAGTACATGGAGCTTCGGGCCTGGTGAAGCAGACAGAGATGAGACGTATAAATTTATATCTTTGAATTCCGATATATATTCGGAGCAAATCGATGATAAAATACCGTGGAGTTCCTGGATAAATAAGACATCCTTGCCGACAGAATTCATCGATGATATTGAATTCCGGGTGTCAAGGAAATTGAGCAGTCATAAGCTTCTCTTATCTGTAAGTTTGTTGAACACCAACCGGGACGATCTTCTGGAAGATTATGACGGGACAATCCCTTCATACAAATCCCTCAATGACAGAGCAATTGAAGAGGCATATTTTAAACATCTGGAATATCTAATAAATCGATTCAATCCTGATTATCTGGTAACGGCAATGGAAATTAATGATTTAAAATCAAAATCCGGGATAAAATGGAACGAGTACAAGCTTTTGATGAAAAATATACGGTTCCGCTTAAAAAAGAATTATCCTGCTTTGCCGATTTCAGAGTCGGTTACATTGCATAATTGGTTTAATCCCGAAGTTAAGAATCCTTCGGAGTATATCGCAGAAATAGGGGGTTATATAAATCAAAACCTGGATTTTGCGGCTATAAGTTTTTTTCCGTTTTTAAGGGATAGGCATACCAGAGGAGAATTCCAGGAGGAATTCGATTTTTTACATTCAGAAGTGAAAATTCCAATTTCTTTTGTTGAAACAGCACATCTGGCGGAAAGCCTGGAAATCAGCAGTTTTAATTTAAGCATCAAGGGGGATTTTGCCGAACAGAAAATATACCTCGAAACATTATTCTTAAATGCCTGTAATCAGGATTACATTTTTGTAATATGGTGGGCGCATCGGGATTTTGATAAGCTCTGGGCGACTTTTCCGCCGGAAATTAAGGATATTGGAAAACTCTGGAGGGATACAGGTCTTCTTGATGAGAATGGGGGGAAAAGACCTGCTTACAGGGTCTGGAAACAAATACTGGATAGATAAAAGCCCCGGTAATCTATACAGAAAACTTTGGGCACGGGACAGAAGAATTGGGAAATCTGTTCTGACGGGGCAGTACAGCAGGCAGTTTTGCCCGGGATATTTTCAGCAAAGGATCCCCCTGCTTAGCCTATAGATATTATCATAAATATATTCTAAGGTATTCGGGAATATGAGAATGGAAGGTTCTTGTGCCCGGAATTAGATTATTCAGAAAGAACAACAATGAAACAGGCGAATACGGGAATAGATAATCTAAACTGGTTTGATTTTCCCTTCCCGCCAAATATCAAAATAGAGGGAAAAGCGGATAATGTCTTTTAAAAGAATTCTGCAAAAGAGTGAAATATGGGGTATATTACTAATTATGCCGGTCTGGATCTTTAGAAAGGCTTAAAATAGATCCTGGGGCTTTTTGCGTTTGAAAGGGGACAGAATGTATGTCTGATATGGGAAAATACAGTATTACGGAAATTGGATATAATTTTATTCCTGGAAAATACCTGCCTGAGGGGGGGGGTGAATATTACTTTCGAAATGCCCGGAACACAAAAGCAGGAAAGTTTCGAAGAATAAACTCCGAAGAGGTAAAGGAATTAATCAAGAATGGGAATGCCTCTGACAGCTGGGAAAATGTCTACATCGAAGATCCCTTTGACACCTCTCTAATAAAAAACTCCCAATTTTATGGACTTGTAAGGATTGGATCGCAGGAAAGTCATTTTGTTGAATTTCATGATTTAAAAATACCGGCAGGTATTTTTAACAGTACAATAATCTCCTGCGATTTAGGTTCAAATGTTTCCATTAGAAATGTTCATTATCTTTCACATTTCATAATAGGTAATGACGTAATACTATTTAATATTGATGAGATGCTGACCACCAACCACGCCAAGTTTGGAAACGGGATTCTAAAAGACGATGAAGATGAGAAAGTCAGGATATGGCTTGAGGTCGGCAATGAAAATGGAGGAAGGAAAATACTCCCATTTGAGAATATGCTTCCGGGAGATGCTTTTCTCTGGTCAAAATTTAGAGCCAATCCCGGACTTATGTCCTGTTTTAAAGAGATGACGGAAAAAGACTTCGACAGGGCAAGGGGCTATTATGGTGAGATTGGTGATAGAACTATTATAAAAAGCTGCCGAATTCTGAAAGATGTAAAGGTCGGTACCGATGCCTATATAAAGGGTGCTAATAAGCTGAAAAATCTGACAATAAAGAGCTCCAGGGATAAAAAAACCCAGATTGGCGAGGGTGTGGAACTTGTGAACGGCATAATAAATTACGGGTGCAGAATTTTTTACGGAGTCAAGGCAATCAGATTTTTCATGGGAGAAAATTCCAGCCTTAAATACGGTGCCAGATTGATAAATTCCGTTCTCGGGGATAATGCTACAATTTCATGCTGCGAAGTACTAAATTCCCTTATTTTCCCGGGGCATGAACAACATCATAACAATTCTTTTCTATGTTCCGCTGTTGTTATGGGACAGAGCAATATACCCGCCGGGGCGACAATAGGATCGAATCACAATTCGAGGAGTAATGACGGAGAAATAATAGCAAAAAGGGGGTTCTGGCCTGGATTATGCACAAGTCTCAAACACAACAGCCGCTTTGCTTCGTTTACAATGCTGGTAAAGGATTCATATCCCGCAGAACTGGATATTCGCCTGCCCTTTTCCCTTGTTTCAATAAGTGAGGAAAAATCTGTCTTGCAGATTATGCCGGCATACTGGTTTATGTACAATATGTACGCTCTTTCAAGGAATTCGATGAAATACAAGCAAAGGGATGGCCGAACTTTTAAAACCCAGCATCTGGAATTTGACTATCTGGCTCCTGATACTGTAGAGGAAATTTTTTATGCAATAGAGCTTCTTGAATTATGGACGGGAAGGGCTTTTCAAAACGAAAAATGCCGGGGGAAAAGTGAAGAGGAGATTAAGAGAACAGGAAAAGACCTGCTTTTAAACTCACCGGAGAAACTGAAGGGCCTGGAAATTGTTGGAGAAAAAATTGAGGCCTCCAAACGGAAAGTCGTTATATTAAAAACACCCGAGGCTTACAGGGCATACCGGGAAATGATAAATTTTTATTCTGTAAAAACCATTGTTAGCTACATGTACAGGAAGAAAATAGATTTCAGCGAGTTCCAAAAAATCTTTTTTGATGCGAAGAGGGGTGTATGGGTAAACGTAGGGGGACAACTTATTCCTGAAGAAGAGTTGAATTTACTTCTGGAAAAAATCATAGACAAAAGTGTCTCCTCCTGGAGGGAATTACATTCTGAATATGAGCGTCTGGGAAAGGAGTATGAAGAACAAAAGGCCGCCCACGCCTTTTGTTCGCTGCTGGAAATACACGATCATAAGGGCCGGGAAGTGAAAAAACAATTCTGGAAACGGCATATAGAGGAAGCTGAAGAGACACTACAATCAAATGCCAGGAAAATATTAGAATCAAGAGAAAAAGATTACTCTAATTACTTCCGAAAAATCCCCTACAGTTCTACTGAAGAAATGGAGGCGGTTCTGGGAAAGATGGAATCAAATGATTTCATCAAAAAAACCCTGGAAGATGAAGCGGTTTTGCTGGAAAAATTCAAAACCGCAAAATCCGGATGTCCGGCATAATCAGACTAAGATGCGGGGTTGGATTTACGAAAAGATTCCATAAATTCAACAAGTTTCACAACGTTTTCCACGCTCATAGCATTGTAAATAGAAGCCCTGCAGCCGCCTACACTGCGGTGCCCTTTCAGACCTATCATATTTTTGGCTGCAGCTTCTTCAACAAATTTTTTATCCAGCTCTTCTGATGGAAGTTTGTAAACTACATTCATTCTGGATCTATCTCTGGAGACAACAGGACATTTGTAATATCCCTCACTATTGTCAATTGCAGAGTATAACAACTCTGCCTTTTTGTTATTTCTTTCTTCTACGGCCGATATCCCTCCGTTGTCTTTTATCCACTGCAACACTAATTTTACAGCGTAGATACTAAAAACCGGAGGAGTATTGTAAAGAGAATTTTTTTCGGAATGTGTGCGGTAGTTCAGATATGCAGGCAGGTTGTCAGGGCATTTTTCAAGCATATCGTCTCTAATTATGACGAGGGTGACACCTGCAGGTCCGAGATTTTTCTGAGCTCCGGCAAAAATCATACCGAATTTTTCAACAGGCAGACGTCTGCTCATGATATCGCTTGACATGTCGCAGATTATCGGAACCGAACCGGAGTCGGGCCATTCCTTCCACTGAACTCCTCCAATTGTTTCGTTGGAGGTCAGATACAGGTATGCAGCATCTTTGCTAAGTTCCAGCTTATCGGGAATACTGTTGTAATTACAATCTTTTCCATCAAAGATAATTTTGGCGGTGCCAATTTTTTTTGTATCGGCAAGAGCTTTCTTTCCCCATGCTCCGGTTACCGCAAAATCACAAAAATCGTTCCGGGATAGAAAATTCATCGGAATCATTCCAAACTGCATTGTAGCACCGCCCCCGAGGAAAAGGATCTTATAGTTTGGAGGGAGATCGAGCAGTTCCCTGATAAGTGCTATTGCCTCATTGTGAACCAGATCATATTCCTTACTTCGATGGCTGGTTTCAATTAATGACAAACCTGCACCGTTATGGTCTTTTATTGTTCTTTCGAGTTCTTCAAGAACACAATAGGGCAATGTAGATGGTCCTGCGTAAAAATTTTCCTTTCTCATAGAATCTCCCTTTCTGATTTTTCTTTGTCCTGTAAGAGTACAGGAATCAGGCTTTTTCTTTCAAGTCCCAGGATAACTTTTTGGATTATTTCAATAATCCAATACCAGGGAATATTGCATGTTAAATGCTATTCTGATAGAAAGGTAAAGCATAAAATTGATTATTATTTTACCTGTGCAGTTTTCTTAAGGTGAAAAATAATAATAATTGCAGGTGTTTTTTACTTTTCTGTTATTGCGGAATTGCCTGTGATGGAGTAATAAAAAATGAGATATTGTTTTTTCTGTATATTACTGGTTTTTTCGATCCTGCTTGTACCCTTTTATGCGGTTGGCGAAAATTATTTAAACATAGGTGTATTCAAGGGTCCCTCTGGAATGGGGATGATAAAGCTTATTGATGATAAGGTTAATTATCTGAGGGATAGGCCCTCCAGAGTCCGGTTAATAAACACGCCTGATATAATGATCGCAAGGTTGATAAAAAAAGAAATTGATATTGCTGTTTTGCCCATTAATATGGCTGCAAAGCTCCATTCGAAGGGGCTTCCCTTTTCAATGGGAGCCGTTACAGGCAGTGGAATGCTTTATATTGTGTCCTTCAATACCGGATTGAAAAATATATCCGATCTAAGGGGAAAGGAAGTTTTTAACATCGGGAAGGGGGCAACCCCCGATATCCTTCTGCAATATATTTTTACACGAAATGGGATTCGCCCCTTCATCGATGTAAAAATAGACTTTAGTTATTCCCACGCAGATCTTGCCAGGGCAATTTCTGCCGGTTTGGTTGAGACGGCTGTTTTGCCGGAACCCTTTGTTACAAAGGCTCTGAAATTAAATAAGAACCTTAGAATTGTCTTTGATCTACAGTCCGAATGGAAGAGACTCGAACAGACGGATGAAATCTACCC
>CAZEKV010000060.1:0-13595 GCA_964512945.1 uncultured Spirochaetales bacterium | reverse complement strand
CTACTGTAAACTGGCCGGCGGCATAATTTATTTTGCAGTGACTATAATCCAGATCCAGCAGCTCCTGCCCCCCGTGTTTGGCGGTTGTTGTGCTTAGATAGTTGTGGGCACCGCTGTTGGTTGTATTGAAGTAGCCGCGGCCATAGGCCCACTGCAACACTGCTGCCACTACCGCGTTGGTTACCTCGGTTTCCGACATAAAGGATTTGGTGGTCAGGGTTTGTGTAGAGCTGTCATCCTCATGGACCGGGAAAAGAATACTGTCCTGATTCTGGGTATAGTGCATATTTACGGTTTCGGTATCCACCGTCAAAATCCCCGTGTCGCCCGGGTTGACAGCAGCGCCAAAACCCGAATTTTCCGTAGCAGCCTTTGGCCAGCTGCCGCCGCTTGATCCGCTTGAGCTGCTCGATCCGCCGGGGTCTTTACATCCGGCAAAGATTACAACAGATAGTAGTAGAATCATCAGTTTTTTCATTTTTTTCTCCTATATGTTTTTTTAAAAAGCCGCGCTGTAGAGGCAATTCTTATCCTTGCCTCTACAGCCTTATTGAAACCATTTTTCCCGGAGAATTATAGCATTTATGGGTTATTTGTTCAACTGTTTAATGTTTATGGGCTGGGTGTACGGAGTTTCGATATTATACCATTTTTTTGTCAGAATACTTAACAAATCTCTTTTTGTTCTTATAGTCAAATGTCAGATCGACATCGGCAAGCCCCTTCTTTATCAGATGAGCATTCAGAAAGGTTTTATTTTTTAGATATAAGTAAACCATTAAATGATTTTTTTTATCGTATTTTAGTTTATCATATCTCAGAAAAACCTTCTGTTTTTTTGTTTTGGAAAACAAAAACTCTACGGCTTTTTCCCTCATCTCTTTTCTTTCCTTGACTCCAATGAGCCTGACAATAAAACCGTTGTTCAGCTTAATTATTTCAGGACTAATAATCTTTTTTATTGAATAATACTCTTCTCTTTTTGAAAAACTATTTTGATCGATTTTCGAACCAAACTGCAATTTTTTCGGGTCGATTTTTTTATCAAGTTTATGAAAATCTTTAAATATGTATGGGAGCTTTTTTATTTCATCCATAAATTCAGTATTTATCGTTTCTTGGTTTAGAAAAGAATAATCAGTACCAAAAACACCGGCCTGGTCTATATTCAATTTCTGCTTTATGTAAGGAATAAAATTATTATTTATTTCATATCCAGCCGAATTTCTGTTCAAATTCTTTGCAGCAAGAGATGTTGTTCCACTGCCAAGAAATGGATCAAGAATCGTATCGCCGACAAAAGAAAACATTTTGATAAGCCGTTTCGGCAATTCTTCGGGGAACATTGCAATATGCCCGTCCTGTTTTATCCCTCCAAAATTCCAGTGACCGGAAAAATATTCTTTCCACTCTTCCTTTGTCATTTTTGACTGTTCTTTTAAATCCCTGTCTGGATTTATTGGGGTTCCTGGCTTTTTGAATAATAAAACAAACTCATAATCAATAGACAAAATTCCATTTCTTGGTGTTGGGTAGCTGCCCATTAAAGAAGCGCCTCCTGTGGTGTTGGAGGTTGTCTTTTTCTGCCAGATAACGGCTCCCATATAATCAAAACCAATAGCTTCGCAAAACTTGATAATTTCTGTCCGAATTGGTATTACTTTATATCTTCCGTAATATACAGCTCTGGCAAATTGATCTCCAATGTTTACACATAAACGGCATCCGTTATTAAGAACCCGATAGACTTCCTTCCAGACAAGGTTTAAGTTATTAATATATTCTTCATAGCTGTCATTGTATCCGATTTGATTATCCTTGCCGTAATCTTTCAATTGCCAGTACGGTGGTGATGTAATAACTAAATCAATAGACTCATCTTTGAGTTCCGTCATTTGGCGGCTATCACCATTTATGATGGTATGTCTTGTTCTAAAACTCATTTAATATCTCCACGTTTCTCCTGTATCCTTCCTTACCACATAAAAGAGGCGCCCCCCTACTGTTTCCAGCTTCTTTTATTCTATCCCGACATCTTATTCACAACAACTAAAAAATAGGCTTGTTTTAACATAGATGTGTTTTTTTGATACGAGGCCGGGCTCGATTTGCAAAACGGATACAAAAATAAGGGAGAGCTGGTGTCTTGACAATGGGAGCCGCTATCATTAGAACAATACACAATAGTCGTAAAAAGTAAGCAGCCTGCAAGGAGGAAAAAAATGAATAAACCTGATTTTTTAGCAATGCCGAATACAAATCCGGAACAAATATATCGATTAAGAGATAGTTCATACGCAAATGATTTATTTATTGCAGCAATTGCCTTCCTGGACATTTTTAACGTCATAAATAAAGCCTCGCTCAATTTTACAGATCTATGTTCTGCGTTACAAATTAAAAAGAGACCTGGCGATGTACTCGTTACTTTGTTAAAAAGCTACGGTTTTATATCCGAGGTTGATAGTCTCTTTATTTTAACGCATCTATCTGAAGATTTTTTGATTGGAGATTCACAGTTTGATTTAAGTTCGTATGTTGATTCTCTTAAAGATAGACCAATCTGCATCGAAATGCAAAAAGTCCTGAAAACAGGAAAACCCATCAATTGGTCTTCAAAAAAAGCAGGTAGAGATTGGGCTTCTTCAATGAGTGATGAGGAGTTCGCAGAATCGTTTACAAAATGCCAGAATAGCCGGGGTGTTTATCTGGCTAATGGGATAATAAATTGTATTGATTTCTCAAAAAGAAAAAGGATACTCGATATCGGCGGTTCATCTGGAATTTATTCTGCTGTCTTGTTAGATAAATATCCAAATTTATCGGCATCGGTATTTGAGCCCCCTCCTGTTGATAAAGCGACTCAGTATTTTATTAATAAAAATTCAATTAAAAATATGGATGTTATCCAGGGGGATATGTTTGAAAACAATTTTCCTGAAAATTATGACATCCACCTAATCTCACACGTCCTCCACGATTGGGATATAAACAGCGTGGAAAAAATACTATCAAACTCATATAAGAGTTTAGATACCGGCGGAAAATTAATAATTCATGATGCCCATATTAACGAGAATAAAGACGGACCGGTTTCTGTCGCAGAATATTCAGTATTATTGATGGCCTCAACCTACGGTAAGTGTTATTCTATAATGGAACTAAAAGAAATACTAAAAAAAATTGGATTTAGAAATATTAAATTCCAAAATACATTCGTCAACAGGAGTGTGATAACTGCAGAGAAATAATACCGCCGTAGAAAATGCCGCATAAAATATCGAAAATTGCAAAACAAAAGGAGGCATATTTGGAACGTGGCCATGGGGGAAATATACTAAAACTTTCAGCTGACTCAGGCATGGAACCCGGAAGAATAATAGACTTCAGCTCCAATATAAATCCCCTTGGATTCCCCGATTATACAAGGAGGATCATAAACAGGAATATAAACAGAATACTATCCTATCCCGATCCTGATTCCCTTGAACTTGCGGAGGCGGTTTCAGAAGTTTACGGAATAAACAAAGAAAAAATTACAATTGGCAACGGTACAACGGAATTGATAACTACTGTAACCAGAGTCTTGAATCCTGATACAGCAATTATTCCTGTTCCTTCTTACAGTGATTATCAACAGGCCTGTATATCGGCCGGTACGGAAGTAAGGCTCCTTTTGCAAAAAGAAGAAAACAACTTTGAACTTGATCTTGACAGGCTGTCGCATGAGATTGAAATTTCCATCGAGAAAAAGGGGAAAAGGGGAATAGTTTTTCTTGGACGGCCGAATAATCCTACAGGCTGCATGTTTGACAAAAAAGTCTTTCTCAAGATATGCCGCAAGCATAAAAATACGATCTTCTGTATTGATGAAGCTTTTCTGGATTTTGTTGACGGCTGCGAAAGCCTTCTGGTAAATCATTTATCCAATATTGTTGTTTTCCGTTCTCTTACAAAATTCTTTGCCATACCAGGAATAAGACTCGGATGGTGCTATGCCGCAGAGAAAATAACAGAAAAAGTAAAAGAAGCCCTTCCGGGCTGGTCTGTTAATACTTTTGCGCAAGAACTGGGCTCCGTTTTTATTAAAGACCGGGAATTCGCCGCCCGGAGCCTTGCTTACATCCGCCAGGCAAAAAAAGAGCTGACAGCCTCTCTTTCGAGGATTCCCGATATAAAAGTTTTTCCGGGCACCGCTAATTTTATCCTGATTAAATTACTTAGAAAAAACGATACTTCTTCGCTGCTTTATAAGACTTTCCTGAAATCGGGCATCGCCATAAGAGACTCCAGTAATTTTGCAGGATTAAACAATAAATTTATCAGGATTGCGGTAAAAAAGCGTGAAGAGAATACTGCCCTGATAAATTTAATGAATGAATATTTTGCCGCGAAGAAAACACCGCGCATTAAAACGCAATCTAAAAAACCGGCTATTATGTTTCAGGGGACATCTTCAAATTCGGGGAAAAGCATCCTGACGGCGGCATTCTGTAGAATTCTGATTCAGGATGGGTATAAAGCCGCTCCGTTCAAGGCTCAAAATATGTCATTAAATTCATATGTCACAGATTCAGGCGAAGAGATGGGGAGGGCCCAGGCACTTCAAGCCAGAGCAGCCCGGACACCCCCGGATATCAGAATGAACCCGGTTTTGCTAAAACCAAACTCGGATACCGGATCTCAGATCATTTTGATGGGAAAACCGAAGGGAAGATTAGCAGCCTCTAATTATACAAAACTTAAAGCATCTCTCTGGCAGACTGTAAAAGAAAGCTACGATTCTCTATCAGAAGGCTACGACGCCCTTGTCCTCGAGGGTGCGGGCAGTCCGGCAGAGGTGAATCTAAAAAAGAACGATATTGTAAATATGAGAATGGCAGAACATGCCTCGGCTCCTGTCCTCATTGTCGGTGATATCGACAGGGGGGGGATTTTCGCTTCTTTCATTGGAACAATGAATGTCTTTGAAGAATGGGAGAACAAGCTCGTATCAGGATTTATCTTGAATAAATTCAGGGGTGACGAATCCCTTCTGAAATCGGCATGTGATTATATAAAAGAGTATACAGGTAGATCCATCCTCGGGGTAATCCCCTACATAGACGACCTCCTGCTTCCAGATGAAGATTCAGTTTCTTTCAAGGAGCAAAACCCGCCGAACTCAGTCGCGGGGGGGGATAATAAGATACATATTGCTGTTATAGACCTTCCCTACATATCAAATTTTACAGATTTCGACCCCTTTACAATTGAGCCGGATGTTGTACTCCATAAAATATCCCGCATGAAAGATTTTGACAGAATAGGGGAAATTGATGTAATAATAATCCCCGGAAGCAAAAATGTTATAGCAGATCTGAAATTTATGAACGAGAAGGGAATATCAGCCTGCATACTGAAAAATAGCAAGAATACAAAAATAGTTGGTATTTGCGGGGGTTTTCAAATACTTGGAAAAACCATAAATGACGATTCTCACATTGAATCCGGAAAATCGAGTGTAAAAGGGCTGGGGCTTCTGGATATAGAAACCTCGTTTCATAAAGAAAAAACCCTGACCAGAACCAGAGCCCGCCATATCAAAAAAGGGATTGAGCTTGAGGGATACGAAATCCATCACGGTATTACAAAAACAGGGAACATTACACCGATAATAAAAACAGAAAAAGGGGAAACCGCCGCCGCCGCAAACACTGATGGAAGTATCTGGGGAACATACCTTCATGGAATCTTTGATTCTGATGATTTCAGACGGGCTTTTATTAACGATCTCAGAATATCCAGGGGATTTGGAGCCCTCGAAGGCGGGGGAGGAATCTATGATATTGATAAAGAACTGGACAGATTGGCGGAGATTGTAAGAGAAAGGCTTCCACTTGATTATATTTATAAAAAAATGGGGCTAAAATGATCCCCTTGGAGCTGCAAATTCTTATTGCAATAATACTGGATCTTATTCTCGGCGATCCATCATGGTTCCCCCATCCTGTAAGGGGAATCGGTCTTGCAGCCGAAAAACTGGAAAAATTCTTCAGGTCGAAAATACCGGATCCACTGATAGCCGGGGGTTTAACATGGATATCTATTCTCGCCTTTTTCTCATCAGTGGTTATCCTGATCCGGATCTTGTTAAATGCTTTTCACCCTCTATTCGGGGATATATTTTCGATAGCCGCAATCTATTTTAGCATTGCAGCAAAGGATATGGCAGTTCACGGAAAAAGGGTGTTTTCGGCTCTCAAGAAAAATAATCTGAAAGAGGCAAGAAAAGGGCTTTCGTTTATTGTAAGCCGGGATGTATCGGGATTTGATAAAAAAAAGATAATTCTCGCAACCGTAGAAAGTATAGCCGAAAACATTATTGACGGCATTACAGCTCCTATTTTTTTCGCAATTATTGGAGGGCCTGCAGGAGCTGTTCTTTACAGATCGGTTAATACGATGGATTCAATGTTTGGCTACAAAAACGAGGAATATATTCGATTCGGAAAAATTTCCGCAAGAGCAGATGATATTTTTACTTTTTTACCAGCCAGAATAACCTCCGTTTTTATTTGTATCGCTGCCTTTTTTTCAGGAAATGATGGAGTTTCCGCCTTTAAAATATTATTGCGGGATCATGCCAACTCTATAAGCCCCAACTCCGGCTTTGCGGAGGCTCCGGTTGCCGGAGCCCTGAAAATCAGGCTGGGGGGTCCTGCCGCCTATTCAGGAAAAATTGTAGACAACCCGTATATTGGAGACGATTTTTCGCCTATTAATGAAAATTTAATCAATAAAACAATTATTATCATGTATTTGACTCTGTTTCTTTTTTCTTTCGTCCTGCTTTCCTTGAGGCTTATTTCCCGTATCTGCCTTTTTTAGTGCTGCAATTTTCAGCGATAATACTATCCCCCATCCCCGCTGGATCCTGCCTGATGCATAAAAAAAAATATTTTCTAAAAAAAGTGGATTATTGATTAAAATACAATAAACTTGTTTATGAGGGGTGTAATGTCTGTTTCCAAAAATGAAACAAAATCTCCCAGAGTTGGGCTATTAATCGGGCAGATGGAGGAAAGCTATATTTCCCTCATCTGGCCCGGAATAATCGAATACATTGAGAAAAACAACGCAACTCTTATAATTTTTGCCGCAAGATCGCCCCAAACAAAAGACGGATGCAATTTTGCAGATAACGTAATAAATGATTTTATCACCGAGGAGAACATCGATGGTTTGATCATAATGACGGGTGAAATGTCCAACTACCTGAAGAGAGCAAAAATCGAAAAATTATGCCGTCAATTCAAATTTATTCCCGCCGTCAGTATCGCCTATAAATTAAACAATATTCCTGCCGTACTCGTTAAAAACAGAACCGGAATTCTGGAAGCCATTGATCATCTTGTACAGGTACACAAGCATAAGCGAATAGCCTTTATAAAGGGGGCTGAGGGTAATTTTGAAGCAAGAATCCGTTTTGATGCCTATAAAGAGGGTCTCAGCAACAACAAAATTGATTTTAACAGCGAACTTGTTCTCCCCGGCAACTTTACAAGAGAAACAGGCAGGGCGGCGGTGGAATTGCTTATTGACAAACGGAAAAAAAAGGTCGATGCGATTCTGGCGGCAGATGATGTAATGGCTCTGGCAGCCCTTGAGGCATTGCAGGACAGGGGCATTGTCGTTCCTGATGAAATTGCAATTGTAGGATTTGACGATATCGTTGAGGCCGGTTACACCATGCCTCCCCTGACAACAGTTAAGCAGTCCCTGTATGAGCAGGGATGGACAGCCGCTAAAACAGTTTTAAAAATGATAAAAGGTGAAAAGGTGCCGGATGTAATACATCTGCCGACGGAACTGGTTGTACGTCAATCATGCGGATGTCTGCCAAAATCCGTTTTCAGTCAGAAAGATGCCGTTTTTATAGAAAAAAAAGAAAGTAACAAAATTGAAAAAATGATGGATAAGGAGACTGTTGTTTCTTCCGTTTTTAATGATTTTATTGATCCCGATATGAAAACAGAAACAAACAAAAAATGGTTATTCGATGTTCTGAATTCGTTCTATGAGGATCTGATTGACAAAGAGGCGGGTAATAGATTCTTGATTGCGGTCTATAAAATGCTGAACAAAAACAACAAAAATGATATCAATATACGGGGCTGGCAGAAAATATTTCACAACCTCCGGCATAGGGTTTTATCCTGCATGTCTGATTCGAAAGTAATACAGAAAGTAGATTACCTTTTTCAAAGATCTGAGATTCTGGTGGAGGAAGTACTCCTGCGCAAAATGTCTTTCGGCAAAATTTTGATGATTGAGAAAAACTGGACTTTATCGGAAATTACCCGCTCTCTGAGTACAACTTTTGATATTGAAGAGTTGATGTTTTTCATTTCCGAGGAAATTCCGAGACTGAATGTAAAGAATTTCTTTATTGCCCTGTACGACGAGGATGTTCAGAGCATAAAAAACCCCGAATGGAAATTACCGCAGGAATCAGAGATAATATTTGCCCATAATGACAGGGGAAGAATTGACCTTTCAAAATACGATCCGATCTTTTTAACCAGGGATATTTTCCATAAAAAAATCCATTATAACTCAACCTCATGGATAATCATGCCCCTCTTTTTTAAATTTGAACAGTTTGGTTTTATTGTTTTTGAGTTTGACTCCGAAAAGCTGTTTTTATATGAGATGCTCCGCAGCCAGATCAGCAGTGTTTTAAAGGGTGCATTACTTCTAAAAGAAAGAAAAGAGGCGGAAAATGAGTTACGCACTGCATTCTCCCATGTTGAATTGGTAAACAAGAAGTTACGCAATTTGTCAATAAAGGATGAACTAACCGGGCTGTATAACCGCCGCGGGTTTATGAGGTTATGCAAAAAGAATATTGAACTATGTAAACGTTCCAACAAAAAATTTACAATTTTTTATGCAGATCTTGACGGACTGAAAAACATAAACGACACCTATGGACATAAAGAAGGAGACCGGGCGATCAAAGAGATAGCGAATGTTCTGAGGGGCACGTTCCGTGACAATGACATAATAGCAAGATTGGGAGGAGATGAGTTTACCATCATGGCTCTGGATATTTCAGAAAATAATATTGAAAATATAGTGAAAAGAATCAGGGATGTTTTGAATTACTACAACGTAATCCTGGAACTCGAATACAGGCTCTCAATCAGCCTTGGTACGGCAATATTTGATCCCGCCAATCCTCTAAGCCTCGATGAATTAATAAGTAATGCCGACAATTCCCTTTATGAACAAAAGAAAAAAATGTTATAATCTCATCGCCCTGACAGGTAAACGTGAATTTTAGAATAAAATCAGGATGTCCGAATGAAAAAAATTCTTGTTCATATGTGCTGTGCCCCCTGTGCTTCGTATTCCGGAAAGAAGCTGATGCTTGAGGGTTATGAAGTTATTTTGTTTTTTTCCAATTCAAATATTTTCCCTGAGGATGAATATACCAGAAGACTCGAGGCAGGAAAAAAACTCTCCGGGATATATAAGACAGAACTCCTGGAAGATGATTACCGCCATGATCTATGGCTTAAGGCGGTTTACGGCTATGAGGATGAACCCGAAAAGGGAAAACGATGTAAAAAATGTTTTGAGTATAATCTAAAAAGGACCTCCGATGCTGCAGATAAACTTAATATTCCCTATTTTACGACGACCCTGACCATTAGCCCCCATAAAAAATCTAAAGATATTTTCAGAGCAGGAAGCAGGTTTAAAAAATATCTCCCTTTTGATTTTAAAAAAGAGAATGGTTTTCTTAAAAGCATGGAATTCAGCAAAAAATACAGTTTATACCGTCAGAATTACTGCGGATGTGAATTCAGTTTAAACAGTCAACAAAATAAATAACTTCTCCATTCATTATGATTAAGAATACTCTTCATTTATATTCCTAAAATGCAGCTGCGGGGCGGAAGTCTAATTTTTAATATCAATCAAAAAAAAATCCTTTATTTTTTAAGACCGTGAAATTATGATTCAGAGAAGGAGGGGTAAAATGTATGCAAAAAAGGTAATGATTGTCGATGATGAGATAATAATTGCAATGGATATAGCGAATGATTTGCGTTTCGCTGGATATGAAGCACGGGTTATTTCTCCTTCCGGAGAAAAAGCTCTCGATGTTTTAAGGGAATACTGTCCCGATATAATATTGATGGATATAAAGCTCAAGGGCAGTATGGATGGGATTGAAACGGCAGATAAAATCAAAGAATTATACGATATCCCTGTCGTATATCTCTCAGCTTATACCGATAGCGATACAATAACAAAGGCCAAAAAATCTGAATCCTTTGGTTACGTTACAAAACCCTACAGCCTTAAATCTCTTCAGATAACAATTGAAATGGCTCTGTACAAGCATAGGGCAGAGAAAAGAATCAGAGAACAGAATGAGCTGCTGGAAAGGCGTGTTCAGCAAAGGACGGAAGAACTGCGCCTCGCCAATCAGAAACTTGAACGAGCCAACCGCCTGAAAGACGAATTCCTTGCCAATATGAGTCACGAACTAAGAACCCCCCTTAACACTATCAAGGGTATGTGTGAGATTATGAAAGAAGGGATGACCGGCTGTTTAACAAAAAAACAAACAAAGTGTATCGACAGTATACTGGAAAGCGAAGAACATTTATTATTGTTAATTACTGATATTCTTGATGTTTCAAAGATTGAGGCCGGCAAACTGCGCCTCGACATAAACTGTACCGATATAAAATCCGTTTGCGAAGGGGCTATAAGGCTGAACAGCCAGCTGGCAGCCAGGAAAAGAATAAGAATTCATTTTGACTATGACTCTTCGGTCGGTCTGGCCTCTGTAGATTCTCTGCGCTTAAAGCAGATTCTGGTAAATTTATTGAATAATGCTGTGAAGTTCACCAAAAAGAACGGTAAGGTTGGTCTAACCGTAAAAGGAAATCTCAGAAAGAGAAATATCCGTTTTGATGTATGGGATACGGGGATAGGGGTTTCTGAAAGAGAGAAAAAACAGATGTTTTTACCCTTTGTTCAGTTCAGGGACAGACAGGAAGAAATACAGGAAGGTACCGGCCTCGGACTGGCGCTATGCAGAAAACTGGCCAAACTCCATAATGGGACGATCTCTGTAGAAAGTACAATAAACAAAGGGAGTAAATTTACCCTGACTATCCCATGGTCATCGGACTGGCTGGTTTCTGACTTAAAACCATTAAAACCTTTAAAAAACATAGAAGACAACAAGGTTGTTTCAATACATTCAAAAGAGAAACGCTCGATTCTACTGGTTGAAGATAATCAAAAAAATCTTGATATTACATCAATGTTTTTAAAAAACAAGGGTTTTAGGATACTGATTGCCAGCAGTGCCAAAAAGGCTCTTAAATCATTGAAAAGATTCTCTCCGGATATTATTTTGATGGATATCCAAATGCAGGAAGGGCTGACAGGTTTAAATCTTATTAGTACAATTAAAAGAAATAAAGATACGGCAGGGATCCCGATTATAGCCCTTACGGCGCTGGCCATGTCCGAGGATAAGAAAAAATGCCTCGATGCAGGAGCCGAAGACTATATGAGCAAACCCTTTAATCTGCAAAAATTGCTGGAAAAAATAAATTCTATGTGTGAAAATAAAATAGCATATTCAATTAATGCTTCCTGATTGTAGACTACAAATCTGCATATAGATCAAGAAAGAAGTATTTGATATATCCCTGTTTCTATGTCAATTAGGGCTTTATTATCAATTGACCTTTTCTCTGGACGAATGGGATTTGGAAAAGATTTTATTATTTGGGAAGGAAGAGAACTCAAGACCACAATTTCATCCCCGAGGAGCATAGCTTCCCGGGTATCATGTGTTACAAAGATTGTAGTTCTTCTGTCTTTCTTCCATAAGGACAGGAAGGTCTTTATTATGTTCAATTTCAATTTTATATCCAGCCCCTTAAAGGGTTCATCCATCAATAAAACATCAGATGGGTAAACAAATGCTCTGGCCATAGAAACTCTTTGCTTCATCCCCCCGCTTAATTCGGGGGGATAGTATCCGGCAAATTTGGATAGAGCAACAGATTCTATAATCTTATTAACAGTCTCCTTCCTCTCTGAAGCATCGATTTTGTTTCTCAGTACTATATCAATATTTTCAAAAACAGTTTTCCACGGCAGCAGCCGGGGCTCCTGAAACAAATAGCTTACTCTATCTCTATTGATCTTTGAAACATGCCCCTTTTCCGGCTGAAGAAGATTTGCAAGGATATTCAACAAAGTAGTTTTCCCGCATCCGGAGGGGCCCAGAATGGAGGTGATCTTATTTTCTTTGATGGACATCGAAAAATTTTCGAATACTCTCAATTCCCCGAATTTTTTTGATATATTATTAATTTCTACGGCCATATTTTTTCCAGCAAATAAATTTAGAACCCAATCTCAATAATAATTCAGAAATCGAACTCAATAAAATAGCAATAAGCGTCCATGCAAAAAGAGAGGATGTATCAAGATTGATTTTGGCTTCCGCCATTCTTGTTCCAAGTGCATTGAACGGCTGACATAAAACCTCTGCAGCTATTACAGCCTTCCATGTTAGACCTATTGCTATTGAAGTTCCTGCTTTTAAAGGAGATAGTATCGATGGTATGAATATAGATTTTAGGGTTTCAAGTCTACTCAGATTATAGATCCGGGCCATCTCGATAAGATTTCTATCAACAGAAGCGATTCCCTCGGTTACATTACTGTAAATAACGGGGAAAACTGCGAGAAAACAGACAAAAACCGGAACCAATTCCGTGTTAAGCCAGATAATCGCCAACAGTATAACCGCCAGGATGGGAACCGTTTTAATAGTTATAACTAAGGGCTGAAAGATATTGAAAAAAAACCTGGCACTTCCGGCCGCACAACCCAGAATCAGCCCGAAGAAAAACGAAAGAGAAAACCCCATGGCTCCCCTAAAAAGTGTAGCCATCAGGGTTTCCTTAAACCCTTTTCGCCCTGCAACAAGCAAAACAGATAAAAAGGTTTCCTCGGGAGAAGGAAGAATCAATTCGCTGTTGAGAAGAAGTGAGATTATTTTCCACACCAGGATCAGAAAACAGGTCGACAGGATTAAAGCGATTTTATTTTTTGATATAAAAGAAGCTATCATCAGGTATTTTCCCGCCTATTGAATCAGGATTTTGTTCATAGAGGATCCTGAAGTAATTTAGAACAATATTTTTTGAATCAACAGCGGAGACGTATTTCAAATTACAGTCAGGTATTGCCGCTGCTGCAATGTCTTTTTTTATTCCCAGTCCATATTGCTCAACCAGCTCTCCTGCTTTTTTTGTGTTTTTATTTACCCAGGAAATCGATTTTTTATAATGCCTGAGAAATTTCTCTACAGCCAGGGGATATTCCTCCAACAAATCATTTCTTATTACAACACACGACAAGACGTGGGCCAATCAGCTTAGAGCGGAGGGTGTTGTGAACTCGCGAGGGATGGTGGAGTTTTACAATTGGCATATTGATACTGGGCCATTAGCCAATTATCAAGTGGATATGTGGGATCGTATTAAAGAGGATTTGGAGAG
>CAZEKV010000059.1:0-13617 GCA_964512945.1 uncultured Spirochaetales bacterium | reverse complement strand
GGGAAATATTTTTTCTTTATCCTGACAAGATCAATGGAGGCCTCCCTTAAGTCATTGTAATACCCCATCCCTTTAAGTCCGGCACAGGCATCTCCCAGAAGCTCGGCATCCTCAATGGCAGGAACCAAAATTATTTTGTTAAGTATATTGGATTTCATTTGATTCCATACTGAATTTTTGGCCTGTCCCCCGGATACGGTTATTTCATCGATCCTGCACTTTCTATCTTCAAGGGTCTCTACGATTGAACGAACCCCAAAACCAATCTCCTCAAGAACAGCTCTCCCCAACTCTGCTCTGATATCCCCATTTTTTAAAGCTGCTTCACTTTTCTCTAATAATTTACCTGCAAATCCGGAATAAAAAAATCTCCCCTCCCTGTCTTTCCTTGCTTTGCTGATTTCAGCAAAAATCTCATCATAAGACTTCCCCTTCTGCCCCGTAACCTCTCTAAACCATTCGAAGATACGCCCGCTGGAGGGGAGGAGTCCCGAAACATTGTAGAGACCTTTTACTACATGGGGAAGTGTTCTTAACCCGGAATCAATTACCTTCTCTTTTGAACAATAATTAATCCCCTCCGAGGTTCCGGCTCTATCACAGGTTCTTCCCGGAAGAACTGTCCCCGTTCCCAGCAATGCAAGAAGAAAATCCGGACCTCCGGCGAAAACAGGAATACTATCATCTATACCAAGATAAGCCCCTGCCTTCGATCTTACTTTACCAATTTTTTCCGAGACAGAAATAAAGGGAGGGAATAATTCAGGATTCATTTCCGATTTACGAATAGAATCTTCAGTCCACAGAAATGGAATAAAAGATTCATCGGGAACAATTGCGGCGGCAACCCCTGTTAGATAAAAATTTATGTACTCAGAACATGGGAGGAAAAACTTTGTCTTATCATAGAGATCGGGATGTTTTTTTTTAAACCATAAAATCCCGGGAAGAAAAAAGGAGCTGGTGCTTTTTATTTCCTCTACTCTGCCATCCTGCCAGGAGAGAACCTCGAAGAGTGGTTCTCCATTTTTATCGACAGGAACAACAGTCGGGCCGTTTCCGCTTACTATAACCCCATCAAACCCCTCACTCCATCCAAGGTCGGATATTAAAACTTTTATACCGGTGATCCAGGAATCAGCATTCCAGTTTAATCCCTCAGATTCTGAAAGACTTGAAAAAAGATTATATTTTGCCCATCTTAAAAGCCCACCGTCTTTTTCGATAACAGCACCTTTTATTGATGAGGTGCCTACATCAATACATAACAATCCGCTCATACTACTGCTTCAGCAATCTCTGAATGATTTTTCTATTGTCCAGCAGAGAAGACAGACTTCTGTTGTGATGCAAATGGGCGATTATTCTGGCAAAAAGATTGGATATACTTACAGACTCGTACCATTCCTTTTTTAGGAGTTCTTCCCCATGGTATACGGCATTGGTTCCAATAATCCTGAAAAACAGACCTTCTTTAAAAGCCTCATCAAAATATCTTACGGCATCACCGCTGAACAGAGGCAGACTTATTGCACAAATAATCTTATTTGCCCCCTGATCCCTTAAAAACCTGATCGCCTTGATCAGAGTGCCTCCTGTCCCAAGCAGATCATCAGCCATAAAAACCGTTTTCCCCTTTACAGAACCAAGGAGCCTTACATTTGTAATATTATTTTCACGGGCATTCCTCGAAACCCTGGAATAATCCCTTTCTTTATACAGTACCGCCAGAGGACTCTGGAGATTCCCCGCATAGAATTTATTACGATCAACGGCTCCTGTATCAGGGGAGACCACAACAATATCCTCTGATTTCAGATCTATCAACTCGGTCAGCTTTCTGATAATTTGATATGATGCATGTAAATTTTCCAGACGAAGATTTCTAAAGGTGTTTTCAATCTCCTTCGAATGGATATCGAGGGTAATGATACGAGCCACCCCCGAAAACTCAAGCACCCGGCCGAACCAGGAGGCCGTCAGAGCCTCTCTCCCCTTCTTTTTATGCTGTCTTGCAAAAGGATAGGTAGGGATAACTATGGAAACACTCCTTGCCCCTGCCTGAAGTGCTGCATCAATTACCACAAAAAGGCACATAACATGGTCATTAACCGATAATTTTTTATCATGATCACCGCAAAAGGAAAGGGGATAACGATTTTCCACATCCTGTATGACAAAGATGTCCATCCCCCTGACAGATTTTAATATTTCAGCCTTGAATTCACCGTTTGCAAAATGTGTAAAACGAACAGGAAGTTTGAGAAGCGGAGATGAAAATCCCGCAGAGTCCCTGATTTTCTCTTTTTTGAACACCTCAGTATCCAGAAAGAAATTTATCTTCCTGACAACCTCAGTTTTTTCAATATCATAAATCTCCGACAGAGATGACACCTGTTTTTCAAATTTTCTGCTGTAGGTAAATTTCAAAAATGAGATAATTTCATCAGCGAAAACTTCACCACCAGGGCATGCTATTATGCCCATATTATTCGGTTTTAGGTAGCTCAAAAACAACTCCTGATAGATCTTTACTGTCGGGCGATGAAAAAACAATAGCATGTCATTATTTTAGGGTCAACATTCCTCTTCTAAAATGGGAAAAGATTCACCATGGCGATTCACAGAAATACCAATCTAAAAGCACAACCTGAAGGCTCCTGAGACCTTACCGTATAGCGCAAACAATTTCCTCTGCTGGATAGGTTTCAGCAATCAGTCCTAAATCCTTCAGAATGTCTATTGATTCCTGATATTTGTCCGTATCGAGATATCCATAGTCTCTTCCGTTTTTTGCCTCCAGAAGTTCGCAAGTCCTGGCGAGAATTTTTCTCATAATTTTCCGTCCCTCCTCATCCATATCATTTAGATATTTCAGGGAAAGATTGAAGGATTCTTCCTGATTTTTGCATGTGTAATCGAGCGATTTTCTCAGAGCACGGATAAATCTTCTTAAAACGTCTTTTTTCTTTTTTATTATACCGCTGGAAGTTATGAAAGACGCTCCTACCATGCCGGAGAAATCTCTAATATCCCATTGAGACAAAGATGTCCCCATACTCCTTATCTGAACAGGCTCGTTGTTGTAAAAACATACAACAGCATCAACCTGATTGTTCAGCAGCGAAGATATCTGGGAATAACCTATCCTGACAACTTCAATATTTTCCTTAAGACTGTATTTTTTTAAAAAAAGTTCGAGTCCAATATAGCTGCTTCCAAACAACTCGGGAGTGCCGATTTTTTTTCCAGTTAGATCATAGGGGGTGGAAATGTTTTTATCTTTTGAAATAATCGAGACCGGATAGTCCTGATAATACTGGAAGACAGCCTTCAGACCAATCCCCTTCTCATGGGCAGTGATTAATTGATCTGAATCCGACAAACCGATATCGATCTTTTCATTTTCCAGAAGAGAAAAAATATCCATACCAAAGCCATAATCGATGGATAAATTTATGCCCTCTTCTTTGAAAAATCCTTTTTCCATACCAAGATACAGGGGCGCGAATTGTATGTGGGGTATGAAGCCGATTCCCAGCTTTATATCACTAATCTCACCCTTCCCCCCACATCCCGAGGAAGCCAGAACAAGCATCGATAAAATCATTAATTTTCTTAGCATTAGAATTCTCCTTTTTTATCTTTTCCCTGACTAACAATCGTATATAGTAAATTAGCAGCCGAAAAATACAACAATCCAAGCAATATAAGCCAGACAAGTCCAACAAACATCAGCTCCGTGTCATGAGTGGCTCTTGCCGATCTGACCAGAAATCCCAGCCCCCTTCCCCCCGAAACAAATTCTCCGACAACGGCTCCAATAACGGACAGAGTTATCGAGACCTTAACTCCGCTAAAAATAAACGGGAGAGCAGCGGGAAATTCAAATTTGATAAACCTCTTCAGGAAGGGAGGACTATAGAAACTAACTATTTTACCTGTCGCACTCTCAGCCATATTAATGGCCGAAATATTATTTACCAGCATGGGAAAAAAAATTACGATTATTGAGGTAATGATCCTCGGCATTACCCCGAAACCGAACCATAAGACAAGAAAGGGAGCAAGCGCAACAGAAGGGATTGTGTTCGCCGCGACAAGATAGGGCATCAGTAATTTTGAAATGATTTTGAATTTAGCTATTATAATTCCCAGAATGAGGGTTACAATGAAGGCTATTATAAAACCTGAAATTGACTCAAAAATAGTCATCTGAATATGGGGTATAATAAAACCGTTAGCCAGAGTATCTCTCATGCGGAGGAAAATATCGGCCGGATATGGGAAAATAAAATCCTTTATTTTGAACACATACTTTATCAATGTTAGAACAAAAAACAAAAACAGAATTTGGGCGGGAAAAAAAAGAATATTTTTTACTTTTAAACCACCTGGCAGCTTCCGCCCCGCAGACTTCCCTGGCTTGCTATTAACCCCGTCATTCTGGCGGCTCCAGAGAGATCTTGCATCTTCCCTTATGGATTTATCTGTTTTCAGCTCTGCATCGGATAATATAAAACGGTCTTTATTTTCAAACGTTTTATCAATTATCTCCGTCTTTATGATTGATGAGGGAAGATTTGACATAACATAGATTTTTTTTGATAAAAAACATGCCTCTTCAACCGAATGGGTTACAAGTATCGTGGTAACACCGGTTTCCTCACAAATTTTTTTGATTAAAACATTAAGCTTTTCTCCTGTTATAATATCCAGGGAAGAAAAGGGTTCATCAAGAATAAGAAGCTCAGGCTCTGTAACAAGAGCCCTCGCAATCTCGACACGCTTTTTCATACCTCCCGAAAGCTGATGCGGCATATAGTTCTCGCAACCGGAGAGCTGAACAAGATTAAGCATACGCATGGCCTTGTCTTCCATATTCCTATCGGGAGGTGTTGACAACTCAAACGGAAGAAGAACATTCTTGATTGTATTTCGCCATGGGAGAAGGGTATCATCCTGAAAAACAAAAGAAACATTCCTCGAGCCTGTCAAAAGAGAAGAAGAATCGCTTTTATATATACCGGCAATGAGATTTAATAATGTTGTCTTACCGCATCCAGAGGGGCCTATGAAGGAAACAAAACTGTTTCTCTCAATCCGAAATGATACATTTTTCAAAACAGGATTGTCATTAAAAGAAAAGCTCAGATTTTCTGCAGAAACCAGGACTTCTTTTCCCACCACGCTAAAACTCCTAAAATTTTACGGATGGGAATCTCCAATGGACACAGAATTGTCTATACTCCGCGGCCATACTTCCAATCTTCTCCCATCCAGACTTTCACTGTCGGCAACGGAATTGCACCGTTTCCCCCATACTCGTAGTATGGATTGCGGACTATAACCGCCGGTCGGGATTACTCCCTCCCTTGAAGATATGGTTAATACTCTAAGTAGAGAGTACTAATGAGTTTTTATTTTGTCAATAGATTGTTCAATTTTAGAAAGTCTTATTTTTAAATTTGCCAGTGTTCGTTCGATTCTTTCTTTTTCACAATAGAGCTGCCTGAGGGGTTCGGGATTGTTTTCCTGCGGGTTACCGATAACAGCTCTAACCATATCGGGGCTTTCTCCATTCAGAAAGGCCTTCTCCGCCATTTGCCGTTCCTCATAAGACTTGATACGGGAAATAGTCTTCATATTCTCGTAACCTATATCAGGGGGGACATCTAAAGAAGAAATCTTTATCAATGTTCTGGCTGCAGTTCTATGAAGATTCAATTCCCTGTCAACATAATCTTCAAAACTTACATTCTTACTGCGGCATAAAGCTACAGCCTCAATAAGTATTTTCCCGAGTTCCTTCATCATTCTCCCGTTTTCGGCCAGAAAATCTTTTTTTATTTTTGCTGTAAGCTCAATAAAGTCCCTGTCCGTCTTGAAAATATTATTATAAAGACCTTTCTCTTCCGCCTTTCCAAGTAAACGGTGGAATAAATTCCAGAAGCTACTGGAATGAACCCTTGTTGAAACCGGAACAACCGAGCGGGTAAATTGGAGATGGTGGGCATACTCATGAATTGCCGTATATATAATTTCATTATCCGTAGACATATTTTTATTATGGATAATGATCTCCCTTTTGTCGGGATGATAAAGCCCATCAACTTTTTTACTGGCTTTTCCGGAAAAAATCAAACTGAAATATTCCTCAGAATTTTCTATCTGAAGCAGTCTTGTCCTTACCTGATCCTGGTTCACTCTTTACCCCTTATCCAACAGGCTTCTTATTATGATAGTAGAATAAACGGGGGGAGTTCCCGTAAATTTACAAATGAAGCATACTATTCCATTTCAACATATCTGCTGATTTTTTCAACAAATTCTTTACCGGCATTAAGAGCTGCAAAGAGTTTCTTTATGCCCCGCCTTCTGGAATCACTCCAGTTACGGCCTCCATCTTTATAATAAGCCGTCTCGTACTTAAAAATTTCATTTCCATCTTTTGTCAGTCTTATCTCAGCCCAGGTCCTGGTTAAATACAAACCCTCGGTATAAATATCCTCTTCAATATTCTCTGAAATAAGAATAAACCTTATGAGATATTTCCGGCCGCGTCCGGAAATGCGGAATGGGTGTTTGCCTGAGAAAAGACCTGCCGCATAACTGTACAACCCGGGATACCCTGTTCCGGATCTGTCAACAGCCTTCAAACTGACACTGATAGGATAGATGCGAACCCCGAAAGTCCTGAAAGGGCTTACCTTTTCGGTCTTATTTGAATAAAAATTCATGGCCGATAGATTAATCTCTACTCTACCGGAAATCTCCCCCGGGGAAACACCCGCAAATTTTATCCTGTCACTGCAGACACCATTTCGATTCGTTACAAACTGTGCTATTGGTCTTGCCCTATCCTGGAGTAAAACCGCTATGGGGAGAGATCCTATGGAACTCCTGTCTTTTGCCGTAACCCATACGGTAATTTTTTCCTCTTTGCCGGGCTCGGTATAAAAAACAGCCGGATTTACATGTATGGTCAGTGGATTAAGTAATTCAACAATCTTATCATCAAAGAGGTCAATTATTTTACCCGTCCTTCCTGAAAATGATATCTCAGAATCAAACAGATATGGAGATTTAACAAGCTCATTCCTGATCCTTACAAGAACACTTATTCTCGATGCAATGCTTTTTGAGAAATCTCCGATAATCGTATTAGCCGTTTTGGTAGATTTATTTACCAGTATTTCGATTTCCTTCTTCTCTATTCTCTTCCAGTCTTTCTTTGATACCCTGAGGTAAACCCAGTAGCCGGATCTCAGGGAAAAATACGATGCGTAGGATTCAACGATATCGGGATTTCTTTTTAAAACCTCCTCAATTTCCCCATTGAAGGACGAGATATCGATGGATTGAAAATACTTTTTTTTGCCGTTGTACAAATCAAGGGAAATTTTATCTACAATTTCCTTGAGGGCTTTTATCCTGGATTTTTGAGAATCTTTTTCTTCATTTCCAACATACGAAGAACCTACTCCGGAATAATACTCCCCATCTTCCGGAGTCTTTGCAGTCCATTCAGGAGCCCGTCTACCACTTTTACCGGTACTGCCCGGAGATCCGTTACACGAATAAAAAAGAAAAACAGAGATTAAAAAAAAAAAGAAATATTTTTTCATATAACTAAAAACGTGCTGCAAGCTCTTCCTTGTTAAAGCCGCTGATCTCTACATTAATGGATCTAACCGCAGTTCTGACACCACTGGAAAAATCACCCTTTTCATACAAAACCTCCAGCCATATCCCATTCCCAGCTTCCTGATAAAGATTGGTTCTGCTAACCTTAATGTACTTATTTGTAATACTCTCTGAAAGAGCGTCATAGAAATTCCTCAATTTCTTGCTGTCAACATCAATGGCCTTTTCTTTTGCATAATCCACCACAGTACTTTTTATCTTTTTATAAAGCTGTTTTGACACATCAGCTCTTGCATTTTTCAGAGCTGCTTCAATAGACAACTCTTTGGTGGCTTTTTTAGCATAACCTATCCCGAAAAAACCTATATCAGAAACCCTTGGCGAAACCACCCACCCCGGCAGTATGTCTTCTTCGTTGTCCGAAGGATCTGTACTGGACTGTTGGGTTGAAACACAGGCCAGAAACACCATCAGCACTGTCAAAACTATAAATAATATCCTTTTTTTCATTTTTCTCTCCATGATTGCCCGCAGCCGGAAAATAAAGTTTCCACAGAACCAAATTCTTCTTTATAAAATCCGGATGCATCTAAAATATTAACCCAGCCTACCACAATAAATCCTCAAAAACAATATTTCAAGAAAAAAACCGCTCTAATAGGAGTGGGATTCGCCTACCCTATTAATTTGGCAGTTTTTTATACCTGAGATGTATGTAGAGGCAGTTGCCTGATCCTCCCCAAAAAAGAGGAATCACAAAAAGGCCTTTCAGAAAGATAGTCTAAAAAACCGGGGAATTGTTTCGTCTTTTATTATTTTACTTCCCTTCTCGTATGAAATGGGTTATATTGGGGTGGTTGTGAACAAAAAACTATTTTACCTTTTATTCTCTGTTTTTTTCCTGACTATCTGCGTTCTGAGGGCTGAAACCGGGAAGGCTCAGAATGAAACGATTGTCTATGTAATCCCCATCGAAGGGGACATCGAGCCGTCTCTAACTATTTACGTAAGGCGTGCAATAAACGAGGCAGAAAAAAACAATGCCGATTATATAATTTTTGAAATAAACACCTTTGGGGGAAGGGTTGATTCCGCCCTCCAGATAACTACATTAATCGGCTCCATGGATAATATTACGACAATAGCCTATGTAACCTTCAGTCCTGAGGGACTGGGAGTCAGCTGGTCGGCGGGCGCTCTTATCGCCTTTTCATGCAATAAGATATTCATGGCGCCGGGAACATCCATTGGAGCCGCAGCTCCCGTTTTCCAGGGAAAAGACGGAAAGATGGAGATGGCACCCGAAAAGGTAGTAAGTGCGGTGAGAACCCAGATAGCCGCCCTTGCAGAAAAAAACTCTTATTCAAAAAGTATTGCAGCCGCCATGGTTGACGACGAAATTGAACTGAAAGAGGTCTATATTGATGACAAACTGGAAGTGCTTACTCCCGATGAAATAAAAGAGATAGAATCTTCGGAGCCCCCTCCTCATAAAATAAAAATCGGAAAAACCCTTTGTCCTGTGGGGAAGCTGCTAAGTCTCACCGCAGGGGATATGGAAAAATACAACGTCTCATCCGGGACAGTCCCTGCGAGAAGCGGAATAATCAAAAGACTCGGGCTATCCAACTACAAAATAGTTAAAGCGGAAGAATCTCCTTCGGACGAAATCATTAGATTGATAACAAGTTCGGCAATTGTGGGGATACTTATATCAATAGGCCTGATAGCGGCTTATGTAGAAATTTCACACCCGGGCTTTGGAATACCGGGAACCATAGCAATCATCAGTTTTGGAACGGTCTTTATAAGCCACTTCTTGCTCGGGACGGTAGACACCCTGGAACTGGTGCTTCTAATAGCTGGTTTTGCCCTTCTTGCTCTGGAAATTTTTGTTATCCCCGGATTCGGGGTTGCCGGGGTGGGCGGGATAGCCTGCATTATGATATCCCTCGTTCTCGCTATGCAGAGTTTTGTTTTACCATCCCCCGATCAGCCCTGGCAATGGGTAAAATTCAAGATTGATCTTGCCACCGTGGGGTTGAGTTTTACAGGAGCCATAATCGGATCCTCTGTAATTATGATGTTTTTACCGAAAACCAGGATGTTCAGTCATTTCTCTCTTAATCTGGCAGAAACTCCCGAAGAAGGCTACAGGGTAAATGCGGATATATCAACAAAATATAACGGGAAAACAGGAATAGCAGTAACAACACTGCGTCCTGCCGGTAAAATTGAAATAGACGGAGAAATCCTTTCCGTGGAAACTGAAGGAACTTTTCTTGAAAAGGGTACAAATGTTAGGGTTATCGAAACAAACTCAAATAGAATTCTTGTAAGGGAGTGTTGAAATGTACTTACCCCTCTTTCTTCTTGTTATTGGATTTTTGGCGTTATTCTCTGAATTCTTCATCCCTGCGGGGGGAATTATAGGATTATGCGGATTTGTATCCATGATCGTAGGAATTGTCATGGGGTATAATGTATATGGGTCGGTGTACGGGTCTATAATACTGATAATAACATTAACGGCTACCCCAATACTGATCGTCGTGGGTTTTAAGTTTTTCCCACACACCATCTTCGGTAAATTGATAATACTCAAGAACACCCAGGATAAAAACAAAGGGTATGTCTCCTATAACCAGGGAAAATACCAAAACCTGATGGGAAAAGAGGGTATTTCAACAACCGTCTTGCGGCCCTCGGGATTGATAAACATAGAAAATACCCGCTATAATGTTATTACAGCGGGAGAGTATGTAGAAAAAGGCAAAAAAGTAAAAATCATAAAAGTTGAAGGAATAAAATTGGTAGTTAAATCAATTTAGATTTTTTAAGGGGAGGATTTTTATGTCACCAGAATTTTTTACCGGGCTGATAGTAGTCGCCAGTGTTATTGCTCTAATTTTTGTATTTATACTTATGAGGTTTTTTGGATTATTTATCAGGGCACTTGCATCAGGTGCACCCGTAGGGATGATAAAACTCCTTGGAATGAAATTAAGAAAGGTTAACCCTGCCATCATTGTAGACAGCAGAATTATGCTGGCAAAAGCCGGGCTTCCGACCGATACCGATCAGCTTGAAACCCATTTTCTGGCAAGGGGTAATATACTTCGTGTATGTACGGCTCTCATAGCCGCCAGTAAAGCCTCAATAGAGCTTTCCTTCCAGCAGGCAGCAGCAATTGACCTTGCGGGAAGAGACGTTCTTGAGGCTGTAAAAACCAGTGTAAATCCAAAAGTAATTGACTGTCCCGATCCAAGCAAGGGGAGAATGACAATTGACGCTGTTGCAAGGGATGGTATCCAGCTAAAAGCAAAAGCGCGTGTTACGGTCAGGGCAAACCTTAACCGTCTCGTCGGCGGAGCCAAGGAAGAGACCATAATCGCAAGGGTTGGAGAGGGTATTGTAACAACAATAGGTTCCGCTACAACCTATAAAGATGTCCTTGAGAATCCTGATACTATTTCAAAAAAAGTACTTGAAAAAGGTCTTGATTCCGGCACAGCCTTTGAGATTCTCTCAATTGATATCGCCGACATCGATGTAGGAGGAAACATAGGGGCCAAACTTCAGGCAGATCAGGCTGAAGCCGATAAACGAAGATTCCAGGCAGAGGCTGAAAAAAGAAGGGCAATCGCCCAGGCCAGAGAACAGGAGATGGTTGCCCTCGTGCAGGAAAACAGGGCAAAGGTGGTACTTGCAGAAGCAGAGATTCCAATGGCAATCGCAGATGCTTTTAAAAAGGGGAATCTTGGAGTTATGGATTATTACCGCCTTAAGAATATCCAGGCTGATACGGATATGCGCGATGGTATAAGCAAGGAAACCAAAAAATAATGGGAGATTTCTATACCCTTGTTATTTTTATTGTTATAATAATAAGTATTGTTTCCAGAATACTTAAGGCTCAGGAAAAAGCCCGCAGAACGCAGAAAACCGGTTCTTCTCCCCATGATACCACGGGAGAAAAACCTGCGGGCAGTAGCCTCGAGGATCTTTTCGGCAAAATTGAGACTACTGTTACAAAAACAGTGGGGACGGAGATTCCGGCAGCTTCTTCCAGGTTCAAACATGGTTTCGATGCGCCTGAACCTCAAAATGAACAAAGCTCTTTCAAAGGGGAATTCTCTGAGGTAAAAGCAGAAAGAAGAGACTCCGGAAAACAACTTGCTTCCGGGCAAGCAAGCAGGGATATCCCCGGATCATCCGTCTCAACATTTGAGACAACTACAGAGACCAGAGAAATCATAGAAACAAGTAATCCTCTGAGGGCTCTTGACAGGCTGTCGGTTTATAAAAGGGCCATTGTTATTTCTGAAATCCTGGGGAAACCGAAAGGATTCCTGTAAAAGCGTTCTATACCCGTAGAACCTATTATTTAAACTCAAAAGATAACGGAGAAGATATGAGAGATATTATTACTATTGAAAAATACCCTGAAGGCGATCATATAGGCCTGCTTCATATGAAAGATGAAAAATCAAAGAATACTTTTTCAGATGAGTTTGTTGAGCTGTTTATAGAAAAATTAAAGTTTCTTCAGAGCGATGAAACATACAAGGTAATCCTGCTAAAGGGGCTTCCTGATGTATTCTGTGCCGGAGCCGCAAAAGAATCCCTGATGTCGCTCCATGAAGGACGGATCAGCGTAAAAGATCTTATTCTCTCGGAGCTATTGCTGCAAATTCCCGTACCCTTGATCGGGGTTATGGAGGGAGCCGCCCTTGGGGGGGGGTTCGTTGTGGGACTTTGCTGTGATATCCTTCTGATGAACGAAAAAAAGATGTACGGTGCAAACTTTACAAATATGGGCTTTACCCCCGGAATGGGGTGTACAAGGCTTATTCAGTCTCTAACAGGGGATTTTATAGCCAATGAGATGATGTTCCGGGGGCGGCTTTTTAAGGGACGAACATTCAAAAACAGGAGTTTAATAAACTACATCCTTCCCGGAAACAAGATTATGGATAAGGCAGTTGATATTGCCCTCGATATAGAGGCAAAACCAAGGAAAACACTTGAAATCCTTAAATACTCCCTTTCCCTGGAGAAAAGAAAGGCTCTCCTTGAGGCAAGAGTTCATGAAGATTTTATGCACAAAATATCATTTGCTCAGCCGGAGGTTGAAACTATTATTGAGAATATGTATAATGGCTGAAATTTTTTAATATTGGTCAACAAAAATTGGAGGATAAATGATGACACAAGACGAGGTATTTGAAATCCTGAAGAATAATATCCTGGATCAGCTGGAAGACGAGGTTGAAGAAGCGGACATTGATATTGAAAAGTCCATGTTCGATCTGGGTGCTAACAGTCTTGATGTAGTTGAGATCGTAACAAATACAATGCGAGAACTTAAGGTTAAGATCCCCAGGGATGAACTTTCTGAAATTAAAACAATGAAAGGTCTCGTTGAGGCAATGGCTGAATATAAAAACAGGTAGTACCAACCGGTAGATATCCTGGTTTTTATATTCCAGACCTCAGTATTGACAAATTGTCGGCATTGAAGGGGGTTTAATACTCTCTCCAATGCCGTATTTTTTTTTACGGATCCGGCCGGGTATGAAGTCATTTTTTTTTATAATACCCCGGAAGCGGCAATTCTATGACTATAATGGAATATTTTCATTTTTTTCCTCTGGAAGGTAGTAGATATCTTGACTGTTCCGGCGTTCAATGATAATTCATCCTGAGGAGTTTGCTAATCTTATTTTTGGAGACTGAAAGGAATTAAAAAAATGGAATATGAGAAGATAGCGAAAAAAAACAGGAAAAAAAATATAATCGATTACACCCTGCCCACAAACAAAAGGGTAAATTTCGGACTGCCGGAAGTAAAAAAATTGACACCCCATAGAGACCCCTTTCTTCTCCTCGACTCAATTGAAACTGTAGATTTTGAGAATAGAACAATCAGCGGTAAAAAGAAAATCAATCCTGAAAATCCGGTATTTA
>CAZEKV010000058.1:0-13795 GCA_964512945.1 uncultured Spirochaetales bacterium | reverse complement strand
AGAAGGACAGGAAAGAAGAAAAGGCAATGGATATTCTCATTGACAGCGGGAATGCCGATGTGTATGACCTCAACGGCAGTATCGAATGTCTTGTAATATCAGTTCCGGGAACTCTGCTGTACAAAAAAAATAGAATATCACTTTCTGCAGTAACCTCGGTTACCACCAGCCGCCTGATTAGGGGACAGGGTATTGCCGGAAAAGTTCTTGCTTCCAGAATATCCAGTGATGCTGCGGGGGGAGCTAAGGTCGCCAGCCTGGGGATGTTTGAACAGGGGTACTATAACCGTTTTGGTTTTGGTACGGGATGTTATGAAAACTGGGTTTCCTTTGATCCTGCGAATTTGGATATAAAGACCTGTCACAGAATTCCTGTACGTCTTGAGATTAAAGATTCCAGAGAGATGTTTAAATGCTATTCCAGACGAATGCTTTTTCACGGAGGGATTAATCTTGATTCTCAGGGCCATATGAAGTCTCTAATTTACGTTCATAAAAACGCCTTTGGATTTGGATACAGGAATAAGAAGGAACTGACTCATTTTTTGTGGATTGTGACTGAAAATGTTCACAGGGGCCCCTACAAGGTTCTGTTTATGGGATACAGAAACTACGATCAGTATCTTGAACTCCTCTCACTCCTTAAATCCCTGAATTCGAATCTAAGAATTGTTATGTTAAGAGAACCGAGACGTATTCAGTTCCAGGATTTTCTTAAGAAACCCTTTTATTACAATCAATTAACCGAGAATTCAAATAGGGAAAACAGAATGCATACTGAAGCATACTGGCAAATGCGGATAATTGATTTAACGGCATGTGTGAGAGCGGTAGAAATAAGGGATGATCCTCTGGAATTTAATCTAAGAATAGATGATCCAATAGATTCCTTTTTGCTCGAGAATAGCAAATGGAGGGGCTGCGGGGGGAACTACACTGTAAGGCTTTCCAGGAAGTCCGATATAAAGAGTGGGTATACGGAAAAGCTTCCTCTCCTTAGATCGGGGATAGGTGCCTTTTCCAGGATGTGGCTGGGGGTACTTCCCGCTTCGAGTCTTGCTGTTTCCGATAATTTTTCGGCGCCTCAAGGGCTAATTGACAGACTTGACAGGGCTTTCGACCTTCCCCTTCCGGATCCGGATCTGGACTATTAGGCGGAACGGGGTTATTCTAACACCGGGAAAATGTGGAGAGAGCATGGGCGATAATATAAAATTTGCGATACAGAGAGAAAAACGGAAGGGAATAACTTTTTTAACATTGAAGAACCTTACTACAAAGGAGTCTGTCGAGGTTATACCGGAACACGGCGGGACTGTGAATAAGATTTTTTTTTTAATGAATGATGGAATAGAAAATATTCTTTTTTCCGATAAAGACAACGAGATAAAAAAAAATCCCCTTTTCAGGGGAAGGATACTTTTTCCCTTTAACGATATTATTCCCGGTGGAAAATATAATTTTAACGGACGGGAATACGGTCTTAAAATAAATGATCCCAAAACGAATACGGCTATCCATGGTTTTCTCTACAGAGAGAAGATGGAAATAGTCTCGGAAGAGATTGGTGAAGATAGCTGCAGTCTGCTTTTGAGGAGGGAATTCGGACAGGTTAGGGGCTATCCATTCCCCATCACTCTGGCTTTAAAATACACCTTAAAGGATTCTTCAATTCGGCTTGATTTTTTTATAGCAAACAGCGGGAGCACTCCTCTTCCCCTTGCTCTGGGGTGGCATCCATATTTTACCTTTAATAATTTTCCGGATGATGTTGTCCTGAAAAGTGATTCAGAGGGATATGTGGAAGTCGATGAGGATCTGCTTCCTACAGGAAAAATTTTGTCCTGTCGAAATACGAAATTCGATTTTAGAAACGGTAAATCCCTTGCCAATTTTAATATTGATAATGCTCTCAAGGTTCCCGAAAATGGGATAACTGTAATATCACAGGGCAAAAACAGGATATCTATAGAACAGGATACGAAAATTTTTAAATTCATTCAGCTTTACATCCCCGATGATCATGGAGCTATTGCTGTTGAGCCCATATCCGCTGCGACAAATTCCTTTAACAATTCCCTTCCGGGGTTAATAACACTACTCCCCGGGGAAGAAGTAAAAACTTTTGCCGTAATATCCACCTCTAAATAGTGTTTGCTTTTTATATTTCTTGCATTATCCGGTTTGTACAGCAATAATTATAGTCATGAAAAAAATATTATTAATTGATGAGTCGGAGTTGTTCCGTGAATATCTATCGAAAAAACTGGAAAGGAGTTTTTCGGTTATCCATGGGATAAACGGTCTCGATGGAAGCATTAAAATGAGGAATGAGCTTCCTGATCTGATAATACTTGACTATTTTCTTTCGAGAAAAAGCATTGTTGATCTTCTTACCGAAAAGAGAAATAATCCAAACCTCCAAAAAACAGAAGTAATTATGATTTCCAACAGGATTGATGCTGAAAAGGTAATTGAGATATCCAGCTTTAACTTAAGAAAAGTTTTCACAAAACCCGTAAAACTCGATCTTCTTTTAAAATCGATATCGGAAATTCTTGGTGTTGATATCAGGATTGATGATACCCCGTGCAGAATCGAGGCGAATTTCAATGAAGACATGCTTTTTGTTGAGATAGCGGAGGGTCTTAATTCTGAAAAGATTGAATTGCTAAAATACAAAATAAAAGAACTTGCAGGATTGTACAAGGTAAGAAATCCTAAGGTGCTTATAATGTTTTCGGGGATTGAGATTGGTGTGGATGATCCGGTAAAATTGAAGAAATTATTTACGATAATAATTCAGCATGCTCAAAAAAACTATAGATTGATAAAAGTGCTGTCAACTCATCCCGGAATTGGGAATTTTATTAAAAATACAGAAGAGTTCAGAAGAATTGAGGTTATAGATTCTCTGGAAAAGGCTATGGATACCCTGATTGGTCTAAATCCTGATAATTTTGCCCATGACCATGTTGTTCAGGAGAAATTTTTATCAAAAACATCAGCGGATTCAACGGATAAAGAGTCTTTTGAATTAAGATTTGAATCGGAGAAAGGGGCTGAATATGTTGAAGAGGTAAAGCCTGAGGGTATAGCAAAAATAGCGATAATTGACGACGATTTTGTAATAAGAGAGTTGATCAGGTCGGTATTTGAGGATTCCTCCTGGCATACGCAAACATACGCTGACGGAAAAGATTTTCTGGAAGATACCAAAAATGACTGTTTTGATCTGATTTTTCTTGATATACTGATGCCCGAGGTCGGGGGTTTGGAGGTTCTGAATTCCATGAGGCAAAAGGGAATAGAAACCCCCGTTATTGTTTTTTCCTCATCCGGGCAGAAAGAAACAATTATGGAATCCATGAGGCTGGGTGTTCATAGTTACATAAAAAAGCCAATAAATCCCGGAGCCCTTTTACTAAAAGCAAAGGCTGTGTTGAACAGAAATTTTTAACAAAAATTATGCGAATAGATAGTATAATATGTGAGTCAATATTTACAAGTGCCCCAATAGGGATGGCAATTCTCGATACGAATGGAAAGTTCCTTCAAATTAATCCTGTACTCCAGAAAATATTAAATTTAGTACCCGAAAAACTGAAGGAATATTCCATTCATCATTTTATACATAAAGATTATTTCACGGATTTTCTATTTCATTACGACGAATTTCTTTCGGGCGAGAAAGAACATCTCAATATAGAGACAAAATATTTACCCGATTCAGGTTCTGAAAGGTGGTGGCGTATCAATATGGCTTTTCTTGATTCGAAGGCCGGAGAAGGGCGTTTTATCTTAGCTCTCATTGCTGATATTTCGAGATATAAAAGGAATGTGGCACTCCTGAAGAATACCATGGAGATAGCAGAGAAGGCCACAAAAACAAAATCCGAGTTTCTTGCCAATATGAGCCACGAGATAAGAACTCCAATCCATACAATAACCGGTATGTCGGAATTACTTCTGGAAACAAGCCTGGATGCAGAGCAGCTGGAATATTCGGAACAAATTAAATTTTCTTCCGAGGTTCTTCTAAGCTTGATAAATGATATTCTGGATTTTTCGAAAATAGAAGCCGGGAAATTTACCCTTGAAGAAATAGATTTTGATCTAAATCAGGTTATCAATGATGCAATGGATCTGGTAACCCTTGAGGCTCACAAGAAATCTCTTGAAGTAATATCGTACATACATTCAGGAGTTCCCTTAAAATTAATAGGGGATCCCGTAAGGTTGCGGCAGATAATTGTTAATTTATTTAATAATGCTGTGAAATTTACCTATAGAGGAGAAATCCTTGTTACGGTTTCTCCTGTTAAAAAAACGCCCAAATTTGTAACAATAAAAGTACAGGTGAAAGATACCGGAATAGGTATTCCGGAAGAAAAATTGAACCGCCTTTTTAAGGGTTTCACCCAGGTAGATTCTTCAACAACGAGAAAATTTGGGGGGACAGGGCTTGGGCTTTCAATTTCAAAGAATCTTACGGCCATGATGAATGGAAAAATAGGTGTTAAGAGTCAGCAGGGTAAGGGCTCCAATTTCTGGTTTACGGCAGAATTCAGGAGGCAAAAAACTGAAAGCGATTTTATAAAGCCTCCGGAAATAGGTAGGAAAATAAATATATTAATTGTAGATGATAATTCAACGGTTAGAAAAGTTATAAAAACCTATCTTTCGGAAATGGACTGCAGGATACATAATACAGAATCCGGAGAAAAAGCTCTTGCTGTTTTAGTTGAAAAAGCGGAAAACGGGAATGCCTTCGATGTATGCCTCATCGATTTAAATATGCCGGGTATGGATGGATGGAGACTTGCAAGTGAGATTAATTCCAATCCTGTTATAAATTCAACAAAATTATTTTTGTTGAACCCAATGGGGAAAAGCGGCGATGAAGCAAAAATGAAACTGCTTAAATGGTTTAATGGATACATAAGCAAGCCGGTTAAGAAAGACGTTTTATTTAATACAATAGAAAAAGGTATAAATGATATTATAGATCTTGAAGCAATACCGGAAAATGCTGCTGTGAACAAAAAAACTACCAGAGAGCTTAATAGAAAAAATATTCGTTTACTAATAGCAGAGGATCATTCTGTAAACCAGCAATTGTTTAAAACAATTCTGGGTTCTATGGGATATACTATTTTAACGGCAAATGACGGAAGAGAGGCAGTTGAGATTTTTAATTTATATGATTTCGATCTTGTCTTTATGGATGTCCAGATGCCTGGAATGAACGGTATGGAAGCTTCCCTCGAAATAAGGAAAAAAAATCCTGTTGTGCCGATTATAGCGGTAACGGCAAATGCTCTTGCCGGCGAAAAGGAAAAATGCCTGAAGGCGGGGATGAATGATTTTCTGGCAAAACCTTTTTCAAAAAAAGATCTGGTTCCCATATTAAAGAAGTGGATAGATGATTACAGCGGGAAAGAGAGGGTAAGGGAAGCAGAGGGTCAAGGAATGATATCCGGGGAGAATATGGAAAACAATCTGAATATTTTTGATTTTGAGAAATCTGTTGAGAATTTTATGGGGAAAAAAGATGTTGTTTTAAAACTCTTGAGATCCTTTTTGAAGAAGGTAGAACACCAAATAGTTCTTTTAAAAGAGGCTTCGCTTGCGGGGGATTATGAAACACTTAAAGGTGAATCCCATTCCATAAAGGGCAGCAGCTGGAATCTCTCGATAAAGAAACTGGGTGATCGGGCTTCCCTTATCGAAACTGCAGCAGGAGAAGGCCGCGGCACGGCCATTCCCCCCCTGATAGAAGGGCTTGAAAAAGTTTTTTTTGAGCTTGTTGACTACACAAAGGATATTCTAAATTGATATGATTTTATGAACCCGCATGAGGAACCGGCTTAATTCGCTATGCTTTTTTTATAAAAGAGTTTTTCCCTGTTTTCATTCATAAAGATCAGAAAATATTGCTGGATACCCTCAAAGAATTCTTTTTCGATTTTTGTTCCTATCCTGGATATATACCTGTAGTGCCAGCACTCATGTTTGTATCCGGTTAACCATTCCATTTCCTCCGGGTATGACAGGGAGAACCCGTATTTCCAGGCATTTTTTATAAGCCATTTCCCCGCCGGGGTGGAGGCGTATTCATCTGTAATAGTTCCAAAGTCAATGGTAACCCCGAGTTGGTGCTGGGATTTCCCTGGCTGAGCCGACTCTCTATCCGCCTGGGCTTTTCCGTAGGTTTCAACATTCCAGTTGTAGATTCTTTCCTGTGTTTTATAGGATCTATAACACGAGGATAAGACGAGGGTAATTCCCTCTTTTTCAGCATCTACCACCATTTCGAGGAGGTCGGGCAAGATGGTTCTTCGTAATATCAGATTTTTCTTGCTTAACACGAGAGGATAGGTATTCAGGTTGACAAGATCTTCGGGTATGTAGTCTGCGGGTAGGGGGTGGTCTTTATCGACCAGAACAAGGGTTTTCTCGGGTAATGTTAATGCCCTATCTATGAGTTTGAGGAATTCCCCGCTCTTTTCCATAATTCTGGTTTTTATTTTCGATGGTAAGCCGGATATCATTTCTATTAATTCAGCCTCTGTTAGATCGAAGGGATTTTGATTTTTTTTCTGTTTTTCAATCTCCCTGTTTCCCGGGATTTTACAGCCCTGATCATCTACAGGGGATCCATTATTTCCTGTTGATTCGTTATAGATAGAATTGTTCCTTTTAACATTGTTGCATGTAACTAAGAAGAGGATAAGTATTATTACAGGAACGATCTTCATATAATTTTCTCTATTTTTTTTGCTTACAAAGAGTACAGGATCTATAAAAAAATCCGGTGGAACAGGAGTTTTTTGAATAAACCCCGACCGCCGCATCAGGGGAGCCGGGCTGTAAAATCCCGGCTTTCCCGGATGGCAGCATTCTGATACCTGTTTAAACTATTTGTTAGCAGCTAATATCTATTATAACGCTTATATTCGAGCGATGCTTCGTCAAGGGCCTGCAAAGCCAGAATCCAGATAGAACAATCAATTTTATTATCATCAAGAAAAAGTTTATCAACAACTATTTTCTGAAATGATTTACCTTTTTTAGCATCATATTTCCAGATTTTCTTAATTACGGGTTTGGAATCATAAGTAATAGTGTATTCAGTTGAATGATTTTTAAAACTATTGTTTTTGGTGTATTTCAGTTTATATGGTTTGCCAAAGAAACTAACTCTTGTTTTAACCTTAATCCATATTCCCAATAGCCCCTTCTTTTTAATCTCAAAGGCTATCTTTCCTTTTTTCTTTTCTTTGCTGACAATAATTATAATATTATTTATATCATCATATGACACGGTGTAGAGATGCTCTTTGTTGTTTCCAAGAACCCTGAAGGGGCTGATGTAGTTATTCTTTTTTTCAATCCTGCTGAAGTTAGATATCAGGTTTCCCGCACCATCATATATCCCAAGCAGGGAATCTTCATCGAAGGCTAATGTATCAACTTCAACTCTTACAGGATTTGCGATCTTTACAGTTTTTTTAGGCTTCGCATAAATATTTGACAGGACAGTTGTAAGCATAATAGAGATAACGACTATTTTCACTTTATCTTTCATCAAATACTCCTTAATTTTTTGGACAGATTGTAGCAGGATAAAAGATTTATTGCAATACCCACATCTCTTTTGGTTTCTGAAATTTTTTATCCGTTCTTTCTATGCTTTTGAGCGGAAACCTCGTCTATAACCTGTAAAGCCAGAATCCATACTACACAATCAATTTTATTTGTACGTAGAAATTCAGTATCGACTATAAGTTCCTGGGATCCTTGCCCTTTTTTGTAGTCATATTTCCACGTTTTTTTTATGACCGGTTTGGAATTGTAGGTGATAGTATACTTATTAACATAACTCCTATTATTCAGGGTTCCAAGTAAGGTTCGCCCGGCAGTTCTGGTCGTGGTATATTCTAGAGCAAAAGGCTTATCGAAGAACGATACTACAGTATCAAATTTGAGTCTTAAAGAAAGACCCTTTTTTTTTGTAAAGAAGATTTTACCTTTCTTCCTGTCTTTATTTACGATGACTATAGTATCGTTTATCTCATCGTATGATACAGTGTAGAGATGTTCTTCGTTATCTCCAAGAACTTTAAACGGGCTGATGTAGTTATTCTTTTTTTCAATCCTGCTGAAATTAGATATCAGGTTTCCCTCGTCATCATATATCCCGAGCAGGGAATCTTCATCGAAGGCTAAGGTATCAACCTCAAGTTTTACAGGATTCGCAATTTCCTTAGTTTTTTTCGGCCTTGCGTAAACGTTCGACAACACAGCCGCAAGCATAATACCTATAATGATTGTTTTTAACTTGTTTTTCATTAGATTCTCCTCGGTTTTTTTGACATCACATTGTTATTGTGTAATAACAATGCGACCAGTGTATAGAAGAAAGATCTTTGAGTCAATTACACGAAAAGTACAGAAACATCGGGCTAAGCAGAGCCGATTAATACCCGGAACAACAACGCCCACGATCTACTGTAGAGTATTATCAAAAGCACTTAAAGCATACCGGAATTTCGATAAAATTGACTTTTTATTCAGGATTTACAAGGCCTGCCGCATCGACTTCTCCGGCGTAAAATCTCTTCGGTCCAGCCTTGAACTGCGATGGTTTGAGTGCCTTTTTTCTGGACTTCCACCCAAAATTGTACGAGAGTCTTGCGAAATATGTCTCACCGGATTTTAGCGTATCCGTCCACGATATGGTTTTTCTTTCTATGCCCTCCGGATTGAATATTTTTAACTCAATATTATATACGCCTGGTTTGAGGTGTACAGCCTTGTAGGTATTCGGTTTTACCAGAACGGTGACTTCCACTCCATTTAGAACCACATGAACCTTTTGCGCCAGACTGGCAATGGCATCCATTCTTTTAATATAGAAGACACTACCCCCTTTTTTTGGGAGTACTTCTACGGGCTTAAAGGCAGAGACAAAAAGTGCTGCCAGAACAACAAAGGCAAAAAGTATTTTCTTATTCATATCCATTTCTCCATATGTATTCATTCTTGAATTTCAACTATACAACAAAATTCGGGAAAAATCACATTATTTTTCTTTCCATTCAAAAGATTTTTTGAATAACCTCTTCCATAGTTTTTACAGGGTAAAAGGTTATGCCTTTTTTTACATGTTCCGGTATTTCTTCGAGATCTTTAACGTTTTGCTCCGGGAATAAAATTATTTTTATCTTGTTCCTTCTGGCCGCAATGACTTTTTCTTTTAGTCCACCAATGGGCATCACCTTTCCTACGAGGGACAACTCTCCTGTCATAGCGAGATTTTTTCTAAGCATTTTCCCCCTTGCGAGGGACAGGAGCGAAGAGGCCATTGTTATTCCGGCAGATGGGCCGTCCTTCGGTGTAGCACCGGCGGGAATATGCAAATGTATTTGATTATTCTCGAAAAACTCTTTTTCTATTTTGAATTCTCCGGCAATGTGCCTGACATATGTATATGCAATACTTGCCGATTCCTGCATAACATCTCCCATCTGTCCGGTTATTTTAAAGCCCTCTTTTCCGGGATTGTATACTGACTCAATTATCAGGGTATCGCCTCCGAAATTGGTCCACGCAAGGCCTATAGCCATTCCCGGGTTGGTGATTTTTTTGATTTCATCCTCAAAGAATCTGGGTTTGCCAAGATATTCTTCTATGTCTTCCATGGATAACTTAAAGGGGGGTCTGGCCTCCTTCAGCACAATTTTTTTTGCGATTTTGCGGTTTATTTTGTCAAGGGCTTTTTCAAAATTCCTCATACCAGCTTCTCTTGCCCAGCCCTCCGAAATTTTCGCCAGAATACTGGCACTATATTTTACCTGCGATTTTTTTAATCCCGATCTATCCAGTGTTTTTGGGATGAGATACTTGCGGGCAATCGCTATTTTTTCCTGCTTTATATATCCGGAAAGCCTGATTACCTCCATTCTGTCCAGAAGGGGTCTGGGTATGGTTTCAAGGGTGTTTGCTGTTGTAATAAACAGGATATGGGAGATATCAAAAGGCAGATCGAGGTAATGATCCCTGAATGCAATATTTTGCTCAGGATCAAGAACTTCAAGCAGGGCGGATGAGGGGTCACCCTGATAGGAGGCTCCCATCTTGTCAATTTCATCGATCATGAAAACAGGGGCCTTGGTTTTTACAATCTTAAGACCCTGTATTATTTTCCCGGGCATTGCCCCAACGTAGGTTCTCCTGTGTCCCTTGATCTCTGCTTCATCACGCATACCCCCTACCGAAAATCGGAAGAATTTCTTGTCCAGAGCCCTGGCAATGGATTTCCCTACAGAGGTTTTTCCTACGCCGGGAGGGCCTACAAGACAAATTATTGAACCCTTTGTGTCGTTTTTCAACTTACGAATTGCAAGGTATTCCATTATTCTATTTTTGACGTCTTCCAGACCGTAGTGATCTTCATCAAGTATTTCATTGGCCTTCTTCATATTGATCTTTTCCGGTTCTGGATCAAGCCAGGGTATGGAAATTATGGTATCAAGGTAATTTCTTGTAACAACAAATTCAGAAGAATTGGGATCCATGAGAGAAAATTTCTCCAGTTCCCGTTTGACCTGTTCTTTTACCTCCCCTTCGAATTTTAGTTTTTCAATTTCTTTTTTGAATCGCTGGAATTCACTGCTTTTTGAGTCGTCCGGCATGCCCAGTTCGCTTTTTATTCTTTTAAGCTCCTCTCTAAGAAAATATTCACGCTGGCTTTTCTCAATCCTCTCGTTTATTGTTTTTTCAACCTTTTTTTTGATTTTCAGCAATTCCTGTTCTTTTTTTATAAAAATCAATACCTGTTCCATTCTTTTCTGAACATCCAGGGTTTCCAGTATTTTTTGCTGGGATTCCCTGTCTATGTTAAGTATTGAGGTTATAAAATCGGCTATTTTCCCGGGATGATCAATGTTAACCATGTTCAGTCGCATTTCCTCTGAAAAAAGGGGGTTGTTTTCCGATATTGATTTCATTTCAGTTATAAGAAGTCTTGTAAGAGCCTTCACTTCGGGGGTTTCATCGGCTATATCTTCAAGATACTCCACCGCGGCTGAAATTGGAGGGGTTTTGTTTATAAATTTTTTGATCCTGAACCTTTTCAGGGTTGAAATAAAGATGTTAATTCCACCGTCAGGTAAATTTATTTTTTTTACTATTTTTGCTATGGTTCCCGTTTTTCTCAGATCACCGGACAGGGGTTCTTCGATGCTTTCGTCTTTAAGCAGGAGGAGTCCAATCATATTATCGGCAGCCATGGATTTTTCGATTATTTCGATATCTTCTTTTGAGGAAATCATCATTGGTGTGAATATCCCCGGGAAGATAGGCTTACCCAGCAGGGGTATTATACGTATTTTACCGGGTAATATTTTCTCAACAGGTAGTATTTGTTTCTCCAGCATTTTCTTTCCTTAATTTTGTTTTGCCTGTATCAGTGACTCTCAATGCGAACGACCAGGGGGGTTTTTACCGAGAATCAGCAGTGTATCTACGTATATTATGTATCTATTTTTTCCGTGAGGCAAGTAGAATGATTTTTAAAATAGGGGTATTCTGGCTTTTATAAAATGAACAGAAATCTAATTACCGATGGAATAATCCTTAAAAATACCAAAATTGGAGAAATACATAAGGGGATAAGTATTTTTTCAGAGATAAAGGGCATTATCAATGCTGTAGCCCATGGAGCCGCAAAAAGTAAAGGGAAATTGGCGGGCTATACCGATCCTTTTTCTTTAATTACAGCATATATCTACTTTAATCCTGTAAAAAAGAGTTATACAATAAAAGATATATCCATAATAGATGGATTTGAGAATATACGGAGTGACTTAAAAAAAATATATGTCTCGTCTTTTTGGGCGGAGGTTATTCTAAGATCCTTTGGGGGCGGGGATGATCATCGGGCTTTTTATTATTTACTGAGAGATGCCCTTATAGCGATAAATAATGAAACGGAAAAAGCAATTGACATGGTTCTAATCCAGTTTTTATGGAAATATTTAATTCTAAGTGGTTTTCTTCCTGATATCCATAAATGCGGATCGTGTGGGAGGCCCCTTGATGAAAAAGATGAAGCCTTTTTCCACGGGAACGAATTACTGTTCTTATGCCGGGGATGCTCTTTAAAGGGGCTGTCTGGACTGTCTCCCGGAGCTAGAAAATATCTTGAGTTTACGAAAAGGCTTGATTTTCGAAAAGCAATTAAAATTGGTCTGGATAGTATTTCAAGAAGTTCTATAAAGGCTATTCTTATCAGGTTGACCCAGCTTATAATTGAGGTTCCCTTGAAAAGCCTCGATTCAGGGAAAGGGGTCTTCTATTAAGAAACAGAGAATCGCTGTTGTGCCAGAAAAATAAGGTGCCGGAACAATTTCTACTATAGCTTTTTTATCATTCGGTAGAACATGCATTCCTTTCCATAGATTCCAAGCCATTTTGTTGGGGTTTCAAAACATATTTTATAGCCGTGTTTTTTATAGAAGGGTAGAGCTTTTTCGTTTAAAGATGTTGTCCCTATATTGATACCCCGAATTCCGTCTTTTCTCATTTTTTCTTCAAATCTGTTCAGGAGCTTAGAGCCCAGCCCCCGCCCCTGATATCCCGGGAGTAAATTCATATGGAAGTGTGCCGGATATTCTATGGAAAATCCATCAGCATAGTCGCCGTTTTCTCCCGATGATTTCATTATTTTGATAAAGGTTTTCAGGGTGCGGGGATATCTCCAGCTTGTATAGCAGCATACTCGAAACTTGATTCTATTTTTCATGTCTTTTTTAAATCTTTTCAAGTATCCCGAAGTATCAGCTGTGCCTATTACATATCCCACGGTTTTTCTCTTTTTTCCATCGAAAACTACAAAACAGTTTTCTCTTTCGTATCGTATATAATGGAGCAGCCAGAGGTAGGCCCATAATTTTTTATCGTCGAATAATTTTCTTCCGGCTAAGTCTTTTCCAAAAAAACCTGTTTTGTGTACAACTTCGATTAAATCTTTTTCGTCACTCTTTTTCGGGTTTCTAATGCTGAAGTCAGACATCCTATTTTCTCCTCAGTATAGATCCGGCATAAATAGAAAAGGGAACCAGCTATTGTTTTAGTGATAGGGAGATTCTTTTTCTATCAATATCCACATCAATAACGGACACATTAACTTTTTGATTTGTTTTTATAATATCATGGGGATTCTTTACGTACTTGTCTGATAATTCGCTGATATGGATTAATCCGTCCTGATGAACCCCAATATCAACAAAGGCACCGAAATCGGTTACATTGGTGACAACTCCCGGTAGTTTCATCCCGGTTTCGAGATCTTCCATTTCATAAACCCCCTCGGTGTAAGTGAACAATTCAAATTGCCTGCGGGGGTCGCGTCCTGGTTTTTCGAGTTCTTCAAGGATATCCTTCAGGGTAGGAAGTCCGATTTTATCGGTAACATAGTCTGATAAATTTAATTTATCTCTTAGCTCTCTGAATTTAATTAAGTCGCTTATCTGACAGTTCAGCCTGTCTGCCATTTCCTTAACCGCTGAATAACTCTCGGGGTGTACCGCACTTGAATCCAGAGGGTTGCTGGCGTCCCTTATCCTCAAAAATCCTGCCGCCTGTTCAAAGCTTTTTTCGCCCATTCCTTTTATTTTTAGCAAATCTTTTCGAGATTTAAAAGAACCTGTTTTATCTCTGTACTTTATAATGTTTTCGGCGGTTTTTTCATTTATCCCGGAGACATATGACAGCAGCTTTTTACTGG
>CAZEKV010000057.1:0-13868 GCA_964512945.1 uncultured Spirochaetales bacterium | reverse complement strand
TTCTAAAAAAATAGGATTGTAAATTATTTTATTCTGTATACGAGGAAACCGCAGGGGGGAAGCGAAAATAGGGTTTTTCCAGGTCCAGGTAAAATGGTTTCACCATTAAAGAGATTAAGGAGTTGTTTGTTTTTTATTATATTTAGTTTTTCTGTATTCAGGTATAGTTCCTGTGGATTTTTTATATCGAAATTTATAAGGACTATAAAGGAAGGCAGGCCTGTTTTTGGGGATTTTCTAATAATACCTATTACAGCCTCGTGATTGTTGTCAACAAACTCGATATTCCCCGGGATCTGGAATTCATTATTGTTTCTAACGATTTTGTTAAGTTCTTCGAACAATTCCGTAAAGTCGTAGTTGCTGCTAATCTCAAGCTTTGTTTTTTGGTTTATAAAATCTATTCTTTTTTTTATTCCATACTCGACTCCCTGTACAATTCCGGAAGGGCCGGGACCTGCGAGGGCAGAGAGGATCATGCGAGGTATTGTAGATTTTACATCGCCGAATTCTTCGGCGGGGGAGCCGCTGTCGTGGGAGCAGATGGGGAAAAAAAACCTCAGGCTTTCTTTGTAGCTGTGGAGGTGTTTCAGATATTTTCTAATCTCCGGAACGAATTTATGTTCCCACGGGGTGGCTAATAAAAGATTTATTCCATATTCGAGGGTAAGTCGTATGAGTCTTTTTTCGTGGGTAAAAATTTCACCTATAATAATAAGAGAGGGATATTTTTCCCTTACCTCCCTCAGGAGATACTGCAGGAAGGGTTTATAGCTGGAGTGCAAATTGTCAAGGCGTATCATGCCTCCGGTCATTGCGGCGTACCTTGCCCAGAAAAGTGCGTATCCCGTCATGTATTCCCAGAGGGCTTCTCTTGAATCTGGGGTAAAGGGTGTGTAATTGATAAAGGCGAGATCAGACCATTTATGCCATTTTTCGCCTTCACTCCAGCCTGCCCTTTTTATCCCGTCCGCCTCATCGGGATCCTCTGCAAGCCAGTCGGGGTAATTGTTTCTTATTTTGCTTTCAAGGGCAACATGATTCAAGACAAGGTCGACACACAGGCGTATTTTGTTTTTGATAAGAGCTTTAATAAATTTATCGAATTCCCTGAAACCGTCATGCTTTTCTTCGTAGTAGAGGGGGTCCATCTGGAAAAGCTTTGCGGCAGCGTAGGGGCTTCCCGAGGATCCTGTTTCGGTTACCGGAAGAATGTGAATTGTGTTAAAGCCCATATCGCGTATTTCCGGTATGGCTTTGATCCAGTCGCTGATTTTTCCTGAAGCTCCCGGTATCATTGTGTATATGGATATTTTATCAATATATTCAGGATCGATAATCATATAGGAGTATACGACATTATCTCTATACCAGTTTCCGTTTTTTAGATATTTTGCCTTAAAGCGGCAGACACCGTAAAAATCAAAGGAGATTATTCCTTCAAATTTATTCCCCGGAGTGGGCTTAAGATCCGATTCAAATCTTTCTCCGTTAATGTGCTTTTCGAATTCGAGGGTGGCTTTTTCAATTTTGTTTTCAGATTCCTCAATCTCTATAGTAATTTTAAGCTTTTCTTTTCGCTTCAGTCTGAAATAATGCTGGCGTCCGGTGCTGTAAGAGCGTTTTTTTATCAATGAGCCTGTTAATATGATTTTTTTGTTTTCTATTCGTACCACTTCATCATCCCGGGGAGGATGTGAACGGCAAGATCCTTATGTCCGGGGAGAATTCGTATGGTATATCCAAACTGCCCCCCCGAGGAGCATGGGATTTTCCCCTTAAAGATGATTCCGTCTTTTTCCTGCCCTTCAACTTCCATAGTTATTTTTTTCCCTCTGGATATTTCGAATTTCTTGTTGATCACACCATAGTAGCATTCGACAATAATATTTTCCGCTTTGATATCTCCGGGATTTACGAGGGCTTTAATCTCGAATTCTTCACCCTTCAGGATGGATTTCTGGGATTTAGTACAGAGCTTGATAATTTTTATGTTTTCCCATTTTTCAGATATCTCCTGATGCCAGGATGAAAGTTCTTTTGCTATGGAAAAATTATTTTCGACAAGGCGGTTTTTCAGTTCAATGGAGGGTTTATAGTATTTGCTAAAGTATTCTTCCAGCATTCGATGGGAGTTAAATCCCACCCCCAGTTTCCGTATGCTGTTTTTCATAATCCTTACCCAGTTTTCGGGAATATCTTCATCGTTTCTTTCATAGAAGAGGGGAACAACCTCCCGTTCGAGTTCACCGTACAGGAGATCGCTTTCGATTTTATAAGACATTTCAAAATTGTGAAAATCCTCGCCGTTTCCTATGCTCCATCCGACATCGGGTGTATAGGCTTCATCCCACCATCCATCTTTTATGGAGAGATTGATGGCTCCGTTTATAGCCGCCTTCATGCCGGATGTCCCCGAGGCCTCTTTGGGGCGTATTGGATTGTTGAGCCATACATCAACCCCCTGCAATAAATGCCTTGCGATATTTATATCATAATCTTCCAGAAAGACAATTTTGTTTTTAAATTCGGGTTTGCTGGAGAAGTCGTAGATATGCTTTATAATATCTTTACCGTACTGATCTGCAGGGTGAGCTTTCCCGGTAACAATTATCTGGACGGGGCGTTCAGGATTACACAGGATGGATTTGATTCTTTCTTCATTCCTTAAGAATAGATCTCCCCTTTTGTATGTGGCGAACCGTCTCCCGAAGCCGATTGTAAGGGCTTTTGGATCGAGAAGGGAATCTACCTCTTTCAGCTCGAGGATACCCGCATTTCTGTACATAAGCTGTTCTCGGACCTTTTTTCTTACGTATTTTATAAGGAGTTTTCTTTTGTGTTGATGGATCTCCCAGAGATCTGAATCGGGGATACTGTCTACCATTTTCCACATATCAAAATCGAGAAGCTCGTTGGATCTAATAGTTTTTGCATAGCGTAGAAACAGATTCAGTATATGCGGGCTGAGCCAGCTTCTCGCATGTATTCCGTTTGTTATGTGTCCGATCGGGATTTCTTCTTCAGGAATTCCCGGATACAACCCTTTCCACATTTTCCTTGACACCTCTCCATGGAGTTTTGATACTCCATTGGCAAAGGCACTGAATTTCAGGGCAAGTACGGTCAGACAGAATTCTTCATATTCATTATCCGGATTAACCCGTCCAAAGCCGAGGAATTCCTTCCAGGAAATTTTTAGTTCACCGCAGTAGTCTTTGAAATGCCTTTCCATTACTTCGTTGTCGAAGCGTTCATTTCCGGCGGGGACGGGGGTATGTGTTGTAAAGGTCGTTGTCGCCCAGACCATTTCTTTTGCTTCTCTAAAAGTGAGTCCTTCTTTTTCCATGAAATGACGGACACGCTCCAGCAAAAGAAAGGCGGAATGTCCCTCGTTTATGTGGTAGGCATCTATTTTGAATCCCAGTAGTTTTAGAGCCTTAAACCCCCCTATACCGAGGAGTATTTCCTGTTTAATTCTAATATCTCTGTTTGAATCGTAGAGGGTGTTCGTTATCTCCCTGTGATATTCGGAATTCTCCTCGAGGTTGGTGTCAAGCAAATAGATGGAGGAACGTCCAACCCTTGCTTTCCATATGTTGAAAAAAACCCTATCATTTCCATATTTGAGGCTTCCCCTCAGTGGAATACCGTTTTTATCCTTTTCAATTACTACAGGCATGCTGTATATGTCATTTTCCGGAAATGTTTCCTGCTGCCGTCCCTCGACATCCAGATGCTGGTGAAAATAGCCGTGACGGTACATGAGTCCGACCCCCACAAGGGGCAGACCCAGATCACTCGCTGATTTTATGTGATCCCCCGAGAGAACCCCGAGCCCCCCGGAATATATTGGAAGGCACTCATGAATACCGAATTCGCAGCAAAAATAGGCAATCTTTGGGTCGCATGATTTCCCGTACTGTCTTTCATACCAGGTTGTCCCGTTGATGTAGCTTGAATATCTTTCGTAAACAGCCTCAAGTTCTGAGAGGTAATGGGTATCGGCGGCGGCCTTCTCAAGGATTTTCTGTGGAACCTGATAGAGCATTTTTACAGGATTATGGTCTGCTTTTTTCCATTCTTCTGCCCCAAGTTTGTTGAATAAATCCAGAACCTCACTGTTCCACGCGAAATAGAGGTCATTTGCAAGTTCATTCAGGTGTTTTAATTTTTCGGGGGTGTCCGGTAAAACAGTAAAGGTTTGTACTTTCATTTCGTTCCTCTTAGCTTATATTTCATGTTGCTTTTACGTTTTTTTAACTCTCCCTTGAAATCGTTAATTATGTTATTATAAACAATGTAGGCATCTTCCGGGCGATTGAAGGGGCTGAAATAATTATGGACGTTGCCGTCGTTGAAAGACTTTGTACACATATAATAAAAGTGATCGGATGAGAGAAGTTTTCTCCACAGGTGTATTAGCTCTTTATCCCCGCTTTTCTGAATCTCATCTTCCATACTGTAAACCGATTCGATGGAGGAGTCCTGAAGGGGATTGCCTATCCAGGCAGAGAGATCCCTTTCAGAATCAGCCCATGAAATTGTCGAAGGAACATCAATTTTCGCTACGGGCTGGTATAGAGCCGCAACCTCGGAGGGTGTGTTGAAAAAGAAACCCGCTTTTTCCATAATGGCTTCCGGAAGTTTTTCCAGAAAGTTGAATATGCCGCTTGATTCCCATTGATGTTCTCCGAAGGTTTCGTAATCCATAAACAGATTAACAACCTCGCCATTTCCGGCGATTCTATGGATCCAGGAGGCGTATTTTTCCGGGGTTAGGGGATATTCCGGCCATTTTTTCTCAGAAAACCTGAAGGCGAGATCATCTGATAATCTGTAATTTTTTAGAAGGAGTTTCATTTTATAAACACTCGTTGGTTGATAAAGAAAATTGGGGGAACGCCATCCAAGAATTTTCTCCGTACCCTCTGTCAGAATTGCCGAATAGTTCATATCCTTTAGAAGATCCGCAATCTTGTTGTCATAGATGAGCTCGGTATTACAAAAAACAGAGGGGGTTATTCCGAAAATACTTTTTAGTTTGTTTTCATGGACTCTAATCTGTTCTTTAAATTCGATTTCAGATCTGAGGTAGGCTATGGAGTGATAATATGTTTCTCCCAGTAATTCAACACAACCTGTATTTACAAGTTCGCAGAACGAGTCCAGTACCTCGGGGGCGTACATTTCGAACTGCTCAAGGGCAAGACCGCTTATTGAAAAGGCAATTCTGAAATCTCCATCATACTTTTTGATTAATTTCAGCATTAGTTTATTGGCCGGGAGATAGCATTTCTCAGCTACTTTTCGAATAAGTGAAGAATTTAGATTTTCATCTTCGTAGTCATGATTTCTTCCTATACTGAAGAAACTGTAGTCCTTTCTCAACCTGAAGGGCTGATGGACCTGAAAATAGAAACATACCGATATCATCTTACAACCTTCCTGTAAGTTTTTTCGACTTCACCCGCCGCTTTATCCCAGTTAAATTCATTTATTATTTCGCTGCTTCTTTTTAGCATTTCCCCGCAGCATTGTTTATCCGATAAGATTCTAATAATTTCCCTGGATAGTAGATCCGTATCCCAGAAATCTACCGATACGGCATCCTTTAGAAGTTCTGAAACCCCTGACTGTTTTGAAATAATAACAGGGAGTCCATGCTGGAGAGCTTCCATAGGAACAATACCGAAAGGTTCTGAAACCGAGGGCATAACAAGAAGATCACTTACAGCAAAGGCTTTCTTGATATCATCGCCGTTTAAAAATCCTGTAAAATGAAAATGCGATTGAATCCTCAGTTCTGCTGTTTTTTTTACTACACTTGAGAAAAGGTCTCCATCTCCGGCCATCAGGAATCTTACATTTTTAATCTTTTTTAAGACCTTGTAAGCAGCATCAACAAAAAATGCTGGGCCTTTTTGCATGGTGATTCTTCCCAGGAAGAGAACAACTTTTTCATTGACGTTCCTGCCGATATCTATTTTTCCTTTTTCTTCCCTATCAACAGCATTGTAAACGACGTCGACTTTATAGGGATCAATTCCGTATCTATTTATTATTATTTCTTTTGTTCTTTTGCTTACAGCTATTATTCTGTCGGCATAGAGCATCCCTTTTCTTTCTATTTCAAAAATAATGTTATTAACATTTTCGCCCGAACGGTCGAACTCGGTGGCGTGGACATGGACTATAAGGGGTTTTCCGCTTACTTTCCTTGCCTCAATTCCCGCCGGGTAGGTCATCCAGTCATGGGCGTGTATTATATCAAAATTTCCGGTCTCTCCAAGCCGGGCACCTATGAGTCCGAGGCGGTAGACTTCTTCTACAAGATTCTTTCCGTAAAACCCGCCGAAAGGTATTTTCTCTTTAGTTGACGCAGTTTCTCCGGATGATTGATAAATGGCATAATCATTTTCATATGTCGACATGTTTTGATATGGTCGTAAAAGTGAATCGACCTCCAGAAATCTTAATCTATAGTCATTCTCTATAATTTTAATTCCTGGTTTCCGACTAAGTTCCACATTGCCGGCATCAATTATATCTATGGGTGCATCCGTTTTTCCGCCCTCAAAATGGGGAAGAACAAAGCTTATTTCGTTGCCCCGCAATGCCATACTCTTTGTAAGCCCATAACAGGCCGTGCCCAGCCCCCCGCTGATATAGGGGGGGAATTCCCAGCCAAACATTAAAACTTTCAATTTACGATCTCCTTCTTTAATAGTTCATAGGCTCTTATTACTTCTCCTACACTCCATGCCTGAAAGGGGCATCCCCGGGCTTCATGGGGAGGGTCTCCATCGAAGATTTCTGATATTGAGAATAATCCATATCTTTTTTGATGATCAAAAAAAACCGGTTTTAGATAATTAAATAAATCCCTGCTTCTGTCAGGATTATTTTTATTGACCCTGATAAAGGCTTCTGTAAAATTTCCTGTGAGCCACGGCCAGACAGTCCCCTGATGATAGGCTCCGTCTCTTTTTTCCTGTTTTCCCGAATAGGTTCCCCTGTATTCTGAATCCTCCGGCGATAATGTTCTGATTCCAATAGGGGTTAGCAGGTCTTTTTCAACCCTATCGGTGACATATTTCTGCTGTTCTTCCGACAGGGGAGAATAGGGTAGAGATACGGCGAAAATTTGATTTGGCCTGATGGAAGTATCTGTTCCTTTTTCATTAACGACATCGGCAAGATATTTTTCTTTCTCCAGCCAGAAGCACTTCACAAATTCCAGACGAATGTTTTCTATCATGGAATACAGTTGTGTTAATTCTCCATTTTTGAATTCTTCGGGGATAAGTTCCATCGAAAATCTTACGGCGTTATACCAGAGGGCATTTATTTCTACGGGATAGCCGTATCTCGGGCTTACCGGTTTTCCGTTTACCATGGCATCCATCCATGTTAGCTGGGTTTTTTCATTACCCACATAGAGGAGCCCGTTGCTGTGCATCCCCCCGTGTTCGATTTTCCCTGTCGAATATGAAAGCAGTATATTTTTTATTACTCTGCCAAAGTTAGAAATTATTTCGTTTCTCTTTCCCGTATACTCAATGTACTCCTGGAGTGCCCGGAAAAACCACAAGGAGGCATCTATCGAGTTATAGGAGGGGTTTTTACCCTTACCGAGCTGGTTCGGGATCAATCCCCCTTTTTCATAATTTGCGTATGTCTTTAATATTTCAAGGGCAGTTTCTTCCCTTCCACAGTAGAGGCAGAGGCCGGGAAGTGAAATCATCGTATCTCTTCCCCATTCTCCAAACCATGGAAATCCTGCGATAATGGAAGAAGTTCCGCTTTTATCCGAAATTATAAAATTTGCCCCGGAGGTCTTAAGGTTCTCCATGGCATCATCAGAATTAAGCCTGGTTATTTTTTTTTGATTTTCCCTCAGCTGAAGTTCCCCTTTCCAGTGATCCGGCAGGTTGCCCTTTTCTTTTTTCAGTGAAGCCTTTAGAATAAATGATTTTCCAGGGGATAATTCAATTTCAAATACTCCTGGAGAGAAAAGATCCTCGTTATAATCATATCCCCGCTTCTGTTCCTCCCTGAATTCGTAATTTTTATACCAGTCGGGAGAGGGGTAAAATTCGCCTCCTTCTGAGCTCTGGAAGTAAATGGGCGGCATTTTCGGATATGGATCAATCATGTATACGCCGTTATCCTCGTAAACCCTGCTATGGATACTCATGTTTTCTTTCTGGAGGCTGTGAGCATTCCGATAGGCCAGTAATGGGATTAATCCTATTATGATTTTTGAATTACCGTTTATATAATCATATTTAATGAGAACGGAGTCTTCTCCATGGACAAGAAGGATCGATTTCCGAATAACTAGATTATCAATGCGGTAGATTGTCTCAGGATGTCCATCACAGGAAAATAATTCGATATATCTATATCCATCCGAATAAACACCATTGCCATAGCGGCTGGTTGAGAGGTTGTATTGAATTTTATCTTGTTTAACAAATTCATTAATATCCGACAAAAGAACATAGCGTTCTCCATATTGGGGTAAAAAAGAAACAAGGAGGCCGTGGTACTTTCTTGTATGGCAGCAGAGGGCGGTGTCAGAGGCATATCCTCCTATCCCGTTGGTTTCAAGCCATTCGTAGCTTAGAGCCAATGGGAGATCTTTCAGTATATCCTTCTCTAGTAAGATGGCGTTATTCCTATTCACTTTGTTTTATACACTCCAGTACAATTCCTGTCCTATTCGTTATATACAGGACTATCCCCTGGCTGAAACCATGCAGGGAGAGGGGGCGCGAATTGTATTCCATGTCGGTTTTTATTCTTTCAAATCCTCCGTATTCGCGGGCATCTGAAGAAAAAATAATTTTATATGTTCCGGGAAGGGGTACGCCGATTTTGTATCCAGGCAAAGAATGCGTAGCGTTAAAACTAAAAACAAACACCAGACCTGCTTTTTCAAAGCATATAATCTTATTTTTTTGATCGATGCTGATAAGCCTCCCGTTATTTGAAAGAAGGTTGTATTTTTTTACAAGGTCGATCATCCCCCTGTCGAAAGCAGCAAGGTAACTGTATTTTAGGAGCGGGGAATCCCTTAATGACCACTGACGACAGGCATATTTATAGCTGTAATTATTCCCTTCTCTTGGAAAGTCTATCCATTCAGGATGTCCAAATTCATTTCCCATGAAATTCAAATAGCCTTCTCCTCCAAGAGAGATGGTTAATAATCTTATTAATTTATGGAGAGCGATACCCCGATCTATTATGTGATTGTTATCGTCCTTTCTCATATGCCAGTACATTTCTTTATCCATTAGACGGAAGGCTATCGTTTTATCCCCCACAAGTGCCTGGTCGTGGGACTCGCAGTAGGCGATGGTCTTTTCTCCGGGGCGGCGATTGGTCAGTTGATTATAGATTTCATCCATATTCCAGTCTTCATCTGCCTTTTCCTTTATGGTCTTTATCCAGAAATCAGGAATCCCCATTCCTGAACGGAAATCAAAACCGATCCCTCCCTCTTCTATAGGGCGGCAGAGACCGGGGATTCCGCTTACTTCTTCTGCTATTGTAATTGCCCGGGGTTTTATTTCGTGAATGAGTTTGTTGGCAAGCTGTAAGTAAAGAACAGCCTCATTGTCAATCCCGCCGTTGAAGTACATGTCGTAGTGGGTAAAGTCTTTATAGTGGCCGTGGTGATAGTAGATCATGGAGGTTACTCCGTCAAAACGAAATCCGTCAAAATGGAACTCTTCCAACCAGTAGCGTATATTCGAAAGTAAGAACCTTAAAACATAGTTGCTGCCGTAATTAAATAGTTTGGAATCCCAGAGGGAGTGGTCTCCTTTTGATCCTGCATGAAAAAACAGTTCTGTTGTTCCATCAAAGAGATTTATTCCCTCATTTATATTCCGGATTGAATGGGAATGGATAAGATCCATAATTACAGCTATACCGGCATTATGAGCCTCATTAATCAATTGTTTTAGATCTTCCGGATTCCCAAAACGTGATGCGGGGGCGAAGAAATTTGAGACCTGATATCCAAAGGAGGCATAGTATGGATGTTCCATAATTCCCATAAGCTGGATTGTGTTATACCCGGCCTCTTTTATGCGGGGTAGAATTTTATCGCTGAATTCACGGTAACTTCCCACACCTTCTTTCTCCTGAGCCATTCCTGTATGGGCTTCATAGATGATGGGCTTATTTTCAAATGCCTGAAAATTATTATCGCTCCATTTGAAGTCATTGTCCGGTATCCAGATCTGAGCACAGATGTCCCAGGTCTCGGGATCCTGCTGGGTTTTTCTTGTATATACAGGTATCCTGTCCATGGAGTTATCTTTTGTAATTACGTGAACTTTAAGACGGCTTCTATGAATAAAGCTTTCTCTGTATTTTTTCCCTGGAAGAAAGATTTCCCATATTCCGTCATCCCTTTTTTCTAAGGGATGTGATGTTCTATTCCAGTTATTAAAGTCCCCGATTAGAAATAGGCCCTTTGCCGCCGGGGCATATTCTCTGTATATGAAAGTATCATTTTCTTTGTCGTGGAAGACTCCAAAGTAGTTATGAGCTGAGGCAAAGTCATACAATGAATCCTCCGAAAAGAGATCCGAAGAGGTTTTCTCAAACATACGAATCCTATCCTGAACAGCCCCATAGTATGGTTTAAGATACGGATCGAGATCAACTATAGTTGTTTTTACCGGAATATGCGTTGGATTCCCCCTTTTACTTTTTTTATAATACAAAAAATCTAACTTTTTTCTTCGGGTACAGGCGATTACCCGAAGCCCCTCCCCGAATAGCTTTTCTGAACCAATCGAGGAGACCCCCATCCCTGGGTGAATTCTAATTGATACAAAATTGGAAAGCAAATGAATCGGTGATATTTCTATTGTATGTTTGAATTATTATTCGGTTGATTCGGAGTTGGGCGATAATGCAGAATTAATTGAAGACGATTCTGTAATCCAGAGGGGTTTCCAGGGATAGGATTCTGATCAGGGGAATCTCTATATGGAGAGTTCCGGCTTCATTCAGCAGTTTTCCCCCGCTATGGGAATAAATCCTACCGTCTACATTGATCTCCAGTATTATCTTCGATGATTGAATTATACTTTTCACATCGAGTTTTTTGAAGCCGGGGGGATATCCGAATTTTTTTCCAAGATTTTTATCTGTTTTGAACTTAAGATCGACTTCTTCTGCAACATCCTCCAGAGCCCATTCAAGATCCGAGGTTAATACAGAGCCTGATGTGTCCGGTTCCAGAAGTTCTTTGATGCTTGTAATAAATTCTTCATCCCCTCCTGAAAACATCCCCAAAAGCCTGTCTATTAAAAAAGAGAAATTTCTTCGTTCAAGATGTAATTCCAGTACGCTTTTATTATCGTATTTGTAAAAGCTTATTATTTTTTTAATTCCCTGGCTTTTGGTGAAGATCTTGTTGATGGAGGAAAACTTTAGATCAAGATCCAGGGAATCGATGGATGGGGAATAGGCTCTCAGACATTCAATGTACTTTTCATTTTTCAGAAAAGCAGGCTTGATTCCTGAGGTTTCAAAAACAGCTTCATTCAGGGGCTCCTCAATCATGTGTTCCGAGGGGCGAATCAGATTAATGTAGTATATTAGAACGGGATTCAGGCCAAGCCTGATTTTAAGGCTTCCTGATCCGTTTTTATTCAGATTGATCCGCTGGATTTTCTGTTTTACCGAGCAGGAAGGGGTTGAAAGGAGGACGAGGAGAAGGAAAAGTCCGATTTTTGTTTTCATATTTCTGAATCTATCCCCTGTTCCGGGTTTCGTCAAGTTTTGCAGTAAATTATATTTTTCTGAATTTAATAGCCCGTTATTCACTCTGATTTTTGTGAAAGAAAAATAATGTTCTGTTTATTAGTGAAAATAATGTCCAGATTCAGTATGGTGGAGATTTTCCGGAAGGTTTTTAGAGAAAAGAAGGATATATGGGTTATATCTTCCTTATACCACCAGTTTTTAAAAAACTCTGTATTATTTTTTAGAAAATTGGTTTGAATAATCATAAAACCTTTTGAATCGAGACAATTAAGAAGAATTTTGAGCCATAGCACTGGATTTTTTAAATGTTCGAAAACCTCAACTGCTGTTATTATATCATATTTCTTGTTTCGGTAGGTTTCGTTTGCAGAGAAATATTTGTCATATATATCAACGGAATATCCGCGTTTTGAGAGAAGTGATGCAAGAACGGGTTCGGGCCCGGATCCAAAATCAAGTAATTTTGAGGGCGGATCTTTAAAGGGCAGGATATTTCTGGAAATAAAGGCTTCAAGCATTTTTAGATATTCCGGATTTTCCATAGAATTGTTGTGGAGTTGATATCTCTTTTTTTCTACTTCGCTGGATACTATCTGTTCAGGATCCAGAAATATAAAACCACAGTTTTTACATAGAAAATACTTTTTTTTATCATCATGGCAAATCCCGCATGGTAAACTGCAGACGGGGCAGGGATAGAAAAAAAACATGGTCTTTATAGTATTTTTAGAATTCGCTTTATAAGATTTATAATAAAATTCCATATCCTGCGGAATAGACCCGGATTTTTCATCTTGTCGAGGCGTATATAGGCATCGGCAATTTCATCCGATGTAAGATTCAAGCGCTGGGTGTTTTCATCAATCTCCATTTCAAGACGTTCAGCCTTAGTTGTGCCCTTGATGACTTTTACAGGGATCGTATGCCAGCCTAATTTTTTAGCCGATTCATAGCGTCTTTCCCCGGCAATTAGTTCATTTTTTTCATTAATAACAACGGCATTCATAAGACCATATTTTTCCATGCTGTCCATCAATGGTTTTAAATTACCCGGATCTCTTCTAATTCTCTTTTTAACTTTTATCCTGTCAATTGAAATTTCCACTTTTTAATCCTTAATCTCCAAATCCCGGAACAAGCCCTCTCCAGAAACTTAATTTTACTCAGGGGAGTCGTTCACAGGTTCAGTTTCTCCATTGGTTGATCCATTTTCAATTAGATCCGAATCAGCAGCATCGGAGTTTGTTTCCGGTATTGTATCATCAGGCTCAATATCAACTGGATTATCCTCTGTATTGTCGTCTTCTATTTCATCTTCTTCGAGGGGATCATCAACAGGATCACTCATCAAATTACCTTCGTTTATCGTAGAAAGTGTTTCCGGGGACTCTTCGTATTCTGATTCATCAAGAGCTTCATAATCCGTGTCAAAGTCACCCATTTGATATTTTTGTGCCGCCTTCTGAATATTTATACCATCGGGACCCCTATTTTGTGCCTCAATGATATGAAATTTACAAACAGGATCGGGGTGTGTCCCCTCTAAAAAGATTTCGGTCATTCTGCCTTCATTACACTCGGCCGAAGGCGAACACCCCGTTCTTTTACAGACCGTGTATTCAACCAGACCCGTTTCAGGCCTTTTAAATTCTGTAGGGGGCAGAGATTTATGTATTTCCTTCATATATCTGGCCCAGATAGGCCCTGCTGCTGTTGCACCGGTCTGGTAAAGTCCGAGAGAGGTCCCGGGTATATCAAATCCGAACCATATTGCAGTTGTATAGTAGGGTGAAAAACCAACGGTCCACGCATCCGACCAGTTCTGCGTGGTTCCTGTTTTACCCGCCATTGCCATTCCGTCAAAACCCCCGACATCCATTCTTCGATGCCTTAAGGTTCCCTCTTTTACGGTGGATTCGAGCATATTGACCATCATATAGGCTTCCTGGGGGGTTAGTATCTGAATGTTTTTGCCCGATTCCTTTTGTTTTTTTATCATATCTTTTTCGGGGTTTAATATCTCATTTCCGTTTTTATCTTCGATATACAGTATGCCGAACGGTTCGACC
>CAZEKV010000056.1:0-14079 GCA_964512945.1 uncultured Spirochaetales bacterium | reverse complement strand
GAGTATTTTCAGCTTGTTTTCCTCTTCCAGAATATCAAAGGTTTCCCTTATATCCTGTTCCGTGGGCATGAAGATGAGTATGTCTCCTTGAGGATCTGTTTCCAGAATTTTTTTTGCAGAAAGAGCCGCCTTCTCTGCGTGGGTTTCAGGATTCCCTTTAGTTTCCGGGAATGTTTCATAGATTACATCAACGGGGTACATCCTGCCGGATACCTCAATAACAGGGGCATTATTAAACGCTCTGGAAAATTTTTCCGTGTCAATTGTTGCCGAAGTAATTATGAGTTTAAGATTTTGCCTTTTTTTTAACAGGTTTACCAGAATTCCCGCAATAAAATCTATGTTAAGGCTACGTTCGTGGGCTTCATCGATTATGATGGTGTCATATTTGTTTAAAAAAGGATCACTCCGGGTTTCGGCGAGGAGTATTCCATCCGTCATTACCTTGATAAAAGGATCAACACCCCTTTTTTCAAGAAAGCGGATTTTGTAGCTTACGGATTTACCAATATCTTCCTTTAATTCTTCTGCAATTCGTTCGGCTACGGATATTGCAGCTATTCTCCTGGGTTGTGTGCAGCCAATTATTCCTCTTACTCCTCTTCCCGCCTCAAGGCAGAATTTGGGAATTTGGGTTGTCTTTCCCGATCCGGTTTCCCCGGATATAATAACAACCTGGTTATTCTTGATGGTCTCAACTATTTCTCTGCGTCTTGCAAAAATGGGGAGTTTCTCGTTATATAAAATTTTTGGCATACTATCTTCACGCCGCTTCCGCTGTGCCATAGAGGCATACAGGCGTTTTTTTAATTTTTCCAGTCTCTCTGGAATATTCCCGATTGTTTTAAGATTCCCGGATATCTGTTTTATATCCCTCTTAAGGCTGTATCTGTCTCCATCCATTGTAAGGGGAAGCTTGTCTTTTAATTTTCTGAGTTCTTTTGTAAATTCCATGGATATCAAATCTAAACTTTTATTATCAAAAAAATCAAGCTTGAGGGATGAGAAAAAATATTGCGGAAGTCTTACCTGTATAAAAATAATATTTTTTATATTGACTCTTTCAAGAAAAATTAATACCATTACGGCAATGGTACGAAAACTGACATTAAATCTGCTGCTATCTCTATTAAGCGGTCTGCTCCTGCTCGGGCGGCCTGTGGTGTGCAGAGGATCATGTTCTACCTGACATAAGCGGTAAAACAGTATGCCATAGGCCCTTTTGTACGGGGCTTATGGCTTTTTTTTTGGCGCTGTCTGTTCGGGGCGTCTGCTAAATTTGATATGGAGGAAAATCGATGAACAATAAAAAATATAAACCCTATCCTGTTATGAATTTCAAAGAAAGGACATGGCCTGATAAAGTTATAACAAAGGCTCCCATCTGGTGCAGCGTTGATCTGCGTGATGGTAATCAGGCTCTGGACATACCCATGAATATTGATCAAAAGATAAGGTTTTTTGAACTCCTTATTGAGATAGGCCTTAAAGAAATAGAGGTAGGATTCCCCTCAGCCTCGGCCGTGGAATACGATTTTATGAGGAAGTTAATCGAAGAAGACAGAATCCCCGATGATGTAACAATCCAGGTACTTACACAGGCGAGGGAGCATCTTATCAAGAAGACTTTTGAGTCTCTGGAAGGGGTAAAAAAAGGGATTGTCCATATCTATAATTCTACATCGACCCTTCAGAGGAATGTTGTTTTTAGAATGTCTAAAAACGAGATTACCGCACTGGCAGTTAATGCAGCCCGGATGGTGATGGAATTAAAAGAAAAAAACAATCTCCCCTACGGTATTCAGTATACACCTGAAAGTTTTACGGGAACAGAGATGGATTACGCCCTCGAGATTTGTGAGGCGGTAATCGATGTAGTCTCTCCCAATCCCGAAAACAAGCTTATTGTCAATCTCCCTGCAACTGTAGAAATGTCAACACCCAATATCTATGCAGATCAAATTGAATGGTTTTGTAAGAATATTAAAAAACGCGAAAGTATTATTATAAGTATTCATTCACATAATGACAGGGGCTCATCCCTCGCTGCCAGTGAATTCGCCGTAATGGCGGGAGCCGAAAGGGTAGAAGGGACACTTTTTGGAAACGGAGAGCGAACGGGAAATCTTGATCTGATAACCATGGCTCTTAATCTCTTTTCTCAGGGTGTCGATCCTGAACTGGATTTTTCCGATATTGATAAGATATCGAGGATCTATTCCGAATGCGTTAGAATGGATATCCATCCAAGACATCCCTATGCGGGAGAACTTGTGTACAGTGCATTTTCCGGTTCTCATCAGGATGCCATAAATAAGGGAATGGCTGCCCGTATCAAGAGTAAGAACAGTCTCTGGGAAGTCCCCTATCTGCCGGTTGATCCAGGAGATGTCGGGAGAACCTATAGATCGATTATCAGGATTAACAGTCAATCCGGAAAAGGGGGCGTAGCCTATGTGATGGAAAAGGAATTCGGATTTGAACTCCCCGTAGCCATGCGTTCCGAATTTGGGAGAATAATCCAGAAAATAGCGGACGAAAAAGGAAAGGAGCTCTCTCCTGAGGATATAAGAAATGCTTTTGAAGAAAATTATTTGAAAATAAATTCTCCGTATAGATTAAACGATGTAAAAATAAGCATGGATGCCGGCGGGAAAACTCTGATAGAGGCGAATATCAATGTTAACTCCGAAAAAATAGAGATTAAAGGAGAAGGCAACGGCCCGATTGATGCTTTTGCAGCTGCTATCAAGGCTTTAGAGGATGCTAATTTTACGTTAAAAACATACGATGAACATGCCATAGGAAAGGGCTCTGATTCAACGGCTGTCGCCTATATCAGTCTGGAAATACCTGGAGGAAGATCTTTTTTTGGTGCCGGGCTCGATCCCAATACCAGCATTGCATCGATTAAGGCTCTTTTAAGTGCTCTAAACAGGAGTTGCAGGAAATAACAAAAAGGGAATCCTTAACATTTTACACCTGTTCTACAATACTCTTTGATAATAATCAGATTTTCCTGTCTCTACAATTTCCCGTATTATACCGGCAGTAAACCCTCCTATGCCTTTTATGGAAATCAGAGTTTCATAGCTGTATTCTTCAATCGGTTTTTTGCCTCCTTGATAATAGTTTCTCTATTTATCGAGATTCTCCCATTCTTTATAGAATTTTTCTATTCTTTTGTTCAATTTTTCCAGTTTTGTAGAAATTCTCCGCCCGATCTGATGATTATTTTTTCTGAAAGCTGTTTCCAGATCATCTTCCAGAATCTTTTTTTCAGATTCAGCTTCTTCTATCTGTTTTAGCTTCTGTAATACACCAGGATTAATGGAAATATCCTTCTTACATAGACTACCCGGAGAATCGGATTTTTGGAGGTTTGCCGTGTTTTTTTTGAAAGAACTTTCTCTTCTCCTTTTGTCAATTCCCCCGCTTAATTTTGGCAGTACCGGATACTTCTTTTTGAAGTAGCAGGAAAAATCTCCGGGGAAAGATACGAGTTTTTTATTATCGATCTCGATAATCCTGTCTACCAATCCATCCATAAAATAACGATCATGGGAAACGACGAGAACAGTTCCTGAAAATCGGGCGACAGCCTCTTCAATCACTTCCCGACTATTGATATCCATATGATTTGTGGGTTCGTCAAGTATTAAAAAATTTATTTTCTTGTAGATCAGATGAGCAAATTGCAGCTTGTTTCTTTCACCCCCGGAAAGAACTTTCAGTCTTTTCCCCATATCCCAATACTTAAATCCGAAACTTTTGACTAGATCAAATGCATCGGATATGCTCAGAGCCCCCCAGCTCCTGATCTCATCTTCAATTGTCAAAGCATCCCTGTGAAAGGAAGGAACCTGTGATAAATACCCTATTCTCTGATCCGGCCCAATCCGTATGTTTTCATCGTTCCAATCGCCATGTTTTAAAATCGTATTTATAAGGGTTGTTTTCCCTGAGCCATTGGGGCCAAGAATGGCAACTTTCTCCCTGCAGAATATTTCCATCCCGGCATCGCTAAAAATCAGTTTATCGCCGAACGCTATATTGAGATTTTTTATTTTCATAGCAAATCTAGATTTCGATTTCCCATCCCCAAAGTCAACCCTGATATTTTGCTGACCTAAATTCGGTTTTTCTGTTAACTTTTTTTCTGCCTGTTTCAGTTTCCGTTTTACTGCTGCCAGTTCAGCAAGTATTCTGGGGGGCGGATTATACTGACTTCGGGCAATTGACTGGAGTTGATTTTCCCGTTTTCGCAGTGAAGCTGCTTCTTTTTGGGCTGATTCGTATTCACTTTGTTCAATGATTGCAACCCTGATCCTTTCTGTCTTATAACTCGAATAATTACCTGTATATGTGTCGAGTTTCCCCCCTGCAAGGTTCCAGATATTTGTGCAGGATTTATCAAGAAGGTATCTGTTATGAGAAACAAGAAGAAACGTACCTGCGTGGTTTGCCAGAAATGCTTCCAGCCAGGCCAGGCCCAAATAATCCAGATGATTTCCCGGTTCATCAAGGATCAAAAGATCCGGCTCATTGATCAGGGCTTTTGCAAAAAAAACCAGACTTCGTTCTCCTCCTGACAAGGAGCATAGCTTTTGCTGGAGAGGATTATTAAATCCAAGCTTTCCAAGAAATACCTGTCCCCTGTCCAGTGCATTATATCCTCCATTTTCTTCAAATTTATCTGATAAAGATTGATATTCAAAAAGAAGTTTGTTCATCTCTTTTTTAGATTCCCTGCTCATTTTTTCTTCCAGAGATCTCATTTTTTTTTGAATTAGCGTCGTTTCCAGTAAAAGATAATTTTCTACGCTATCTTCTGCCGAATACTCCGGGTTTTGAGGGACATAGCTTATTTTGAGTTTTTTCTTTTTTTTAATAATTCCACTTTCCGGAATGAGTTCACCAAGGAGCAAACGGAGCAATGTGGTTTTCCCTGTTCCATTTGAGCCAATCAATCCATAATGTCTGTTCTCAAGAATACAGAATGATTCTTTTATTAATATATCCTTTGTACCTGTGTTTAGTTTAATATTTTCTGCTTTTATAAGATCCATAACTTCTTCCTCCATTGTAGTATAAAGAGATGTCCTTTATGCTTTCGAAGGAATAGAATAGAGAGAGGTTTTTCCTTATTTTATACTAACCATAAGTTCTCTGCTGTTCTATGTACGAAAGCTCGCCAGAGCTCTTCCTCCAACAGACTTGTATAAAAGCCAATTCATGATAGTCCTCCTGAAATTTGTTTTAGGGTATTATATCATTTATCTTCCTTTTGTCATTACCATTGGGTTCCTCTGGCATCATTTCCTGGTAAAAACCACAAACTAAAGGAATTTATTGTTTCTGTTTGAAATTTTAGATGTAAATGATTCTCTTTTAACTCTTCAGTCCCGGGCTTTTATGCATTTGACACATCTGTAATTACCATTTTATAATGAGCTGTAGTATTAAAATAAAACAAGAGGACAAAAAGTGAGAGAGACAGATTTTTATAATTCTATTTATAATATAGTGGAAAACCTGCTGCAATGTGAACTTCGTAATACAAGCAAGGTGCTTCTTAAAAACTATGTAGCGGAGTCAAATGCTGTAAAAGCCGCCCGGAAAGCAAGGGATGCGATAAAACGCTACACGGGTAAGGATTTACTTACGATAAGCGAAATAAGAGAAAAATCTAAAAACGGAGAACTTGAGGCACTTGATCATCTAATCCTGAAAATGGAGTTTATTGCAAAAGAAGGACCGGCATAAAGATCTATTTTCGCAAGTAAATACCAAAAACTACAAAAAAGTGCATGATAATAAGCCAAAAGAATTCTATACTTTATGTTGTATTGCGGGAATATACTAAATAAATGGAAGAAAAAAAGAGTCTGGGGAAGAAGATTTTCTTTTTATATCCCCACAGTGTTATTCAGGATGAACTTATATCAACCCTTATTCAACATGAATTTGAGGTTTATTTTCTAAAGGATCATACAAAGGCCTACAATCTTCTCAAAAAATTCGGTAATTCGATCTGTTTTATAAACATAGACGAAACCCTGGCTCAGCCCGAATGGGAGACCTATATTAAAAAGCTTCAAAGCGATCCTGAAATAAAAGGGGTTCAGATTGGTATACTTTCCTACAATAATGACAGAGAACTTATAAAAAAGTATTTAATGGAAATTAGAATAAAATGCGGATTCATCCAGTTGAAACTGGGAGTAGCCGAGAGCACAAAGATAATTTTAAAAACCCTTGAGGCAAATGAAGCAAAGGGTAGAAGGAAATTTGTAAGGGCTAATTGTGAAAATGATTCCAGGGTCACTTTCAATGTAAAATACAACGGCGATTTATATTCCGGAAATATTATTGACATAAGTTCAATTGGAATGGCCTGTTCTTTTGATTCGGATCCCGATGTAAAAAAAAATTCCTTGCTAAGGGAAATCCAGTTAAAGTTGAGAGGGACATTAATCGGCATAGACGGAATAGTTATAGGAAAGAGAGATACAACTCCAAAGACATATGTTTTAATATTTGATTCAAAAACTGATGCGATTGCAAAGGCAAAAATAAGGAAGTTTATAAACGCCGCTCTTCAGAGATATATCGATAGCGTATAGAAATTTATTTTGTTATCCCATCGGCTGATTGTTCTTTCGGGGATCCCGGTCGATTCTTTAGAGTAATGGAAAACGTAGTACCCTTCCCATATTCGCTCCTGACAGTAATTGTTCCCTTGTACAAAAGCACAAGTTTTTTGAGAATTGACAATCCCAGACCGCTTCCTGGAATATCCTTTGTCCTGGAATTCTTTATTCGGGAGAATTCTTTGAAAAGTTTTTTTGTTTCTTCTTCAGTCATCCCAACCCCTGAATCCCTGCATTCAATTGTTATTTGTTCTTCATCGCCTTCTACAATGAGATCGATTGTTCCTGAGTCTTTATTGTATTTGACAGCATTTGTCAGCAAATTGTTAAATATAATATCCATTTCTCCTGGATCGGCATGAAATTTCGTTTCATCGGCAAATACCGCATTAACTTTTATATTTCTGTCCGCCGCCGCCGACTCCACGCCTTCGATAGCGTTTCTGATATTCTCTGAAATGTTAATCAGGGATATCTCTCTATGTTTCTGCCCCGATTCCAGGCGTGTTAGATCCAGAAGATCGTGAATCATTTTACGCATTCCGCCGATTCTTACTATAGATCGATTAATCATTTTATCGTACTTTTCAATATCATCCCCCGCCGCTCTGTCGTTCATGATCTTAAGATAGCCCTCTATGGCAGAAAGCGGAGATTTTAATTCATGGGCAAGCACCGAAATAAACTGAAATCTGACCTGCCTTCTTTCCTCTTCAAGAGCCTTTGCCTTTCGTGTGAGAAAAATATGTTTTGCCGCCTTTGCAACTACATCTTTTACCTCATCGGGAGTAAAGGGTTTTGCAAGAAAATCAAAAGCACCGTTTTTTGTCGCGGTTATTGCTACATCGAGGGTAGCATAGGCAGTTATCATTATTGATAAAACATCTATTTTTTCCCTGGAAATAACATCTAAGATTTCAATCCCCTTCATGTCTTCAAGTTTGTAGTCAAGAAGGAGAATATCATTTTCCCCGGCAGCAAGAAGCTCCAGGGCTTCTGTTCCTGTGCTTACCGGTGTGATATCGAATCCGACTTCATCATCAAATTCGGGGAGAGAAATCCTGTAATTTTGCAGTATCCGCTCTACCCCGAGTCTCATGCCGGGTTCATCATCAACAACAAGCACACGAAAAACTTCCATCTTTTAATCCTTCAATAATCTGTTTACTTCTTTTGACAGCTGTTCGTAGCGAATATTCTTGTGGAGGATAGCATCGGCTTTTATCCATGATCTTTCTTCTTTCGTTTGTACATCAAACATCATCCCTGTTTCGCTGGAGGCAGATGTTACGATAATAACGGGTATACTATTATCAGCCTTTTTAATTTTATAGCTCAAAATAAAACCGCTGTCAGGATTTTCCATCATCAGATCTAGAACCGCCAGATCAGGGAGATGGGTATCAATGGCATTAACGGCTTCCTTTTCATTTCTGGCAACTGTTACAGAAAATCCATCGTTTTCAAAATGGAATTTCATCTGTTCGAGAAGGTCGATGTCATCATCAACCAACAAAATATTTTTTTTCTTTTTGCTCATTATCTTACTCCAATGTTGTTTGTTATTTCGCTTATCAGGCTTTCTTTAGAACTTCTCAATGGAAGTTCAATTTCAAAAACTGTTCCGACAGGACCTTTTTCACTCTTGTTATTGGAAGTGACAGAGATTCTTCCCCTGTGCATTTTTATTATTCCATAACTAACTGCCAACCCCAAACCTGTTCCCTTCCCTATTTGTTTGGTTGTAAAAAAAGGTTCGAAGATCTTTTTTATATTTTCTTTTTCTATTCCTATTCCTGTATCACTTATTTTAATTATAAAAGATGTTGCCATGAGCTTTGTGCTGATTCCAAGCATCCCTCCGTGGGGCATTGCCTCAATGGAGTTGCTGAAAAGATTTGTCAGAACCTGAATTATCTGTTCAGAATCAATTTCCGCTACAATATCAGCATCAAAGAAATCTTTATTGATACTAATATTCCCCGGAAGAGGAAGAAGTTTAATTATTTTATCAATAATTACATGTATATTGGCAGGTTTTAGTATTATCTTATTTTTCCGGGAAAAATTAAGAAGTCCGCCTATAATTTTCTTACATCTTTCGGTTTGTTCGATAACAATGTCAAGATCTCTGGCCATCTGCGATTCAGGTTTGGTCTGTTCCTTTAACAAATGGGAATACATCAGGACAACTCCAAGGGGGTTGTTTACCTCATGGGCTATGCCTGCCGCCAGCTGCCCCATACTGGCCAGTTTTTCAGATTGGACAAGAGCCTGCTGGGTATTTTCGAGCTGTTCATAAGACGAAATCAATTCCCCGGCGGTTTTTTTAAGCTGTTCAATTGTATGGGGAAGGCACATTTCTGTTTCTGCCAGACCCTTGTGTATTGCAATTGCGTGCTCTATACATGTTTCATAGCCGCAGGCTCCGCAGTTAAGCTGATCTTCCGGATTGCTTTTCCCGAGATTCTCCAGGATTCTCTTCAATTCATTCTTCGATGGAATTGGCAGCCTTAAATCCCCGGGAGAGAACTCAGTACTAAGATTAAGATACTCGAATTGCTCTATTTGTTTCTCCCATTCTCTTTTGTTAAGGGAATTATACTTTTTACGGCTGTAATCGCTTATTTGTGTCCGCCTTGTAAACTGAGGAGAATTAGAGGTAATGCCCGATCCCATAATACATCCATTACAGCAGAGGACTTCAAGCAAATTCATATTTAGATTACCCGAACTGAATTCCTTAATCGCCTGTACAAAGTTCTTTGTTCCGTCTGTTGCGATTATCCTGTTTTCCATCAGATCTTCATCCAGATTAGCAGCCTGAAGCATGCCGCCGCCTATGGGAAAGAGCATTCCATTTCCCGGATGAGGGGGGTCGAAAGTCCCGGGTTCTATACTGGAAAGCGGAACCTCCCTGTCATCCAGTAATCTGCGCAGCTCTGCAAATGTTAAAACTACATCAATATCCCTGTATCCACCCTTTTCTGCTTCTGCCTTTTTGGCGATACAGGGCCCTGCAAAGACAATTTTTATATCGTTACCGTATTTTTGATGTATGACCCTTCCGGCGGCTACCATGGGTGAAACAATTTTAACAAGGTTTTTTACCATTGAGGGGTAGTATTTTTCTACATAGGCGACAATGGCGGGGCAGGTTGTGGCAATAAAGCGTTTATCGGGATTCTCTTCAAGAAGCGTTTTATATTCTCTTGCGACAAGATCAGCCCCAAAAGCCACCTCTATTACAATATCAAATCCGGCTTTTTTCAAAGCTCCCGGAACGATGGATGGATCCAGATTAAATTCTGCAGGAAAACTGGGGGCAATGCATATAGCGGTTCTTTTTTCAGAATCCAGGAATTCTTTTACCTGTCCCATATCATCCTGAACAACCTTTGCATTCTGGCTGCATAGACGAACACAATTTCCACAGCCTATGCAGCGGCTGGCAATTACCTCGGCCTGTCCCCCGCTTATCCTGATAGCCCTGGCCGGGCATTCCCGCACACAGGTATAACAGACTTTGCAGAGTTCCTTTACTGTGTGTACAAGGGGTTTTTGACTGTACATCCCTATTTTAAAACTTCCCTTTTTGTGTATTTTGTATGAAGCAGGCGGTGACTCTTTTCTCCAAGAGGAGCTCCGAGGAAATCCCTGTAAAGCTCCTGTATGGCCTTATTGGAATGACAGGTTCGTATCTGCTCGGTCTGGTCAATATTGTAAAGTGCCTGCATTCTGGCCTTAATGGCCTCCGGATTCGTATGGATTGGCTGTCCCCCGCCATTAATGCATCCTCCGGGACATGTCATAACCTCTATAAAGTGAATATCCTTTCTTCCTGCCTTTATTTCTTCCAGTAACTCCCTGGCAGTTTTAAGGCCGCTGACAACAGCCACTCCGACATCGAGGTCTCCAATCTTGATTTTTGCTTCTTTTCTGTTTTTCAGTCCCCGCAAGGGCTGTATTTTCAGATTTTCAAGTTCTTTTCCTGTAATAAAGTAATGAGCCGTTCTTACAGCCGCTTCCATTACGCCCCCTGTGGCGCCAAAGAGCTTTCCTGCAGTACTTCTGTCTCCAAAAGGAATATCTGCGGCCTCCGGTGTCAGTACATTGAGATTTATACCAAAGAGTTTGATCAAACGGGCAAGTTCTCTGGTGGTGAGTACGGCATCTATATCTGAGAGGTTCTTGTTAGCCATTTCCTTTCTTCCTGCTTCAAATTTCTTTGCGGTACAGGGCATTATTGAAACACTAAAAATTCTGGCAGGATCAATGCCCTCTTTTTCAGCATAATAGTTCTTTATTATTGATCCCAGCATTTGCTGAGGGCTTTTGCAGGTTGATAGATTGCCGACATAATCAGGATAGAATTGTTCTACAAATTTTATCCACCCGGGGGAACAGGAGGTGAACATGGGGAGTTTTCCTCCTGTTGTGATGCGCTGAACAAGTTCCGAGGCTTCTTCCATTATTGTTAGATCTGCCGAAAAGGAAGTATCAAAAACCCTGCTGAATCCAAGTTTTCTGAAGGCTGCTGTCATACTGCCGTGAATATCATGTCCGGGTTTTATTCCGAATTCCTCGGCGAGTGTAACCGATATGCTGGGCGCATGCTGAACCACAACAATTTTTTCAGGGTCATTCAGGGCATTAACAACTTCTTTGATGCTGGAATTCTCATATAAAGCTCCGGTCGGACATGCGGTTATGCACTGCCCGCAGTTGATACAGCTTGATGTGTTTAAATTCTCGTTAAAGGCACACCCGATAAAACTGCGGCTTCCCCTGTTTATAAAATCAATAGCTGCAACTCCCTGGATTTCTTCGCAGACCCTTACGCATTTACCGCAGAGAATACATTTTTGGGGATCTCTGATAATTGATGGGCTGGAAATGTCCTTTGTGAGTTCATTAGACCTGCCCCCATATCTTCTTTCTCTAACACCGTATTCCTGGGCCAGTTCACTTAGATCACAATTGCCATTTCTGACACAGTACAAACAATCATCGGGATGATTCGCCAGGAGAAGCTCAATTATGGTTTTTCTGGCTCTTACGGCTTTAGGTGAATGTGTATGAATTTTCATTCCGCTTGATACCGGGAATGAGCAGCCGGGGACAAGATTGGGTCGCCCCTCAACTTCTACAACACAGATTCTGCACGCCCCCGTCGGAGAGAGCTCCTTTAGATGGCATAGGGTAGGAATGTTGATTCCCTCTCTGCTCAATGCCGATAGTATCGTTTCATTTTCCCGCGCTTCTATTTTATTTCCATTTACTTCGATTGTTATCATATCTCTTCTCCTTCCTACTCGGCTTTTACAGCATCAAAACGGCATACCTGGAGGCAATTTCCGCATCCGATACATTTACTTTCGATTATTTGGTGTGCAGCTTTCTTCTCTCCGATAATTGCACCCGTCGGACATTTTCTCAAACAGGCTCCGCAGCCAATACATTTTTCAGAATCAATACTGTAGGTTAGTAATTCTTCGCAGACCCCTGCGGGGCATTTTCTGTCGTATATATGGGATTCGTACTCGTCTCTGAACCAGCGCAATGTACTCAGTATAGGATTCGGAGCCGATTGTCCCAGACCGCAAAGACTGGAAGACTTAATAACCTCGGCCAGGCGTGTTAGATATATAACACCCCGGAATCTTTCAAGAGCTTGATATTTTTTTTCGGTTTTCCTGCCGCTGGTTATGCTTTTCAGTATATCAAGCATTCTTTTTGTTCCTTCGCGGCAGGGAATACATTTTCCGCAGCTTTCCCTCTGGATGAAATCCATAAAGAATTTTGCGATGTCAACCATGCAGGTTTTTTCATCCATTACAACCATGCCCCCGGAGCCCATCATTGTTCCTACTTCCTTAAGGGATTCATAATCGAGTTTGATGTCGATATGCTCGAGGGGTATACAGCCTCCCGAAGGCCCTCCTGTCTGAACCGCTTTGTATGCAAGCCCCCCGGGGATGCCCCCTCCTATGTCGTAGACAATTTCTCTAACCGTTGTTCCTATTTCTACTTCAACGAGACCGGTACGATTAACCTTCCCCGAGAGGGCAAAGACCTTTGTGCCGCTGCTTAGCTTCGTTCCTGCTGATTTAAACCATTCCAGGGTATTTGAAAAAATGGTTGGGAGGTTTGCCAGGGTTTCCACATTGTTTACGGTAGTAGGCTTTCCAAATATCCCTTTTACCGAGGGAAAAGGGGGTTTTATACCGGGCATTCCTCTTTTGCCTTCTATGCTGTGAATGAGGGCTGTCTCTTCTCCGCAGACGAAAGCCCCGGCTCCCATTTTAATAACAATATTCAGGGAATACCCGCTGTCAAGAATGTTTTCACCTATAAAATTATAGTCTCTTGCCTGCTGGATTGCATCTTTCAACCGCTGAATTGCCAGGGGATACTCTGCCCTTATATAGATATAAGCCTTTGAAGCTCCCATAATATAGGAGGCTATAGCCAGCCCCTCAAGGAGTTTATGGGGATCACCTTCAATGACGGCTCTATCCATAAAAGCTCCCGGATCCCCTTCGTCGGCATTACAAACCATGTATTTCGTTTCAGCCTTCTGATTTAGTGTAATCCGAAGTTTTTTCCCTGCAGGGAAACCTCCGCCCCCTCTCCCTCTCAGCAGACTTTTTTCAAGAAAGGTGCAAGCTTCATCGGGGGTTCTGGTATGGATGGTTTTAATAAAGGCCTTATATCCCCCATTAGCGACATATTCGTCTATATTTCCCGGATCGATAAGACCACAGTTTTTCAACACCCACCGTTTTTGGGGAGCAAAAAAGGGATGCTCATCGATAAAGGGTATATTTTTCCAGGGTTGCAATTTCTCATTTTTATGCTGCCCGAGTATATTTGATAGAGGGATTTTCCCGTTCATCATCTCGTCCAGAAGATTATCAACTTTATCCTGGGTTATGTGCTGGAAACTGATCCGGCATTTTCCGGGGAGTTGAACATCGATAAGGGGTTCTGCCGAACAATATCCGATACACCCTACATCTATAACATCAGCATCAAGTTTATTCGTATCAAGATATTCAAGTATCTTTTTTTTTGTCTTTCCCGCGCCGGCTCCAAGGCCGCATGTTCCCGCACCGATAAAGATTACGGGTTTCTTTATTCTGTCACGCCTTAATAATTCAAACTGCTCTTCTCGATTTTTTTCCCCTCCGGAAAGTACTTTCTTAAAAAAGTTTTCCTTAACTCCGGGGGGTAGTGTGTTAAAGTCATTAGTTGTTTCCGTCATTTTCTTTTTCCCTTTGTCGATAGATATTTAGTATTTTTCGAATCTTTTCCTGGGTAGCATTGGCATAAAATTCACCATTGATACTTATAACAGGTGCCAATCCGCATGCTCCGATGCACGCAACAACCTCAAGACTGAATATCCCATTTCTTGAGGTTT
>CAZEKV010000055.1:0-14421 GCA_964512945.1 uncultured Spirochaetales bacterium | reverse complement strand
AAGGTGTCCTTTTATGAGGAATTTGAACCCCATAAACCTGTTCATACTCCCATGGCAGAGCCCTTTTCAGATGAATTAAGAAGAATCCTGATAGCCGTTTCGGAAGAGAAAGGGTTTATGTGTCACAAAGAAGGTACTGTTGTTACTATCGAGGGACCAAGATTTTCTACAAGAGCTGAATCAAAGATGTTTCGACTATGGGGTGCTGATGTAATAAATATGTCTATTGCTCCTGAAGTAATCCTTGCAAATGAATCAGGTATTCCCTATGCGGCAATTGCCATGAGCACGGATTACGATTGCTGGAAAGAAGGGGAGATTTCTGTGAGCTGGGAGGAGGTTCTGAAGGTGTTTAACAAGAATGTCGAGAAAATGACGGAATTGCTTAAAAATGTAATCAAACGGATAAAATAGGGAAATGAACATAGAGGGGAAACATTACAGGACAATCTGGGTAAAAGAAGGGGATGAAGCAAAGGTTTGCATAATAAACCAACAGCTACTGCCTCATGTTTTTCAGATCCAGGAAATTGATAATATGGAAACTCTTGCTGAAGCAATTAGGGAAATGAAGGTTCGGGGAGCGGGTCTGATTGGTGCCGCTGCAGGATACGGAATGTATTTTGCGGCAAGAGAAGCAACAGAAGAAAATTTTTTGAGCGAAATTAATGTGGCTGCAGAAAAGCTAATATCAACAAGACCAACGGCGGTAACTCTTGAAAGGGCGGTAAAGAGACAGCTGGGAGTAATTGGAAAAACCCTGACAAAAGACCAATCTGTTAAAGCGGCTCTCCAAACAGCTGAAGAAATAGCCAACGAAGATTCGGAAAGCTGTAAGAAGATTGGAGAGCATGGGGTAGAAATAATTGAAGAGCACAGCAAAAAAAAAGGGGGAAAAACCGTAAATATTCTAACCCATTGTAATGCTGGCTGGCTGGCTTTTGTTGATTATGGGTCGGCTCTTTCGCCTATTTATGAGGCAATGAAAAGAGGAATTAAAATTCATGTCTGGGTAGATGAAACAAGGCCTCGCAATCAAGGAGCTTCTCTAACCGCATGGGAATTAGAAAAACAAGGCGTGCCCTGTACTCTTATTGTTGATAATGCCGGTGGTCATTTGATGCAGCACGGGATGGTTGACATGGTAATTACAGGCAGTGATAGAGTTACAAGACGGGGTGATGTTGCAAATAAAATTGGAACTTATTTAAAGGCTTTGGCTGCTCGGGATAATGGAATACCGTTTTATGTCGCTTTTCCTTCTTCGACTATTGATTGGGATATTTCTGATGGAATTAAAAATATTCCAATAGAGGAAAGAAGTTCAGATGAAGTAAAGTATATAAAAGGGAAAGTAGATAACAATATAAAAAAAGTATTAATCTGTCCGGAAGAAACTAAAGCCATAAATTACGGATTTGATGTCACACCAGCAAGACTGGCAACTGCGTTTATTACCGAAAAAGGAATATGTTTGCCTTCCGAAAAAGGGTTAAAATTGCTTTTCTCATTATAAAATGATTTCGGCAGCGTTTTAACAAAGATGTCTAGCTGTTTTCGTGGTATTTCCATTTCTCAGTTGAAAGAATTACTTTAAGAGTATTTATTTTTTCTTTCGAAAACTGAGCACCCTTCTGGAGAATTATTTGAGATGCCAGAAAAGAGGCGCAAATTCCAGAATCAAAAACATTATATTTTTTTGAAAGCCCAAACAGAAATCCCGCGGCATACATATCCCCCGCCCCTGTTGTATCAATCGCACTGACCTTGTTAACAGGGATTTCTATAAGATTTTCGTCTTTTTGCTTAATAAAAGAACCCGATGCTCCATTTTTTACTATCGCAGTGTCCGTCATTTTTGAAAGCTCATCAATTCCGGTTCTTATGTCGCTGTTATCGAACAAAATCTTTGCTTCTTCATTGTTTGCAAAAACAATATCAATCTTTTTTTCAATAAGATCCAGAAAGGCTTTTTTATTTCTCTGAACAACAAAGGGATCTGCAACATCGAAAACAACCGTTATGTTATGTTTTTTTGCTATGTCAACGGCCTTTATTACAGCTTCCTTTTGCGATTCCGTATCCCACATATATCCGGTAAAATAGAGAATTTCCGAATCTTTCAGGAGGTTTTCATTTATATCCTCCTTTGAAAAAAAGCGGCAAATTCCAAGATAGGTGTTCATTGTTCTTTCTGTATCCGGCGAAATCAGGATAATACTTGATCCCGTTGGATACTCATCCCCGAATTTTATATCCGAGATAACCCCCGGATCTTTCAATTGAGCAGTGTAGATTTCTCCAAATTTATCCCTTGAGATTTTCCCGGAAAGAACTGTTTTTATTCCAAAAGCAGAAAGGGCAATAATAGTATTTGGGCAGGAACCTCCGCATGAATATACTTTTTTCTTGTCTTCTATGTACAGAAGAATTTCCTCTCTTCTTTTTTCATCGATCAGATGCATCGTCCCCTTAGAAAGGTTGAGATTTGAAAGATCTCCATCGTTTACATTTACAAGAATATCAATCAGAGGATTGCCAATACCATATACCATAAAACTACTCCGTTTTTTGTTTTTGTATAGCACTAATTTGAATCTTATTTCAAGAGAAGCATAAAAGGAATCAAGGAATATGATTTTTTTTGTATAGGGCTTGAAAAAAATGACAAAAGTGATATATTGTTCGAGAATTGAACAAAGTGGAAAAAATACTTCTTCAGTAAAGGTAGTCTGTTTCGGCGGCATCTGGTTCTGAATGGAGCTGAATCTAAAAAAAATGTTAAAAAGTTACCCGAAATTTGCCCTCTTTACGGGCAACAAGCTGTAAATTATGATTAATCCTTCAATCAGAGAAAAAGAAATAGAAATTTTAAGACTCTACAATAAAAATGCAAACGTAAGACAGCGGGATCTGGCAAAAATAGCCGGTCTTTCGCTGGGGATGACAAATGCGATTATAAAAAGACTTGTAGTTAAGGGATGGCTTTTTGTCAAAAAAATAAATAATAGAAACATCCACTATGCGGTCACCCCCTCGGGAATAAAGACACTTTCTGAAAGGAGCTATAATTATTTTAAGCGAACAATAAAAAATGTTGTTTCATACAAGGAAATTATTGAAAAACTTATGGACGAAATAAAGAAAAATGGATATACAGGCGTGAGCCTGATAGGTGCCAGCGATCTTGATTTCATAATTGAACATCTTTGTTTTAAAAAAAACCTGAGTTTTAGAAAAGTTGATAATGATGGAGCAGGACAAAGGGTTTTTTATTTTTACTCCGAAAAAATTCTGTCAGATGCGAACAAAAAAGAACAGGTCTTTTTTTTGAGAGACATAATCTCATAAATAAATTTACAACGAAAAAAGAAGGGAATAATCATGAAAATTGCAATGATAGGTACAGGGTATGTGGGGCTTGTTTCCGGAGCATGCTTTGCCGAGTTTGGGGTAAGTGTTGTTTGTATTGATAAAGACAGGAATAAAATAAGCGATCTAAAAAAGGGGAAAATTCCAATATATGAAAAAAATCTTGAAGAAATAGTTAAAAAAAATGCAGAGAACGGAAGACTTTCTTTTTCTACTGATTACAAAGAAAATATCCCTGCTGCAGATATTGTTTTCATAGCTGTTGGTACACCCTCAAGGCATGGAGACGGATATGCGGATTTATCCTACGTCTATAGTGCGGCAAAAGAGATTGCAGAAAATTTAAAGGGATATACTGTTATTGTTGATAAAAGTACGGTTCCTGTGGGAACGGCTCGGAAGGTTAAGCGCATAATAAAAGAGACCAACCCTGATGCTGATTTTGATGTAGCGTCAAATCCTGAATTCTTGAGAGAAGGTTCTGCGATTAACGATTTTGTAAGGCCGGACAGGGTTGTTCTTGGTGTGGAAACCAAAAGAGCTGAAAAACTCCTGAAAGAGCTTTACCGTCCCCTGTATATAAGGGAAACGCCTATGGTTATCACAGATCTCGAAAGTGCGGAATTAATAAAATATGCCAGTAATTCTTTTCTGGCAGTTAAGATTTCCTTTATCAATGAAATTGCCAATTTATGTGAGAGAACAGGCGGTAATATAAAAGACATCTCAACGGGAATGGGTCTTGATAAAAGGATTGGCTCAAAATTTTTGCATGCGGGTCCCGGGTATGGGGGTTCCTGTTTTCCGAAGGATGTCTCTGCTCTGGTTAAAACCTTTCATGATAACGGAATGACAGGCCGAATTGTTGAATCTGTAATTCAGGTGAATAACTCACAGAAATCAAAAATGGTTGCAAAAATTGAGTTAGCTCTGGGGGGATCGGTTTACAATAAAAAAATAGCTGTTTTGGGTTTAACTTTTAAACCGGAAACAGACGATATGAGAGATGCTCCATCCTTAACAATAATTCCCGCACTTGTCAGTAATGGTGCCCTGGTTTATGCCGCCGACCCGGAGGGAATGGAAGAGGCAGCTAAAGTACTAAAAGGCGTTTCTTATGAGAATGATCCATATAAAGTATGTGAAAATGCAGATGGAATAGTTTTAATTACAGAGTGGAATGAATATCGTGCCTTGAATTTGAAGAAACTGAAAAAAGTAATGAAGGGAGATGTTTTTATTGATTTAAGGAATATTTACAGTCATGAGATAATGAAAAACGCGGGGTTCAGGTATTTTTGTGTGGGAACGCCGGAAAAGACACAAGAATGGGATTGATCAAAAATTATATTTATAGTTTTGCCCAGCAGCTTCTGACTATTTTATTACCGATCATTACAATGCCTTATGTTTCAAGGGTTCTGGGGGCGGAAGGTGTTGGTCTGTATGCATTTTCGTATTCAATCGTCTGTTATTTTATTGTAGCGGGGACTCTGGGTTTAAGATTGTATGGAATTAAGGCGATTGCTGTTGCGAAAGACGATAAGAGAAAACTGACGGAGGTCTTTTTACATGTTTCTTTCTTGCGCATAGTAACTTTTATAATTTCAGGTGTTGTTTTTTTTATAATGCTGCCTGTTTTTCAAACAAAAATACCTCGAGGAATCCTTTTATTACAGTCCGTTAATATTCTGGTTTTTTTGATTGATACTGCCTGGTTTTTTATTGGAATTGAAAAAATTAAAAGGGTTGTTTTGAGAAATATTGTTGTAAGATGTCTCAGTCTTTTTTTGATTTTTTTACTGGTACGGAAAAGGGGCGATGTAAATTTATACATAATAATTATAACAGCCGGGAATCTCATAGGTAATTTATCAATGATACTGGCTCTTCCGGGACTTTTGGATTTTAAAAAAATAAAAATGACATTGGAAAATCTGCAATTTCATTTTTTAAAAAGTATGAAACTTTTTATACCGCAGTTATCAATGCAGCTTCATGTTATTGTTGATAAAACGATAATAGGGTTTTTATCCACAGAGAGCCAGGTGGGGTATTATGAAGCATCATATAAAATTGTAGTTGTCATAACATCTTTGATAACAACTCTGGGTACGATAATTATGCCCAGGCTGTCATATTATCATGCACAGCAGGATACCGAAAAAATTCGGCTTTATATCAAAAAAACTTTTGATTTCGGTCTCTATTTTTCCATACCTCTGGTTCTTGGGTTGTTTGGAATTTCTAAAATATTTGTACCGGTTTTTTTTGGTGAAGATTTTTATGAAGCCGTAGATATCTTAAGGTATTTATCCTTAATCTGTATTCCTGTAATATGGAGGAGTATTATAGGCCTGCAGTTTTTGATTGCTGTAAATAAGGAAAAAGTTGTTACGGTAGCAATTCTATCGGGAACCCTGTTAAATATAGTTTTGAATTTTATGCTTATTCCTGAATTTAAGGCTATGGGGGCGGTAGTGGCTACAATAATGTCAGAAGTGATAGTCTCAACGGCTTTAATCATATATGTCAGGAAGATGCTTCCATTAAAGGAGTTGTTTGCTTTTTTGTGGAAATACCTGCTTTCAGGTCTCTTTATGTTTTTGGTAATATTACTGCCTGGAAATTTTTTAAACGAATCAGTGTTTTCGTTAATCTTGCTCGTAGGTGTTGGTTTTCTGGTATACCCGCTTGTGTTATTTCTGATACGCTCGGAAACGAATACGTTTGTGATTAAAAAACTGGCTGCTATCCTTGTAAAAAGAAGATGAAAAATTTAAATTTTAAAGAAGTTTCCGTTATGGTCATCGGCGATATCATGCTGGATGTGTATCATTACGGAAAAGTAGACAGAATTTCCCCGGAAGCTCCTGTTCCCGTTATAAGTGTTTCTAAAACAAAGAACCAGCCGGGAGGGGCTGCGAATGTTGCAAATAATATATCTGGATTAATGGGAAGGGTTTTTCTTTTTGGATATGCCGGGAAGGATGAAAATGCCGGGATTCTCGAAAGATTATTAAAAGCTGCAAATATAAATTTTTTCTTTGAACGCTTTTCAAATCCTACAATTACAAAAACGAGGATCATAGGACAGCATCAACAAATGGTTCGTCTGGATTTTGAAGAGAAAATAGCTGCCAATGAGCAAGAAAAAATTGAAAAAAATTTGTTAGAACGCCTTGTTAAATTTTTACAGAAAAACACAATAGATGTTATTGTTTTATCAGATTACAATAAGGGTGTTTGCACAAAACAGGTTTGCCGCAGGATTGTAGGTATTGGGAGGGAGAGAAACATTCCTGTTGTCGTTGATCCAAAAGGCCTTGATTGGGAAAAATATAGAGGAACAGATTTTATAACACCCAACCTTAAGGAGCTCTCGGAGATTTCGGGGCACAGGATTGAAAATAAGGATAGAAGTGTTGAAGATGCAGCATCCGGAATTAGAGAGAAATACAGTATCGGCAATATGCTTATAACACGTTCCGAAAAAGGAATGACCATGATTTCGGACAAAAAAACTTTTCATGTTCATACTGAGGCGAAGGAAGTTTTCGATGTATCGGGAGCAGGAGACACCGTCGTCGGGGTTTTGAGTCTTGCGCTTGGAAAGGGGCTCGGAATTTTTGATTCGGTTTGCCTTGCAAACAGGGCTGCAGGAATAGTTGTTGCCAAGCTTGGAACAGCCTTTGTAGAACCGGAAGAATTAGAGAAATCCTATAGCTTAAAAAAAGGACTGAAGGAGTTGCCCGGGGAAGATCTTGATAGGACAATTCTCAATTTGAAAAGGAACAAGAAACGTATAGTTTTTACAAATGGGTGCTTTGACATTATACACAAGGGACACGTTGAAATATTAAGAAAAGCAAAAGAACTGGGAGATGTACTGATCGTTGGATTAAATAGTGATTCCTCCGTAAGAAAAATAAAGGGTCCTGATCGTCCTGTTAATAATCAAAATGATAGAATGCATGTATTGTCAGGGATAGGGTATACAGACTACATTGTTATTTTTAATGAGGATACGCCCTATGAGTTAATAAAGAAAATCCAACCCCAATTTCTTGTAAAAGGCGGGGATTATAAAAAGGAAGAAATTGTCGGGAAGGAATTTGCTGAAAATATTGTTGTAATAGATTATATCGAAGGGTATTCTACATCCAGAGTAATAAAAAAAATGGCGGGGAAATTATGATAATTGTAACGGGGGGCGCAGGATTTATAGGCAGCAATATAGTAAAAGCTCTTAACAAAAAAGGAGTGGACGATATATTAATTGTTGATGATCTCAGGAATAGTGTTAAACATCTCAACATGAATTCCTTAAGTTTTTTGGATTATGTTGACAGGCTGGACTTTATAAATTCCATAGACAAATTTGATTTTAAAAAGGTTGATTTAATTTTGCACCAAGGAGCCTGTTCGGATACCACGGAATATAACGGGCAGTATATGATGAGTACAAATTATGAATACAGTAAGGTTCTTTTTAATAAGGCAATAGAAAAAAACCTCCGATTCATCTATGCTTCGTCGGCAGCAGTTTACGGTAATGGAGAGAATGGATTTTTAGAAAAAAGAGAATGCGAATACCCATTAAACATCTATGCTTATTCAAAGTTTTTATTTGATCAGTATGTCAGGAAAAACATAAAAAGAAAAAAGAAACAAGTTGTAGGACTTCGTTATTTTAATGTTTTTGGATATCAGGAAAACCATAAAGAAAAAATGGCTTCGGTGGTTTTCCATTTTTTCAATCAAATAAAGAAAGATGGAAAAATCAGGATTTTTGCGGGAAGTAAGGATTTCAAAAGAGACTTCATTTTTATTGATGATGTTGTCAATGTAGTAATGCATTTTTACAAAAATGCGGGTATTAGCGGGATTTATAATTGCGGGACGGGAAGAGCCGAAAGTTTTTTAAAAATTGCAAATAAAATGCAGGCTCTTTTTAAAAATGTGAAAACAAGGGAAATTCCTTTTCCAGAAAATTTGAAGGGAAAATATCAGAAGTATACAAAAGCCGACCTCTCTTTACTAAGACAGGAAGGGAAATATAAAGAAGCCTTTACCGGTCTGGAAGAAGGAGTGGAAAAGTATGTTGAAGTTCTTAAAAAAACAAACGGTTACATTAGATAATAAATGGACCCTCTTTCTTGACAGGGATGGTGTGATTAATGATAACTCCAGTGTTTATTATGTTAGAAAATGGGAGGAATTCGTTTTCAGGGATGATTTTCTGGAGGCGATCCCCTTTTTCTCAAAAATATTCTGGAAGATTATAATTGTTACCAATCAGCAGGGAATTGGAAAAGGGGAGATGAAAACGGCAGATCTCGAAGATATTCATTCTAAAATGCTTCTAGAAATAAAAAGAAAGAATGGACGAATTGACGATATTTTTTTCTGTCCTCATCGTGAAGAGGATAATTGCCTTTGCAGGAAGCCAAAAATAGGCATGGCGTTGAAAGCAAAAGAAAAATATCCTGAAATAAGTTTTTCAAAGGCTGTTATGATAGGAGATTCGCCAGGAGACATGCTCTTTGCAAGAGAAGCCGGAATGAAAACTCTTTTTCTTGGAAACAGGAACTGTAAGATAGAGGTTGACGGGAAATACCGGAATTTTCACCAGATAGTCGATGAGTTTAAGAAAGGGATATAAGGTTATATTCAATGTCTGTTTTTAAAATAAAGCTGGTAAAAAAATATCTTTTTCGGGTTTCTTTGTTCCTTATCCAGAAGGTGATTTACAAGAAAAAAAAACTGCACAACAATAGAATCAAACGGATTCTAATTGTTCGCCTGAAACATCTGGGTGATTTTCTCCTCTCCCAGCCTACGGTGCATAGTATAAAAAAGGCTTTTCCTGAAGCTGAAATTGATATTGTAACGGGGATCTGGAATAGAGAGCTTGTTTCTTTTTTTGGGCCCTTTTATGCCGGCACTTTCTTTTATAATGTTAAGGCTTTTTGTAGAAATAAAAATCAGCAAATGCCCTTTGCTAAAAAGATGGGTGTTTTAAAAAAAATTTCAAAAAGAAAATATGACATATGCGTTGACCTGGATGGTTCTTCCGGTTTTCTTTTTATATATTTACTGAAAAAAATAAGACATCTGGTTTCTCTTGAAAGTTTAAGATTCTATCAAAACCTGGAACAACTAAAAATTCTAAAAAATAGATATGACTATAATATAAACAGAAATCATGAAATCAAAAATATTGGATCCATATTAGAGTGTCTGGATATCAAAAATAAATTTGATACTTTCAAAATGCCGGAAAAAAGAAGCGGAAACAATAAATTAAGCAGAAAAAAAGAGGGTAATAAAATTATAGGGATTCACCCCTCGGCCTCCATTCCTGAAAAACTCTGGACTGAAAAAAATTTTACAGAATTGGCAGACATCCTTTCTAAAAAGTATGATGCAGAAATTTTTTTCTTCGGTGCAGAGGCTGATAAAAAACAAATCAGCCGGATAATTCAAAACATGAATTCCAGAGCAGTTGATTGCTCAGGAATATCTATAGCGGAGTTTATTATAGGTATTAAACAATGTTCTTATTTTATTTGTCTTGATAGTTTTGCACAGCATGTTGCGTATTTTCAGAAAGTTCCGGCACTGGTTCTTTATATGTCAACAAACAGCAGGAGATGGACCCCTGAAAAGAGTGAATATTTTAAATGGATAGGCGGGGGTAAAAACAATCAAATCGGGATAATGGATGTATTAGAGTGTATGCCCCCACAGATATAGAAAAGAAAAATCTATTAAAAATTTATTTTATTTACCGCCTTTTTTTAATGTTTTTTGCCCTGTTTGTTGTTGGACGGCTGACTCCCCTTGGGGATAATGGACGTTATCTGGCTGCGACAGCTGTTAGAGCTTTTGGCATGCATGGATTGCGAATTTTTACAGATGGGACATATTTTATTGAATTTTTTGCAGGTTTGATAAATCAAATCAGTTTAGGCCAAACCCTTGTTACTAATGCAGTATTTAATCTACTTGCTTTTTTCGGTGTGAAAAAAATAATCGATGAAATAAAAATCGAGAAAAAAAATAGATATACTATTTTTCTTCTGCTCTTGTTTATGCCTTCCTATAATCTATGGTCAAGCTTTGCCAGCAAAGAAGCCCTTATGATTTTTGCAGTCGGTATAATTATGTCAAGATTAATACAATATTTTGATGATAAAAAATTCAAGATTGACATCCTATTGTTCCTTGCTCTCTATCTTGTCTTTTTATTTAAAAAACAATATTTAATAGCTATTTTTGAATTGATAGTCTACATAAAAGTTATGGAAAATTTTAAGCTTAATAAATATCTTGAGCTTTTAATTATTCTTTTATTGATTTTTTTGAATTTTCTGGTGCTATACATATTCAGGGATTACATCGATCTCTTTTCAAGATTATTATACACTTTCTTTAGAATAGATGCAGGATCAACGAGGGAAAATCCTTTTGTTGAAAAATATGATATTTTCAAAAAGGCTCCTTATGGAGTGTTCCTTGCATTCTGGGGACCGACAGTAGAAGAAATGAAAAGCTCTCTTTTACACAAGTTGTCTTTTTTTGAGAGCCTGGTAATTATTTTGCTGTTTGTTGTATTATTAAAGGATTCTTTATTTAATTTTCTGATCAAAATGAACTTTCATTACCGCAGGCTTTTTATAGTTTTTAATACTTCATTCTGGTTATTGTTTGTTCATTATCCCCAGGGAATGTTCAATCCAGGATCTGCGATAAGATATAGAACTAATTTCTTTTTAGTAATAGTTATTCTTTTGTATTACATTAGTGTTGTAAGGCGAAGGGAAGAAAAGGGGATTGCTACAATTTAAGTAGTAGGTTTTGATGATAAAAATTATTGATTTTTCCGGAACAAGTCAGGGCGCGTACAGGCTTTTGAGATCTCGTGTAAGCAAGATAAACAGGGATGGTGGCTTCGAGAATTTAATTATCTGTCCTCCGGGGAAACTGACTGCTAAAATAGAAAGGAACAAAATAAGGGTTATAGAAGCCGATATAAAAAGGGAATTGAATTTGTTCCGGCTTATAGGGGAAATAAAACAAGTATACAGGATAATAAAAAAGGAAAGTCCTGACATACTGCATACCCATAATTCAAAGGCTGGAGCTGTGGGAAGACTTGCCGCCTGGTTTTACAAAAGAAACCATAAAAACCTAATTGTAATCCATCAGGTTCATGGTTATCATTTTACAAGGTTTACGGGTTTCAAAAAACGAGTATATGAATTCCTGGAAAAGGTTTTATCCAGAATCACAAACTATTTGTTATTTCAAAATGAGTATGAATTGAATTTAACAAAGAAAATGGGGTGTGAAAGATGGACACGACTGAAGTATATCGGGAATGGAATAGATTTTGATGAATTTGATCTATCTGCAAATGCCGGGAAAAAAGAGAATCTTATTGTTTGTATTGCAAGAATTGAACCTGTAAAAAATCAGAAAATGCTTGTTGAAGCCCTCGGGATAATGAAAAATAAATTTGGTTTTGATGAATTTAGAGCGGTATTTATCGGGGAAGGGGATGCCGGTCAGTTTAGTGAGCTGATAAGGGAAAATGACCTAAAAAAGAATATCGAATTTACAGGGCAACTCGACCGGCGGGAAGTTGTCGGATATTTGCAAACTGCCAAACTTTCGATCCTGACTTCGAAAAAGGAAGGAAAACCGAGGAGTATTATGGAATCCATGTTTTTTGGAATTCCCTGTATTGGAACCGATGTTGTGGGAACCAACGAGCTTATAATAAATGATTTTAACGGATACCTTGTCCAGTATGGTGATTATAAAAGTCTTGCCGATCGAATTTATAAAATATTAACAGAGGACAGCGTTCTGAAAAAATTTTCGAGAAATGCAAAAGAAATGGCAGTAAACAAATTTAATGAGGAGAATGTAATAGAGAAATTAAAGACTCTATACAGGGAAAGTGTTAACAAATGAGAAAAGGGAAAATAGCAGTAATCGGGGGTTCCGGGTTTATCGGAACAGAGCTTGTGAGAAGTCTTGTTCGGGAAAAAAGAGATGTAGTAATAGTTGATAAAAAAACGAGTGATCAATTTCCTGATTTATGGAAAAATGCCGATGTTCGGGATGAGAAAAGCCTTCTTAAAGCTCTTAAAGGATGTTCTGTTATCTACAATCTTGCAGCGGAACATAAGGACAATGTTCAGCCTCCGGATCTTTATGATGATGTTAATATTACAGGAGCTCGAAATGTTTGTACTGCTGCAGAAGTAGCCGGGATAAAAACCATTATTTTTACAAGCACGGTGGCTGTTTATGGTTTTGTTGAGAGAGAAACCGATGAAAACGGGGAAATAAATTATTTTAATGATTATGGAAGAACTAAGTATGAAGCAGAAAAAGTGTATAAAAACTGGTTTAAACGGGGAAAAGACAGGAAATTGGTTATTATAAGACCCACGGTCGTTTTCGGAGAAAAAAATAGAGGAAATGTTTACAACTTATTTCGTCAGGTTACCTCCGGGAAATTTCTTATGATAGGCAGCGGCAGGAATAAAAAATCTATGGCCTATGTCGAGAACGTGGCAGGATTTCTTTCCCATGTTCTTTCTCTAGAAAATGGCGAACATTTGTTTAACTATATTGATAAGCCGGATTTCGACATGAACACCCTTGTAAGAACAATAAAGACAAAACTTGGGAAAGGCTGTAAAAGGGTTTTTCACTTCCCGTATTTTCTTGGATATCTTGGCGGGATATTTTTTGATCTGCTTTCTGCTCTGTCAGGAAAGGAATTTTCTGTAAGCAGGGTCAGGGTGAAAAAATTCTGTTCAAATACCATCTTTTACTCTTCAAAGATAGGTGCTACAGGGTTTAAACCGAAAGTATCCCTTGAAGAGGGAATAAACAGAACGATAGAAAGTGAGTTTATGAATCAGTAAATTTGCCATGAGTATAACAGGTAATAGAAAAAAAATTTAAGCTGTTCTCTAAAGATAACTTTTTTGTGAAAGGGATCGTTTTTTGCCTTCTCAAGACAAAACCAGCTTTCGTTTTCGGGGACAGGAGTGGAAATTATTTCTGCATCAGGGATTAGCTTTGAAAATATCCACCATGATCTAAAAGAGTGATATGGAGAAGTTACAATTGTTATTTTTTTGAAACTATGTGATTTTACAAAGGACTTTGTTCTTAAGGCTTCTTCGTAGGTAGAGTTTGTTTTTGAGTTAGAGAAAAAATTAATAAAGGGGTGTTCTTCGATTTGTTTTTTATAATACTTTTTATTTTCCGGAAGGCAAATTCCAGGAAAAAATATATTTTTAGAGATTCCTTTTTCAGATAGAAGAATTGCGTGATTGATCCTTATATAGTGTTCTCCCTCGAGAATAACAATCAGATCGCTTTTTTCGGGTATTTGGGAGGCTATGACTCTACCCGGAGTCCAGGGAAAGATAATGAGCAAAAGTAGAAAAAAATAAAACACCGTAGATAGTGTTACAAATAATAGTAACTGGAAAAAACGTATGTTAAATAGCATCCATAAATTATATTATAATTGCGAGGAAAAGAAAGCTATTTAATCAGGAGCAGCTTTTGGCAAAGACAGCTTTATTAACAGGGACAACCGGTCAGGATGGAGCCTATTTATCCGAATTTTTGTTGAATAAGGGCTACGATGTCCATGGCCTGAAAAGAAGGGCTTCTTCCCTTAATACGGATCGTGTGGATCACTTATACAAGGATCCCCACGAAAAAGGGGTGAAGTTTCACTTACATTATGGGGATCTTACCGACTCAACAAACCTAATAAGAATAATTCAGGAAGTAAAGCCCGATGAGATATATAATCTGGGTGCACAGAGTCATGTAAAAGTCTCTTTTGAGGTTCCTGAATATACGGCTGATACGGACGCGATGGGAACTCTAAGATTGCTTGAAGCGGTCAGGATTCTCGGAATGGAAAAAAAAGTGAAATTTTATCAGGCATCAACAAGTGAACTCTATGGAAAGGTTGCCGAAATACGCCAGACAGAAAAAACT